>NZ_CP042420.1:942500-1289072 GCF_007954625.1 Leuconostoc lactis | reverse complement strand
CTTTGACTTGGGCCAATACCTGTGGTGACTTAATCATGGCCATGAGCAAGGCGCGTTCCGCCTGCTCAACTTTAGTTAAGCGTTGGCCAACCCGCGGCTCGCTATCAGCTGGTGCTGCGGGCGGTGGTACCATTTGATCCGTGTAGGCTTTGGGCGCACGTTTTGAATAACTTTTCGTAGCAGCCGGTCTAGCCCGATTTTGAGCCAACGTTTGTTGCAATTGTGCCTGCAACGCTTGTTTTGAGGTGCCAAACTCATTGGCGATTTTGGTCAGTTGTAAATCTTGTTCAACTGGCGTGGCTTGTTGCAAGGTTTGCATCACCTCTTGCAAAAAAGCCAGATACTGCACTTGGTTACTGAGATTTTTCCCAGTCCGAGCAGCGTTGACCAAGAATTCAACCGGTGTTTGAATATTTTGTTCCAAGGCTTGTTGCAAGGCAGCGGTGCCACGCTGAATCCGCAGGTCATCCGGATCCAATTGATCTGGCAAATGCACGACCCCAATTTCAACTTGTTGCGCATGCGTGCGAATTAAATCAATCGCACGTTTAGCTGCTTTTTGACCCGCTTCATCCCCATCGTAAACGAGTAAAATACGTTGGGCAACCCGTGCCAATTGCTGAACATGTTCTGGGGTTAAAGCCGTTCCCATCGTGGCAACACCCATGGTTTTGCCCGCCATGTCTGCCGAAATGACATCCATAAAGCCTTCAAAAATCAGGGCTGTATTGGTTTGCCGCATCTGATTTTTGGTACGGTCAAAATTATAAAGAATTTTGCCTTTTGTGAAAAATGGACTTTCCGGGCTGTTCATATATTTGATGGTGTTATCTGACGCAAGGGCACGCCCAGAAAAACCAACCACTTGGCCACGTGCCGTCTTGATGGGCCACACAATCCGTCCCGCAAAACGATCACGCATCACCCCTTGATCGTTTGTAATAAATAATTCCGATGCTTGTAGGATATCTGGTGCAATGTTTTGATCTTTGGCGTACTGCAATAACACATTGTCGTCCGGCACAAAGCCAATCCCAAATTGCTTGATGACCATATCAGATAACTGCCGCTTATCGTGTAAATAAGCTAAGGCTGTTTCACCTGAGGTGGTATTTAATAAAATATGCTGATACAACCGCTGTGCCGCTGAATGCAAATCATAAATGGCTTGCGTGCGACTGTCAATGGGATGAGCGGCTTGCGCTGTCAATTGTTGATCAACCGGCATATCCGCTTTTTCAGCCAAAGATAGGACCGCTTCAGGATAACTCAGCCCTTCTTTTTCCATGATAAAAGAAAAGACGGAGCCTGAACGACCACAAGAGAAACAGTTAAAGACTTGCTTATTTTCTTCAACGAAGAGTGATGGATGGCGATCATCATGGAAAGGACACGATCCGTTCCATTGGCGTCCGCGTTTAACCAGTTGTGTATATTCCCCGATCACATCAACAATATTCACTTTTTTACGCACTTCATCAATGAAGGCATCTGGGATTCGACTTGCCATGGCCGCCTTTCAATAATAAAAGTCGCAGACCACAGTCTGCGACACGAATGAACTGTACAAAAAATTATACGTTTTTACGCGCAACTTGTCAAGTCATTTGTTTCGGTGCAATCGTTGATATGACGGCATTTTTATTTTTACGTTACCAGATTATGTAAACCAAAAAGAACGTGAGCCCGTTAGTGCCAAACCAAAAATTGATAACCTTTTAACTTTTTTCTGGTTTAGATGTCCTATATTGTGTTTTCAAGCAGTAATGACTAGACTTTTTTCACTTTATTTTGAGGTATCTTGGCATTTTCTCATGTTCGCTCTCTGGTCAATACGGAAAATAAGCCACGACATCGACAATAAAATCCATCCTCTGATACATTAGAGTGAAATAAGTTTTTTATTAGTTAAACACTTCGATTCGTTAATATTTCATTACTTTTCTAGTTGTGATACTATTTAATCAAGGATCTTGATATGTTAGAAAAAAGTTCAACCACATTTTTTGCGACTGTTGTGTCACAAAATCATGATTTATATACCGTTGCTAAACATCATGCGTTGGACAACGACGTTTTGTTAGCAAAAATTTCTGGCCAGTTCGCTTACAATATTAGCACGTCGTTATCATATCCTGTTGTGGGCGACATTGTGGCAATAACACATTCACCTTTTGATAAAATAGCGATTATTCATCGCGTTTGTCCACGCAAAAGTTTACTGTCACGCGTCACTTCTGGCAGCAGTCATACTGTTCAGCCGATTGCGGCCAATATCGACATTGTTTTTGTCACCACCTCACTTGATCAAAATTTCAATTTAAGTCGCATCGAACGTTACCTATCTGTCGCTTGGGAAAGCGGTGCCCAACCGGCCATCATTTTGACAAAAGCTGATTTAGTTGTTGATTTAGAAAACAAAATGGCAGCCCTTAAACAAATTGCCAAATCGTTACCTATCTTCGTGACAGACAGTCATGAGTTTGCTTCATTAAAACATTTTTTATTGGCTCAACCACAAACTGTTGTGTTTATTGGCTCATCTGGCGTCGGAAAATCAACGTTGATCAACAATCTTCTTGGCTATGAAGCCATGCAGACGAAACAAGTTCGCATGCGTGACCATAAAGGTAAACATGCCACTACCCATAGACAATTATTTCGATTAGAAAATGGTAGTCAGATCATCGATACACCAGGTATGCGAGAATTACAAATTGATGTTGGCAATACCGAGGAAACTTTTGAAGATATTGCGCTTTTGGCTCAAAACTGTCGCTATAAAAATTGCCAACATCATGGTGAACCGGATTGCGCCATTTTTTCAGCAATAGCAAGCGGTCGCTTATCTCAAAAACGCTTCGACAATTATCAAAAAATATTACGAGAAAATAAGTACACGCAAATGTCAGCATCAGAAATTGCTGAAGATAAGTTCAATCGCTATTTTGGCAGCAAATCTGAAGCAAAGCGCGTCAGAAATCTTAAAAAAAATCGCCAAAAAGGCTATGGCCGGTTTTGAATTTATAGTGACTGCAATCATGGTGACGTTAAACCATGATTGCAAAGCCAAATCCTACACCATAACAGGCATTATCACCACAGATGCGCACAAAAAAGGTCAGATACACAAGTATCTGACCTTTTTCGCTCACCGCTATTTAACACATCGCGAGTTGCGCTTAAAAACTATATTTATTACCAGTAGCTGCTGCAACAACTTGTGACGTTAGGCCTTCGGCTTCAAGGAATTCACGGAATGGCACAAGATCTTGTGCTTCATACCGTTCTTTATAAGCCGTAATGACATCTTCGCTATACAACTTTGGATCAAGCTTTAACGTTTCAACTGGGATTGGTCGATCCTTCGTGATTTTTGCATCAATCACAACCACGCGACCTTGGTTGTAGTAGTCAACGGCTTCTTTCACAACCCGATCAACATCTTCAATGCGGCGCACAGTTAAACCAACTGCCCCTTGAGCTTCCGCAATCTTAGCATAATCAACGTCGGTAAAGTCCACGCCGAAGTTATACGTATTCGTATCTTCATACTTATTTTTAATGAAGCCATATTCCGTATTGGTAAACACGACGTTAATTACTGGTAAGTTATAACGCACGTTAGTCACCACGTCTGGGTATGTCATTGAGAAAGCACCATCACCCATTAAGTTCCAGACTTGTCGGTCAGGATAAGTGTTTTTAGCCCCAATCCCACCTGGCAACCCAATGCCCATTGTGGCAAATAATGGTGACGTCCGCCACATATTCTTAGGCGTCATATGCAAGTGACGTACTGACATTTGCGTCACATTACCAACATCAGTTGAGAAAATCGCATCTTCGTCGGCATACTTATTAATCGCCTGATAGACTTGATAAGCTTGTAAATCGCCTTCAGTTTTTTGTTCCAAGCGGTTCAGATATTGACGCCAGTTTTGCACATTTTTAACGTTAGCTTGCCACCATGGCGAATCAGAAACTGCAGTCACCTTATCCAAAATTGCCGTAATGGCCTCACCAGCATCACCTAAGATCGCCACATCATTGCGGTGACGCTTACCTAACATGGCAGGGTTGCTGTCAATTTGGATGAACTTCTTAACATTGCGGAAAGTCCCTTCAACTTCAGAGAATGGGAAGTTTGTCCCCGCAAACAAGACCGTATCAGCTTCCAAAACAGCTTCGTTGGCTGGTTTCCAACCAACACGGAACGTTGAGCCCGTAAAGCCTTCAAAATCCCACTCAAATGTTTCAAAGTTCTTCCCTGTCGTAATAATCGGTGCTTTAAGCTTACGGGATAATTCTTGGACGGCTGGGCCATGTCCCATTGTCCCAATTCCAGCATAGATGATTGGTCGCTTTGCTTGGTTCAACAGTTCTACCGCCGCATCAATATCGGCTTCGTCCACTGGGGCTGAACGGTATTCTTTATAAGTCAAACCTGATGAATAAAGCGGTGAAGAGTAAAGTGCGTCAGCATCAATTTCCGTAAAGCCAAAATCAGCTGGGACTTCTAACACAGCAACACCACGTTTTGCAATTGCCGTTCGGATCGCATCATCAACCAAATGCGGTAATTGTTCAGCAGTGGCAACACGACGGTTATAAACAGCAATGCTTTCGTACATTGGGTTTTGGTTTAATTCCTGAAATGAATCCATGTTCAATTCACGAACTGGCTTTGAGCCCAAGATGGCTAACACTGGAATATTATCCATCGCGGCATCATAAAGCCCGTTAATTAAATGTGTTGCACCGGGACCACCAGATCCTACCGTCACACCCAACTCACCACCGAATTTCCATTGCATAACAGCAGCCATTGCGCCAACTTCTTCGTGTTTCACCTGAAGAAACTTGATGTCATTATCAGGATGCCCCATTGCATTCATCAAACCACTTAAAGTACCAGATGGAATCCCATACATTGTGTCGACACCCCAACCTGACATTACCTTTAATGCCGCAAGACCTGCTGAAATTTTGTTACCTGCCATGTTACTACTCTCCTTCAAATATGATCGCTTTTTGTAAGCGCTTTCATTTCACTTACTTAGTATAGGTTATGGTCACTATAATAGCAAGCCCCAAACTCATTACCTTCGTGATATCTCATACGATAAAATCAACGTTGCACGCGATTTCATGAAATTTTTATCACAAAATTACAGTGCCATTATTGTTATGTAAATTTTTTCACGACACGTCATCTGCACTTTAAGTGCATCAGCGACTTTCATGACGACACATCAAGGTCATCTTTCAAACTCACCTCATCACATAATACAGAGCCACAAAAAAACGGTGAGCCATCACTGGTCACCGTTTTTGGCTGTCAATCGTGTGCTGTTATTTGCGTCAAACCAGCACAGCCCAATCTTAATTTACTTTTGATCCGCTGTTTGTGCCTCATCTTTTGGCGTTGTGCCATCAGCTAAGGTTTTATCCGTAGGCTTCTCCCAAGAGACAAAATCACAATCTGGATAGCGTGAGCAGCCATAGAATGTCCGTTGTTTTTTCGTTTTGCGTTCAACCACTTGACCTTTATGACACTTTGGACATGTCAAACCAATTTCTTTAATAATAGTTTGTGTATGCCGGCAATCAGGAAAACGTGCACAAGCAAAGAATTTACCATATCGGCCCATTTTAACAATCATCGGTGACCCGCAAACCTCACAGTCCATCCCAGCCAGTTCATCATGCATAATGACCTTTTCCAAGGTGGCGGCAGCGTTATCGACTTCTTTTGAAAACGGCTTAAAGAACGCATCAATGACGGGTACCCACTGCTTATCACCCGTTTCAACTTCATCTAACTCATGCTCAATGCGGGCGGTAAACTGTGTATCCGTAACATCGGGGAAATTATCCACGACAATTTTTTGTACGATTTCCCCTAATTCTGTTGGCACAAACTTACGCGCATCAATTCTGACATAATTCCGGCGTTGAATAGTATCTAGCGTTGGCGCATAAGTTGATGGCCGCCCAACGCCGTTTTCTTCTAACGCTTTGATCAGCGCTGCTTCTGAATACCGTGCTGGTGGTAAGGTGAAATGCTGTTCCGGATTAATGTTGGCTAACCGAATCTGATCACCAACCGCTAATTCCGGTAGCGCATTATCTTTTTCTTTTGCGGCTGGATACGCCTTAGTAAACCCTTGAAATTTAGTTTTAGACCCATTGGCCCGGAACGTCACGCCGTTTTGCTTAATCGTAACAGCCATCGTGTCTAAGATTTCAGGCGTCATTTGGCTGGCCACAAACCGTGACCAGATCAAACTATACAACTTAAACTGATCAGGGGTTAATTTATCTTTGATACTTGCGGGTGTTCGCATGACATCCGTTGGTCGGATCGCTTCATGCGCATCTTGCGCACCTTCTGGTAAATCACCTTTTAACGGCTGGTGGCGTGAATATTCCGGCCCCCAAGTCTCATGAATATATTGTGCCGCCGCGTTGCGTGCCACAGTTGAGATACGCGTTGAATCCGTACGCATATAAGTAATCAAACCGACTTGACCAATGCCACGCCCTAAGTTAATCCCTTCATACAATTGTTGGGCGGTCATCATTGTTTTTCGCGTCCGGAAATTAAGCTGCGTATTAGCTGTTTGTTGCATCGTTGACGTGGTAAACGGTAGCTGCGGGTTGCGCTTCCGTTCTTTGGCTTCTACAGTAACAACCTCAAAATCTGCTTCACGGTCAAAACGTTGCATGACTTCTTGCACATGCGCCTGATCCGGCAATTTTGTTTTTTGATCATCTACGCCATAAAACGTGGCTTTGAATTTAGTTCGTGATTTTTTAAATTCGGAATCTAATGTCCAGTATTCTTCTGGTTCAAAGGCTTGAATTTCTTGTTCGCGGGCAATGATTAATCCCAGCGCGACAGACTGTACCCGTCCAGCTGACAAACCACGCTTAACCGTTTTCCAAAGAATTGGCGAAATAGAATAACCCACTAAGCGATCAAGGATACGTCGCGCTTGTTGCGCATCAACGAGGTCTTGATTAATTGTTCGTGGTGTTTTAAACGCATTTTTGACCGTATCTTTGGTAATTTCATTAAACACAACGCGATTAGGTTGGTCTTGATCCAAATCAAGCAGATGTTGTAAGTGCCAGGCAATGGCTTCTCCTTCACGATCCGGATCGCTTGCCAAATAAACTTTTTTAGCTGCTTTTGCTTCCTTACGCAGTCCCTTGATCACATCCCCTTTACCACGAATCGTGATATACTTCGGATCGTAATCATTGTCGACATCAACACCTAAAGTGGATTTCGGCAAATCACGCACATGCCCAAGACTGGCAATAACTTTATACGTACTCCCCAAGTATTTTTCAATTGTTTTAGCCTTTGATGGACTTTCCACAATCACTAAATTTTTCTTGGCTTTAGTCGTCGTCTTGCGCTTTGCCGGCTTTTTGGTTGCCGCTTTTTTTGTTGTTTTTGTCGCTTTTTTTACTGTATCTACCATTTGATATGCCTACCAATCACTTCTTATTATATAGCATATCAGATTGTATCTAGATTTTGGACACTTTCGAGAATATCGGTTGGTTTTGCGACTAATTTTGCGCCCAATTGAATCAATTCATGGGTACCTTGTGCTGTTGCTGAAAAAATTGTCCCCGGTACTGCTAGGACATCACGATTTTCCTGTAAGGCAAAATTAGCCGTGATTAAGCTGCCTGAATGTTGTTTCGCTTCAACAACCAATGTCGCTGATGACAGCCCAGCAATGATACGATTGCGTGCAGGAAAATGTGATTTTTGTGGTCCAGTGCCAGGTGGGTATTCGCTTAAGACCAATCCTTGTTCGCCAATTTGGGTTTGCAAGTGGTGATGCGCTTTGGGATAAGCCACGTCGATACCCGTGCCAATGACGGCAATCGGTACACCACGTTGTGCCAACGTCATTTGATGTGCCATCACATCAATACCTTTTGCTAAACCCGACACAATCACGACATCAGGTAGTAGCGACCGCAACACGGCTAGACCATACGGCGTAGCGGTTCGCGTCCCCACAACGGATAGACTGGGTAACCTTAAAGCTGCTAGATGACCCTGGTAAAACAAGACCAGTGGGGCATCATAAATTTCTCGTAGACGACCAGGATAACACGCATCAAAATACGTCATATAAGATGTGGGCCACTGTTGCACCCGTTCAACCGCACTACTATACGTCCGCCGAATCAAATGATGACTGCGTTGATCACCAAAAGACAAAATGAGATCCAGCGGCCAAGGGTATATGGTCGGCACTTGCACCGCTGTAACGGCTGTGATCACGGCACGTGCTGCTTTAACCCCCATACCAGCTGTCAAATGGATGGCAAGTAACTGTTGATTTAAGTTCATGTTCAACTCCTTAAATCATCATACGTTTTCGGTCACTCATGCTCAAAAAAACGACCTGTTGCCAGATCGTTTTTAGCCTGTGACAATCTCACTCAAATATTCCCAGCGCAACATTTTTTCTTCCAATGTGGCTTCGAGTTGATCTTGTTCTTTTTGTAATTCGCCTAATTTCACATAATCCGTGCCAAATTTAGCCATTTCATCAGGAATAGCTTGGAGACGCGTTTCCAATTCGGTAATATCGTCTTCAATCGTTTCCCATTCCTTCTTTTCGTGATAAGTGAGTTTCTTTTTAGCTGGCGCAGCTGGTGTTGTTGGCTTTGGTTGGACCACTTTCGCAGCTTGGGCCGTCTTTTCTGCGGCTTGTTGGGCCAAGTATTGACTAAACAAACCATCATACCGCGTCACCACGCCATCACCTTGAAACATATACAGTTGGTTCGCCACTTTATCAAGGAAATACCGATCGTGTGATACCGTAATCACGGCACCCGCAAAATCATTCAGGAAATCTTCCAAAACCGTCAATGTACTAATATCTAAATCATTTGTTGGTTCGTCGAGTAACAACACATTGGGTTGTTGGAGCAATAGTTTCAAGAGATACAGACGGCGTTTTTCCCCACCTGACAATTTGCGAATCAATGTGCCATGCATAAACGGTGGAAATAGGAATTGTTCCAGCAGTTCTGACACACTAACTTGATTGCCATTTTTATCCGTGACCGAACTGGCCACATCAGATAGATAGGCAATCACCCGCTTATCCTCAGGAATCGTTTCCGTTACTTGTGTATAATACGCCATCTTAACGGTCTCGCCCAACTCGATTACACCGCTTGTTAATGGTACTTGTCCGGCAATGGCATTCAAAAAGGTGGTTTTTCCTGCGCCGTTTTCACCGGTAATTCCGATTCGATCACCCGCAGCAACACGCAAATTAAAATCATCCAGAATTTGTTTGTTACCAAACTGTAACTTGGCATGCTCAATGACGATGACTTTTTTCCCCAGTCGTTGTTGTCCTAGATTCACGGCAACATCGTCATCTACCTTCAACGTCCCCATTTGTGATTCTAATTCAGCAAAGGCATTTTCACGGGCTGTTTGCTTCGTTGTGCGTGCTCGTGCTGATTTACGCATCCAAGCCAATTCTTGCTTATAGAGCTGTTGTTGCTTGTGTTCGGCAATTCTTGACTGGGCAATCCGCTCAGACTTGCCTGCCATATAATCCTGATAATTCCCTTTATATTCGTATAAATCACCAAATGATAATTCGAAAATACGCGATGCCACAGCATCTAAGAAATACCGATCATGGGTCACAACCAAGACAGCACCTTTATAATTGGCCAAAAACTTTTCCAACCAAGCAATTGAATCAAAGTCAAGATGGTTGGTCGGCTCATCCAGAATCAACAAGTCTGGGGCTTCAATTAACACTTGTGCCAACCCCACACGCTTGCGCTGACCACCGGAAAGTTCGCTCACTTTTCGGTGTAAATCTGGCATGTGCAATTGCGTCAAAATCGACTTAATATGCGCTTCAGTCGTCCAAGCGTCATCACGATCCATCGCATTTTGGGCCGCCTCAAATTGTTGAGCCGCCTTCTCATCAGTCGGATGTTCACCAAAATGTTGCAACGCATATTCGTATTGCCGAATCGTTTGAAAAATTGGTTGATCACCAGACAAAATTGCATCCATCACGCGGGCATCTGGATCCAAGTTCGGATTCTGTGTCAAATACCCAATGGTGTAGTCATTTTGTGTGATGATTTGGCCGGCATCAGCTGGATTGACGCCAGCAATGGCATTCAAAAGCGAGGTTTTCCCCGACCCATTGACACCAATTAAGCCAATCCGATCACCTTCTGTGATTAAAAAAGAGATATCGTTAAATAACACTTTTTCGCCGTAAGTACTTTTTAAGTTTTCTACTCTAAATTGTTTCATACTTCTATTATACCCAACCTTTGACCTTTTTATCGGCTTATTTTTTTGATATACTTGGACTAACATTTTGCGAACTTGACGAATTTGAGGAGACGAAACATGCAATTAACTGCCGCCATTCAAAATTTTAATTTTGACCACATTTTGCTGAATGCAGCTGGGGTGATGTGCCAGACAAAAGCAGAACTTGATACAGTTCTGGCTTCCAATTACACTGGTGCTGTGGTGACAAAGTCGGCAACACCAGCCTTGCGTGAAGGTAACCCCACGCCACGTTACTACGAAATGGCACAAAATCTTGGCACGATTAATTCAATGGGCTTGCCCAATGCTGGGTTTGACTACTACATGGATTACGTCTCGCAAAAGCAAACCGATAAACCTATTTTCTTCTCAATTGCTGGTCTTTCCAAGCAAGATAATTTAGACATGCTGCGTCAACTGGAAGCTTCAGATTTTAACGGCTTGATTGAATTGAATCTCTCATGCCCAAATGTCCCAGGCAAGCCCCAAACAGCTTACGACTTTGAAGCAACCGAAGCTATTTTAACCGAAGCATTTGCCTTCTTCACTAAGCCTTTGGGCGTTAAATTACCCCCATATTTTGATATTGTACATTTTGACATGATTGCCGCTATCTTAAACAAGTTCCCACTCGCGTTTGTCAACACGATTAACTCAATTGGTAATGGTTTGGTCATTGATCCTGAAACTGATACTGTTGTGATTAAGCCAAAAGCCGGCTTTGGTGGTTTGGGTGGCACAATTGTGAAAGCCACGGCCTTAGCTAATGTTCGGGCTTTGCGTGATCGCTTGCGTAACGATATCAAAATTATTGGTACTGGTGGTGTCACAACTGGCCGTGATGTTTACGACCATGTGTTATGTGGGGCCGATTTGGTTGAAGTCGGCTCACAATTGGCAGTTGAAGGTATTGGTGTCTTTGAACGACTTGAAACAGAATTAGCCGCTATTTTAGCAGAGAAAGGCTTCACTTCACTGGATCAAGTCCGCGGTCAACTCAAAACAATCGCTTAATAAAAAGCAATCCGCATGGATTGCTTTTTTTAGTGCTTAACTATCAAAATAACGCTGTCCGTCCACCGTGACCTGATGTTGAATCGTCGTCTGGAAAACAGCGGATAATAGCGCATCATTCAACATCTCCGTTGGCGTACCGGCAATAACAGTCTGTTCATGCATTATCCAGACCCAATCTGCCACCCGTTGCGCATAGTTCAAATCATGCACAATCATGATCACGCTTGTCTGTGTTGTCACAAGTAACTGCGTCAACCGTTTTTGATAGCGTAAATCTAAAGCTGCCAGTGGTTCGTCTAGAAGTAAAATTGGTGCCTGTTGGACCAGCATAAATGCTAACCAAACGCGCTGTTGTTGACCGCCAGACAGTGTCCGCATGGCAGTTTTCAGTAAAGGTGCGAGATCAAACGCCGCAACCACATCAAGACGTGTAGGTTGGGTCGCACGTTGCTGGCCAAGTGCTAGCACCGCTTGTACCGAAATATCGTCGTAAATGTCATTTTTTTGCGGTAAATAAGCCGCTTCCGGTAATCGACGGGCTAATTCAGCTAGTAACGTTGATTTCCCAACCCCATTTTGACCAAGCATCACGGTTATGCCTTGATCAGGCCAGCATACCGTCTGTTCGTGCAATAGATCACGTGGCAAGGTTAAGTCGTTAATTTTCATATTGTCGCCACCATAAAACCATAAAAAATGGGGCTGTTAGTAACATCAGCATTGCCCCCGTTGGTAATTCAATCGGATAGCGGCTACTATGGGCCAGCATATCACTCAAACTCAAGACCAATGTACCGAACAACGCAGTTGGTAACAAGCGTTGTTGCGCACTGCCACCAAACCAAAAACGCACTAATTGCGCTACGATTAGCCCCACAAAAAAAATTGTCCCTAATACAGCACTCACCGCACCAATATAACCTGCTGCGACAAGCTGCCAGGGCCAACTTAATCGCGATTCAGGATAGCCCAAGCGTGCAATATGGCCCTGCGACAAAGCAAATAATGCTAATTGTGCCGGTCGCAATTGTATGAAGATTAGCCCCATCAAACCAATCACGGTTAACAACCAAGTGTCGGTCACGGTCACGTTGGCCAGTGACTTCCCCAGCAAACCTTGTTGGTTAGTCAGTAAACTGGTGCCAGCATTGAAAAACAACGCCAACGCGAGTCCACCCAGTGGCAACAATAGAGGTTGGCGGCCCATTTTTAAGACACTGCGGCGCAATACAACTAACCACCCCATCGCCAGCATGGCCCCAATGGCCACGCGATAGGTCAGCGCGGGCGCCCAGATTACCGTCAATAACGCTAGGCCTAACTCACTGCCACTCGCCAAGCCCAGCATACTGGCATCAATATAGTGATGTCGTAAAGTTGTTTGGAAAATCAAGGCACTAACTGCTAGCATTGCTCCACCTATTAAAGCGAACAGAACGCGGGGCAAGCGCAATTGCCAAAAAATATCCCAACTCGGCCATTGATTTCCTAACGGAAAGCCCAATGTTATCACCACCACTAACACAATACCCAAATACAAGATCAGCATCCCCCATCGTCTCATTGCGCCACCGCCAGCCATTGTTGAATATCGCGATAGGCCGTCACGACTTGTAAGTTTGCCGTCATCCCAAAATCAGGGGCCGAGACATCATGAATTTGACCTGATTGCGTCGCCTTTAAATGCGCATAAGGCGCTTGCTGAAATATTTGATCAAAACTCTGCTTGACCTGGGTTGGCATCGCATGAGCCAGTCGTATCACAACAGCGGGATTTTCTTGGGCAATCGCTTGTGGATTTGGTGTGGTCAAAGACTGATTCACATCACCGCCAACGACTTCACCGCCGGCACGTTTAACCAAATCACCGAGATAACTGTGCGCATTTGCCACCAAGAAGCCACCGCCAGGCATCCCCACCAAAATTAAAACCTTCACTGGTTTTTTGAGCGTTTTTGGTGGCAACTTAAGCGTTCTCAATAACTTCTGGGCTGACGCAACTTGATGATAAGTCATGCCAAGTTGCAAAATATTGCGCGTCAACTGCTGATAAGTTGTGAAATCAAGTGCCGTCATTTTAATCTGACTGGCCTTTAGTTTGGTGGCATAATCCGCCGTTAAAGCCGCATCAACATACACCACGCTGGGGTGAACACGGAGAATTTGTTCAAAATTGACACTCACATGGTTGCCGACTTTTGGCAACTGCGCATAACGCGGTGGTAGCGGTTCTTGACTGGTTGGCACAGCGGCTAGCGGTACCCCCAACCGATCAAAAATCGCCACTTGTGCCATCGTTGTCGCAACCGGTCGTTTTGCTGGGTGCGCTTGCCGTTGTGTCACCGCATAGCCAGCACCACCGATTAGGAGCATTATCAAAATCACACCACTAACCAACACCTGTTTTTTAGCCATGTTAACTCACTTTCTGTCGTTTTTTGGTCCAAACGATATGCCCAACGACACCAAGCCCGCCCAACAAGACCCCTGCTAAGGCTGCCGGCCATAGCGGCGCTTGTTGATGACGTTGTGGCGTTGGTGTTGCCGCTTTGGTAACACTGGCAGCCTGCGAGGTTGCCAGTTGGGTTGACGACGACGCAGCCGCCGGCGTTGGTTGATCGGCTGCTGGTTGGACATTACTGCTACTGTTAGCTGACGGCACCACTTGCTGCGACGCTGCGGTGGCCGATGTGCTGGATTGGTTATCGGCTTGACTAGCAGCTGACGCTGGTACTGATTGTTGCGCCTGCCCAGTGGTAGTAGTTGCTGATTGTGTTACCGCTGGCAAATTTTTGGCATCAAACTGCAAATTAAAATCATAAGTATGGTGATAATTTAAACTCGCAACGTCAACTTTCATCGTGCCACTTAACAGCGTATTGGGATTTTTGACCAGAAAGCTAAATGTATAATAGTCGGTATTACCTTGTGTGCTCTGAGTGACCGTTGGTTTTTGTTGATTAATCGTCAAAATAGTCACTGGAAACCGACCTAACTCGTGCTGTGTTGCAATGACAAGTTGCGCCCGATACTGGTCGCCAGCTGGCACTAAGTCACCCGGCGTCACAAAATAAGCACTGGCATACGACACGTCATGCGTTCCGTACTTCAAGACCTGATAAGGTATCGCTTGAGCCTGCACACGGGTCATGTCAGCAGTCCCAACAATGGCGCCAACTAGACACCCAAAAACAATTTTTTTAAACACACCAACCTCCACCAAACGTTATTTCTCACTGTTGCCGCCTTTATCACGGCAACCCCTAAAAAGGCAATAGACCCATTATATCGTTTTGACAAGTCAAAAAGTTTTATAATGTGATAAATTTATCAAATGATAAGACGTGTGACCCATTGGCACCGTAACAATACGCGCGTTTTATTACGATTGACGTATTTACCATAAAACCGGTCAAATACTTCATTATATACCCTTTGATAAGCGTGAAATGCCTTGATAGCTGGGGATTTTCGGCTATTTTTCATGCGCTTTTAACCCAGGCACCATCACGCTTTGCATAAAATTGTGAAATGAGAAGCAATGCGATACAATAATGCCTTAGTCTCTTTGACAGTAGAATAGGAAAGATAGGATAATAGCTCATGAGTCGAAAACACGTGACGGTTTTCTTGGCAACTGCCGCACTTGCAACAGTCGTTGCAACGTCACCCCAGAGAATCGCTGCAGCTGACGTTACAGGTAGTGCGCCAACCCTCGCACAACCTGAAACAGATTTAGCAACTTGGTTGCCCGATAAAAATTTGCAAACCAATTTGCAACAGCTCCTCGGACCAGATGTCCCACTGACACAGGCCAATTTGGCTAAATTGACAACAGTTAATTTAACGTATAGTGATATTACCAATTTAAAAGGGCTAGAATTCGCCAAAAATCTGCAACAATTAGATTTGACCGGCAATGCCATCAGTGATCTATCACCACTGCAGCACTTAACACAATTAACCGACCTGAGCTTACGTCTAAATAAAGCTGATCAACTGCCCGATTTAGCAAAATTAGGGCAAGCGCCCATCCAACAGTTAAACCTCGTTGGGGATGCTTATGGCACGGCGCCACAACAACTGGCCGGTTTATCACAACTGAAACAACTACAATCGCTCAAGTTAGTCAACAGCAAACTCACCACGCTACCGCCACTGGCGCCAACCGCTCCCCTCACTGCGCTTGATTTATCCGGAAACAAACTCACAGATGTGACCGGACTCGCAAACTTTCCGTTGCTGACGACATTAAGCCTTGGCAGTAACCAAATCGCAGATTGGCGCCCTGTTGCGAATCTCAGCCACCTCACCAGCCTCACAACTGGGAATAACCCACAAACAAACATTGGTGTGTTACAACGTTTAACCCAACTCAAAAAACTGAATCTCTCACAATTAGGCATGACTGACCAAGATTTGAAACTCGTGGCGAACATGACAAATCTACAAGATTTGGCGATTGATTTCAACGGAACCATTTCTGATTTATCACCGTTGGCCGGTTTAAAACAATTAACCGATCTTGATTTCAGTAAAGATGCGGTTAGTGATTTATCACCGCTAGCTGGTCTGACCCAGTTGGCGAATTTGTCTTTATCCAACAACCAGGTCACGGATTTATCGCCCTTGGCAAATCTCACCCAACTCGGGAATTTAACCATTTTACGTAACCAAGTACGAGATTTGAGTCCACTAAAAATGCTCAAAAAGTTGACCTACCTCAACGCTAAATTCCAATTTGTCACCATGCCAACGTTGACTATCCCAAGTGATACCGCCCAATTTAACACGCACCTCTCGGCTAAAGCCATTGATGGTACCGTGATTCCACTAACGTACCAAAGCGGGCTGAATGCCACGGTCAACCTTGACCAAATTAACTATTCAGGTCTGACTGGCGATGGGCAAACCAGCTTCTCATGGGACAATGCAGCTGGCGCTAACAAACTCAGTAGTCGATTTAGCGGGTCCCTCATCCAACCAATTAAATTGGTGCAGACTGTCGTCACCCCCACCCCAACACCCGATGTTGCGCCAGAACCGGTGACATTGTCCGTCATGAAGGGCGACAATCAGAAGTTAACCTCCGTAGCAAGCAATTACATTTTACCGACAGCGACGTTAACCCGACATGCGGATGGCTCGGGCAGCTTAACTTTCACCGCGAATGTCCCCGCTAACTACGGTAAAGACAGTATTGCCTTTACGCAAGCCACTCAAGTTTCTGCTGACCTAGTCGGGAGTGCCTATATTCTCACCTATACGTTACCACTTTCGGCAGCCGAATTAGCCCAACCCGCTATTTTGGAAGATATGCAAGTGGCCATTGATCTGCCTGGCTTTGATTATCATCATGCTTATCAAGTCTATTTCAAATTGTCACAAGATCCCAATGCTGCGCCGGCCTCACCTGCGCCAATCTTTGAGATCCCGCAGACAACACCTGATCTGCAACTAAAACCTGATTATGGGTTCGATCAGGCAGCCACACCACGATTGGCTAACAGCCAATCAAGCGCATTACGGCAATCATTACCAGTATTGTCACAGCCCCAGTCTACCAAAAAAACATCGGCACAACCCGTAACCACTGCGAAACAGCCGATGTCCCCAATAGCGGCTGCAACTGTGCCAACAGCACCCAAGTCGACCCCAGCGCCGACGACACCCACTAAAAAAGCGCCTGTGTCTCATGCAACTACGCCTCAAAAAGCTGCAACGGCACACTCCAACCCCGCACCGAAAAAAATAACCCAACACTACGGTGCTCAAATTGCCATTTTCACGGTTTCACTACTTAGTGTCCTTGGGCTTTATGGCTTCCGTGTCTTGCGAAAATAAGCCATTAAAAAAGCCGCTGTTTTGATTTAAAAAAAACAGCGGCTTTTTTTGGCCAACAAAAAACGCCACACAATGCTTGTGTCGCGTTTAATTTGTATTAACGCAATGATTCAACGTCGCGGGCAATCATCAATTCTTCGTTTGTTGGAATCAACAAACCAGTTACTGATGAATCAGGCGTTGTCAAAACAGTTTCCTTACCACGGACATTGTTCGCTTCGGCATCTAACTTCACCCCGGCAAATGACAAGGCTTCAAGGATCTTCGCACGTGTCACGGCATCGTTTTCACCAATACCAGCAGTAAAGATTACGGCATCAACACGACCAAGTTCCGCAAAGTATTGGCCAGCGTAACGAATGACACGGTCATAGAACATATCAAGTGCCAACTTAGCGTGTGGGTGTGTTTCTTGGACTTCTTCCAAATCACGCATGTCGTTTGAAATTGTTGAAATACCCAACAAACCTGACTTCTTGTTCAAGATTGACAACATTTCTTCGTTTGTCAAACCTTCACGTTCTTGAATATAGTAAATCAATGATGGGTCAACATCACCTGAACGTGTCGCCATTGTCAAACCAGCCAATGGTGTGAAGCCCATTGATGTGTCGTATGACTTACCGTTCTTAATCGCTGTAACTGATGCACCAGCACCCAAGTGGAATGAAATTGCGTTGAATTGATCCAATGGAATACCAAGCTTTTCAGCCGCACGTTCTGTCACGTAACGGTGTGATGTCCCGTGAGCACCATACTTACGCGCACCGTAGCGGGCATAATATTCGTAAGGAATGCTGTAAAGATAGTTCTTTTCTGGCATTGTTTGGTGGAATGATGTGTCAAATACCGCTACTGACAAAGCATCTGGCAACAACTTTTGGAAGGCACGGATGCCCATGGCGTTGGCTGGGTTGTGCAATGGTGCATAATCACCCAAACGATCAATCTTAGCAAGCACTTCGTCAGTCACAACAACAGAATGGTTGAACCATTCACCACCGGCAACGACACGGTGACCGACACCTGTGATTTCGTTAAAGTCCTTCACGATGCCGAGATCTGTCATCTTTTGCAATAGCACGTCAATTGCTTGTTCATGATCCTTAATGGCCATTTCATGTTCAAACTTCTTGCCGCCGTTTTTAGTTAATGTGATATGCCCTTCTTCGGCACCGATCAAACGCTTTGGTTCGATATTATTACCGTACTTGATTGAAATTTCAGCATTATCTGAACCAATACGTTCAATAATACCTTGCATCAATACCTTTTCCTCAGGCATTTCCAACAATTGGAATTTAAGTGATGAGCTACCAGCGTTAACCGCCATTACTTTTGACATCGTGTTTACCTTTTAACCTTTAAATGTATTCATAACAGTTCCTGCTATGTCATAATTCAATTGTAACATTTTTTCCGGGTAAAGGGCACGTTGATATAGCGCGAAATATGTTACAATATTTATACATAAATAACAATCGCTTGAGTAGGTAAAACATGATAAAAAAATGGTTATTAAGCAATCTCATCGGCGTGAGTATTAGCGTCTTCGTCTTAATGACAACTTTTGGATTAGTTTACTCGCTCACCAATAAAGACAAAATCTCGACCGGTCCAGATAACGTGCAATTACGTTCTGGCCCGGGCGTACAATACCGATCACTGGCCACTTTAAAACGTGGCACTGATTTGATTATCCTAAAAGATGATCGCGGTTGGTATCAAGTACGTCGCGCCGATAATGAAAAAGTTGGTTGGGTTGCAAGTTGGGTTGCCAAATCACGCACCTTACGTCACGCAACACCACTGAGTGAGGCAACGATTGTTTTAGATCCCGGTCACGGTGGTGATCCGGAAAAACGCTATAATGGTTTGTCTGGTGACAATGGTTCATCATCAGCCGATGGGAAGTATCACGAAAAGACGTACACCTTACGCACGGCACGTCAAGTACGTGATGCGTTGGCCCCAACGGGCGCACGTGTCTTGATGACACGTGATTCAGATGTGCTAGTGCCCTTATTAGACATCCCAAAACTCGCGACCAAGTATCATGCTGATGCACAAATCTCCTTTCACTTTGATCACGCTGGAGATGAAAACAGTGCAACAGCTGCCACAGGCATTACCCAATATTATTATCACGACAATGGTCAGGCACTGACCTCAGCACTGCATAACGCTTTAAATAGCTTACCAATGACTGATCGTGAGATGGACACCGCCAAATATGTTGTCCTCAATCGCGCGACGCAACCAGCAACATTACTTGAATTAGGTTATATCAATAACCCTTCGGATTTTAAGCGCATTCGGTCAACGCGTTATCAAGAACAAATTGCCAATGCGATTACCAAGGGACTGACAGCATACTTTAACAATGAAGCAGGAAAGAAATAATGGCATTTTTTAAGAAAACAAAACAAGCATTAAGCGCAAATATTGCGAACCAAACGACAGAACAAGTCGAAGAACATTTAGATGGGATGATTGTGCAACCCTTTGCTTACCGGAAATTATTAATTATTTACCGGATTGAACAGTATCCAAGTACAAGCAATCATATTGATAACAAAATTTTGACCTTTGATACCAAAGAACCGTTATCAGAACGCCGTTATCATGAAATTATTGAACGGTTAAAAAACGACGAGAGTGATCGTATTTCGATCGTTAATATTTTGCCCCTCGTTGACTAAATCAACACAAAAAGCCACGCTAACCTATCTCAGCGTGGCTTTTTGTTTGTTTAAATTAACTTGTCAGTACTTGGTCGATGACTTGATCATGTGATTCTAATGGCAACGTCTCAAGTAGTTGTGGCGTTAAGGCCAAAGCAATGGTTTGGCCTGTATAAGTCGACAAAAACCGATCATAATAACCAGCGCCAAAACCTAACCGTCCCCCTTGCTTCGTATAAGCTAAGCCAGGAACAATCACAAGATCAATGTTCTCTGGTGGATACGGCGTACTGTGCTGTGGCTCTTGAATATTTAACGCCCCGGCAGCAAATGTCGTTTGCGGCGTAATCGCAACAAAATGCATCTGCTTCGCCACAATCTTTGGCACCACAACTTGTTTCCCAGCAGCCCATGCTTGGGCAATAATTGGCTGTGTGTTGAGTTCCATTGGTGTACTGAGTACCACTGCAATGGTTTTCGCTGCAGCCCATTGCGCTGTATCAAATAGTTTAGCCTGTAACGCAGCCTCTTCGGCTAAACGGTCCGGTCCTTGATAAGCTTGTAGTTTCTGCTTTTGTAGTTGTCGCAAATCGCGTTTTGTATGCATGTTATTGCCCCCAATAAAAAAAGTCGGCCTAGACCGACTTGCCATTATTCAAATAAGTGTGCCATGGCCAAAATTTCGGCTTCTCTTTTCACTTCTTTTAGCACCTTTGGATCGTCATAATTGTGAATGGCTGTCACAATTAATTCAGCCACGCGACGGGCATCATCTTCCTTGAAACCACGCGTTGTGATGGCTGGTGTACCAATACGAATACCAGAAGTGACAAATGGGCTGAGTGTTTCATTTGGCAAGGCTTCTTTATTGGTTGTGATTGACACAGAATCCAATAATTCTTGCGTTTGCTTACCATTCAAGCCAGTCTTAGTCAGGTCTAAGTTAAACAAATGGTTATCTGTACCACCAGCCACTACGCGAATATCTTCAGTTTCTGAGAATACTTCTGCCATGGCTTGAGCGTTCTTGATAATTTGTGCGGCATATGTCTTGAATTCAGGTTGCAACGCTTCCCCAAAGGCAATCGCCTTTCCTGCAATCACGTGTTCCAATGGCCCACCTTGTGAACCAGGGAAGATTGCTGAGTTCAATTGCTTAGCATACTTTTCTTGTGACAAAATGACACCACCACGTGGGCCACGCAACGTCTTGTGTGTTGTTGACGTGACAACATCTGCAATGCCCACTGGATTTGGATGCAAACCAGCAGCCACAAGGCCAGCAATATGCGCCATATCAACCATCAAGTACGCACCAACTTCATCCGCAATCGCACGGAACTTGTCAAAGTCAATAATACGTGAATAAGCCGAAGCCCCAGCAACAATCATTTGTGGTTGTACTTCACGTGCTTGTTGCGCAATGGCTTCATAATCTAATTGTTCCGTTTCAGGGTCCAAACCATAAGTAAATGATTCGTACATTTTACCGGAGAATGATACTTTCGCACCATGTGTCAAATGCCCACCGGCATCCAAATCCATCCCCAGAATACGGTCACCAGGCTTTAAGAACGCCATGTAAGCCGCAGCATTTGCTTGTGAACCAGAATGGGGTTGCACATTGGCATATTCAGCGCCAAAGAGCGCCTTCAAACGATCAATCGCAAGTTGTTCAATCACATCGACATACTCTGTACCACCGTAGTAACGCTTATAGGGATAACCCTCAGCATACTTATTCGTTAATACAGAACCTTGTGCTGCTCGGACACCTTTTGAGGCAAAGTTTTCCGATGCAATCAATTCAATCGTGCGGTTTTGGCGGGCACCTTCTTGTTGAATGGCGCTCCACACTTCAGGGTCACGTTCTTTAAATGACATGATGTTCTCCTAATACGTTAATGACTTAATTATAACGTATTGAACCATTTTTTTCTTTCTAATTATCCGTATAATAACGAATTATTTATCATATTTCATCAAAATGTTCGTTTTATAACAATTCTTGGCGGAACGTCTTTTCAATTTGCGCGGGTGTAATCACCTGACGGTGCAAAATTGGTTGTGCAAACAAGGTGTCGACTGCTGTTGGAATGGTTGTTTGCGTGAGTTGGGCTAATTGGGCCAAACCTTGATAACCTGTTTCAGCTTGCGTACCTAATGCCGTCAACACTGTATCCGCAAACTTATACGGACTCGCCGTCGCTGCTAGCAAAGTTGGGCCACTAATCGCTTGTTCTGACAAGACAAAACGGCCAACAGCCGTATGTGGATCAATGGTGTACTGCGTCTGATCAAATACGTCTTGAATTGTTTTTGTTACCTGTTCTTGCGTGGCAAAGCCAGCCGTAAATTGACTGAGTTGACGACGTGTTTCAGGCGTGACCTCATATACTCCCTTATCAGCGAGGTCTTGCATATAACGTTTCACTTCAGCTGTATTCCGGCCGCTGGCAAAATACAACAAACGTTCTAAATTACTTGACACCAAAATGTCCATTGCTGGGGCGTTGGTGACCTTGAATGCGCGTTGTCGATCATAACGACCCGTCTGGAAAAAGTCAGTTAGCACATGATTTTCATTTGACGCGACGACAAATTGTCGCACAGGTAACCCAATTTGACTAGCATAATAAGCGGCCAAAACATTCCCGAAATTACCGGTTGGGACAACAATTGAGACCGGCTCACCTGCTTGCACTTGCCCTTGTTTAACCAATTGCGCATAGGCATGAATATAATAAACAATTTGTGGCACCAAACGCCCAATATTAATCGAGTTAGCCGATGAAAAACGTTGATGATGGGCAGCTAAATCAGCCACTAACTCTTTTTCAGATAGCAACGATTTTACCGCTTTTTGGGCATCATCAAAATTACCCGTAATGGCAATCACATGGGCATTTTTGGCAGCTTCCGTTTGCATTTGTTGTCGCTGCATCTCACTCACACCCACTTCAGGGTAAAAGACGACAATCTCTGTTTGTGGGACATCACCAAAGCCGCGCATCGCTGCCGTTCCCGTGTCACCAGACGTAGCCGTTAAAATAACCATCGTATCCGTAATCTGGTGCTTTTTAGCAGCAGTGGTCATCAAATGTGGCAAGGCTTGCAAGGCCACATCTTTAAAGGCCAGTGTTGGGCCATGAAACAGCTCCATATACGTCAGTTGGTCTTCTTGGTGATACGTGACAACGTCGCGCTGCGCCCACTGGTTTCCATAAGCTTTCGCAATAATATGATCGATTTCAGCCACACTAAAATCATCAAAAAAACCATCAAAAACTTGTGTCGCAATTTCTTGATACGTCTGGTTTTTTAATTTTTCCCAATCCAGTGTCAATGTTGGCCACACTTCAGGGACATAGAGTCCACCATCTGGCGCAATACCATTTAAAATGGCTTGGCTGGCGGTCACCTTTGGTGCTTCACCACGTGTTGAAACATAATTAAGCATACATGATTTCCTTTAATATTGAGTAATTTAGTTTGATTATAACAAATAACTTCTAATTCTTGAAGAAAAATGATAGAATTGTCATAATAATGAACGAAACAAAGGATGATTTTATGGAAATTGGAATTGGCCTCTTTGGCTTAGGCACAGTCGGCAGTGGCGTGGTGAAAATCCTCCAAGAAAATGCCGAACAAATTACAAAACGTACCGGTGCTCGCCTTGTCGTGAAGCAAGCTGTCGTGCGTAATTTAGCAAAGCAACGGACTGGTTTTCACCAGAATTTTCCAATCACCGATGACCCCAATGACATTTTGGCAAATCCAGCAATTCAAATTGTCGTGGAGGTCATGGGTTCAATTGATCAAGCCTACACGATTATCAAACAAGCCCTGACTGCAAAAAAGCATGTGGTTACAGCCAACAAAGACTTGATTGCCAGTCGCGGTCAAGAACTCGTCGCCATTGCGGAAGCAAATGGCGTTGATTTGTTTTTTGAAGCGGCAGTTGCCGGCGGTATTCCAATCCTCCGTACCCTGTCAACGAGTTTTACGGCGGATGAAATTTCGCGTGTTGCCGGTATTATTAATGGCACCAGTAACTTCATCTTAACGCAGATGGCAACCAATCAATTATCTTATCACGCAGCTTTGAAGTTAGCCCAGGAAAAAGGTTTTGCGGAATCTGATCCAACCAATGACGTCGATGGTTTTGATGCCGCCTACAAACTCATCATTTTGGCTAATTTTGCGTTCGGTGTCCAACCCGTGATGTCTGATTTAACCATTCAGGGCATTACGGGTATAACTGATGCTGATATTGCGGATGCCAATAGTTTTGGCTATGCCCTTAAATTACTAGGGGTTGCGCAACGCGTCGGGGAAACAAAAGATGCCATTAGTATCGAAGTGTCGCCACAATTAGTCCCTTTCACCCATCCGCTAGCCACTGTCAACAATGAAAATAACGCAGTCTTAGTCAATGGCGAGTCTGTTGGCGAAGTCATGCTTTATGGTCCAGGTGCCGGGGAAATGCCAACCGCTAATTCGGTGTTAAGTGACTTAACCAATGTGGCAACCGACCTCGCCTTAAACACGCCTGGTCGTCCCTTTAACTCCTTTAACCAAAACATTGATTTGGCCAAGCCATCACAGCGTATTGCACGCCGGTTCATTGTGATTGAAGTGGATGATACACCAGGTGCGATGTATTCAGTAACCGGCATGTTTGCTGCGGCTAAAATTAGCTTTACAGATCTCAAACAAACCCCTGCTGCTAACGGTACCGCGCGCTTAGTCGCCTTAACCCACCCTGCTAGTGATGCTCAAATCAACCTCATTCGAACGACCATTCGCAATGCCGATGGTATCAATCTCGCTGCGGAGTATAAGTTATTCTCATGATTACAATTAAAGTACCAGCTACTAGCGCAAATATTGGCCCTGGTTTTGACTCACTAGGGATTGCCTTACAAACCTATTTAACCTTAGAAATTCACGAAGAAACCGCTAAATGGGTGGTAGAACACACAATGGGTGCTGCCATTCCCCATGATGCCACGCACTTCATTGTGGCAACTGCTCGCCAATTAGCCCCAGATCTGACACCCCATCGTTTGGTGGTCAAATCAGACATTCCATTAGCACGTGGCCTGGGCTCATCTTCATCGGCCTTACTGGCTGGTTTGGCGATGGCCAATGAATTGGCTAACTTACAGTTAACAGCTGATGATATCTTAACGTATGCGACGAAACTAGAGGGACATCCAGATAATGTCGCGCCAGCATTATTTGGCGGCGGGGTCGCTGCCTACTTTGACGGTCAACAAGTTTATCATGCCCCGATTCATTTCCCTGAGGATTTGCAATTGGTCACCTATATTCCTGACACGCAATTATTGACGGCCGCAGCGCGGGCTGCGTTGCCCGCCCAATTGGATTTTAAAACCAGTGTGGCAGCTGGTGCGATTGGTAATACCTTGATTGCGGCTCTCAATGCCAATGATTTTGAGACGGCTAAGCAGTTGATTGAAGCCGATAAATTCCACGAATCTGCACGTCAGCATTTGGTCCCGCATTTGGCACAAATTCGAACGATTGCCCATGATCTCGGAATTGTGGGCACTTACTTGTCCGGCGCAGGCCCAACAGTCATCACCGTAGCACCTGCCCAAGCCGCACAAAAATTACTAACAGCACTGAAAGCTGCCGGTTTAGCTGGTACTTGCCAACAATTGCAGTTGGATACCACTGGCCTCACTATTCAAAAGGAAGATTAAACCCATGAAAGTTTCTAAATTTGGCGGCTCATCACTCGCTGACGGTCGCCAATTACAACGTGTTTTTGATATTATTCAAGCCGATAACGCCCGTAAAGTTGTGGTCGTTTCTGCTCCAGGTAAGCGTTTTAAAGACGATACCAAGGTAACTGATTTACTCCTTGCTTATGCCGAGGGGACAATTGCTGACACCGACACAACAGAGATTGTGCAAACTATCAAAGCGCGTTATCACGCCATCGGCGATTATTTTGATCTCCCTGCTTATGAATTAGCAGACATTGATGAACAAATTGATCATCTTGCCCAAAAACACTACCGCTCATTTGATTATCTTTACGCCGCTTTCGCCGCCCACGGTGAATTTCTCAACGCACAACTAGTCGCCAAAGTCTTCACCCACCTTGGCTTACCAGCCCGCTTTGTTGACCCTAAGGAAATTGGCCTCCGCGTTGATGATCAGGCACGCTCAGCCACTTTTAATCCAAAATCTTACGATACCATTGCGAAACTTGATTTGACCACCAGTGAACGTTTGATTGTGCCAGGCTTTTTTGGTTACACGGAAAATGGTGATATGGCAACATTTTCACGAGGTGGTTCTGACATCACTGGTGCCATTATGGCACGTGGTTTGAGTGCTGATTTGTATGAAAACTTTACGGATGTCAGCGCGATTTATGCCGTTAATCCCAACATCATTGACCAACCTGCAGCCATCAAACAAATGACTTATGACGAAATGCGTGAATTATCTTATGCGGGATTTGCTGTTTTTCATGATGAAGCCATTATTCCAGCCATTCAGGGTGGCATTCGTATTAACATTAAAAATACCAACGACCCTGACGCGCCTGGCACTTTTATTGTGCCACCAACTGAAGTGCAGCAAACAACACCGGTAACTGGTATTGCGAATTCTAATCGTTTTGCCGCCCTCTACCTCCACCGTTATTTGCTCAACAAAGAAGTTGGTTTCACACTACGTATTCTGGAAATTTTAAAGCGGCACAACATTTCATATGAACACATGCCTTCAGGAATTGATGATTTAACCATTATTTTTGATAAAACCCTCCTTTCTCAAGCCCAAATTGATCATATGTTGGCTGACATTGCCGCCGAAATTAAGCCGGACACGCTCAAATGGTTACCAAGTTATGGCATTATTATGATTGTGGGCGAAGGGATGCGTAACCGTATTGGTGCGTTAACTGAAATCGTGGCACCGCTTAAAGATCAAGGCATTAGCTTGCAGATGGTGAACCAAGGCGCCAGTGAAATCTCAATTATGTTAGGTATTCAACCTGATTTAGCCGATCAAGCAGTTAAAGCCATTTATCATAATATTTTCACAGCCTAAAAAAAATCACTCACAATGTGAGTGATTTTTTTGTGGTTAGGTATCTTAAACCTTATCCGCAAGATAAGTCGTTAATGCTTGGCTTAACGGTGCACGTTGGTTATCAACCAACGCCATTTGGTTCGCAATGACAAGCTGTCCCATTTTGATTTCTCGGGTCAAATTAAGTTGCTGTAATTTTGGCATGAAGAAGGCGTTAAACTCCGTGAGCCGTTGCGCCGTTTGGAAATAGTTAGCTGGGACTCTTACCAAATTGGTATAGTTCATACTACCATTCAATTTATGGTCCAGCCATGACCAATGTTGGCGCACCCAATCCCATACCTGTTGTTGTGCCAACGGATTATGCAAGAGGCCACCATACCAAATGGCAAAATCTTGCGGCTTGATAATGGCTGGTTGATTCAAGCTCGCAATCAGCTTTTTAAGCGCGGTAGCGTCTGTACTTGCTGGCAAAACAGCCATTAAATCATTTTTAAACCCAGTATCCGTTGTTTGTTGATAAGCTGTAAATAGCTGTTCAAACAACGCACCCGTTGGCTGGGTCGTTAACTGATATGTCAACACCGCACGCCGCATATAAGCTGGCATTTGCGTGAGATTGTCGCGATATTGGGTGAATTGTTGCGTCGCCATCGCCATAGCTTCCGGCAACTGTGCGTATAAGGCGGCATCCAATATTAACGGCCGCACTCTGACATCATCATTTGAGTCTGTTGGTTTCTCATCCCAACCCAAGCGTTGTAAATGCGATTGAACCAACTCTCCGACAAACTGCTTGAGCTGCGCTGTGCTTGCAGGATCATCTGCTACCAGACGCTTTAAGTCCGCAATGATTTGATGTACAGCTTGTTGCACTAAAATAGTATCACTTTGTGCCAATATTCCAAGCATTGGCACCAATTGCGCATACGATATCACTTGCGCTTTAGCAAGTAATCTGAGATCCGTCAACAGTTGTAATTGTGTCACCGCATCCAGCTGGTCACGATGCGCCATTAAATCAGCCAATAATCGGTCATCATAGTGCATCACTGCATGTACTTGATTGTGCAAATTAAACTGCAACGGTCCCCCAGCTTGCACACGCAATGTGGCATAGTCGCCCACAACCATTTCAGGCGTCGTCAACATCAGGGTGTCCTCTGAAAAATTATTGGTCAATGGCACCTGCCATAATTGCCCTGTTGTCGTATGCTGACCGATGAAAAACTGACTTTGCTTGACCACAAGTTGCCCATCGTCATTGATAGACACTATGATCATAGGATAGCCTGGTTGTGACAAATAAGTCGCCATCACACCCGACACATCTTTTTCAGACGCTTGCGACAAAGCACGCCATAAATCGTCACCAGTCGCATTGCCATATTGGTATTGATCAAAGTACTGCTTCAGACCCGCTCGGAATGCTGTTTCACCAATCATGGCCCGTGTCATCACTAACATCCGCGCCCCTTTAGCATACACAATCGCACTATCAAATAAAGTGTTCACTTCATCGGGATGGTTAATGGCCACATGCACCGGTTGTACGCCGTCAATTGCATCACGATTTAAAGCTAATGAGACGTCATTCATTTGGAATGATTCCCAAATGTGCCATTCTGGCATTAAAGCATCAACAGCAACATATTCCATCATATTGGCAAAACTTTCATTTAACCACAAATCATCCCACCATGTCATCGTGACTAAATCACCAAACCATTGATGCGCCAATTCGTGCGCAATGATGGTCGCAACCCGATGTTTCTGCGCCAAAGACGCATTGTCAGGGTCTAAAATCAGCGCTGATTCACGATATGTGACCAAGCCCCAGTTTTCCATGGCACCAAATGACAAATCTGGCACGGCAAGTTGCTTGGATTCTGGCAATGGATAAGTGGTATCAAAGTAATCTTCATAAAATTCAATACTGCGCTTGGCAATATCCAGCGCAAAACGGAGCGCCGAAGGTGTATAAGCATCCGAAGCAAAAACTTGAATTTTTACTCCAGACGCCGTAGTCGTTGTTTGACTAATTAACGCCCCGAAAGCAAAGGCTACCAGATAGGTCGACATTCGTTTGGTCGTGGCAAAATAGTGTACCCCGTCGGTAACATGCGTTTCTGGCATATTCGCCAAAATGGTTTCATGCGGTTGCTCGTCATACTTGATCGCCAGATCAAAAGTCGCTTTAGCCGCTGGTTCATCAATCCCTGGAAAGGCCTCACGTGCACCACTGGATTCAAACTGTGTTAACACAATTTGTTTTTTAACACCATTGACCTCATAATCTGCCGGATAGATCCCCATCAACGTCGCGGTTAAGACTGTCTCATAAGTGACAACAATTTGAATATCACCCAAAGGGACGTTAGGAATGATTAACGCCTCCTGCTCATCTTGGGTGTTAAAAGCCATCGCTTGATCATTGACGGTAACCGTTTTGATTTTGAGACCACGTTGATGTAACAAAATTTGATTCGTTAATGCCTGACCAAAAATGGTGGTTTGGCCGCTAATGTGCTGTTTTTGTCGATCAATATCCAGATAAACATCATAATGTTCCGGTATGAATGTTGTCAGAAAATGTTGCAATGGTTTCGTCATCAGATCTCCTTTTGGGTCACCAGTCTTGGTGGTCAAGTAATGGCGTTCGCATCAGCTCACCCGTATTTCAGTATTAAAATTGGTGCAAATAGTTTTTCAAAGCCACATCATCCAAGTGATTATCTAAGCCAATCAACAGCTTGAGACGTGCTTTTTGACCGTTAATACTTGTGGCAAAGATGGCTCCAGCTTTTTCAAGTTGGACACCACCACCCAAATAGTCGTAGACTGGTTCAGCCACACCATTGAAACTCCGTGACACAATCACCACTGGGATGTTGCGTGATAAGAGATAAAGCACCCCATTAGCCGCTTCTTTTGATAAATTCCCGGCTCCCAAGGCTTCAATAATGATCCCATCAATTTTAGCGGCCGCTAACAATTCTAATAGTTGACCGTCCATGCCGGCATACGCCTTTAGTACCGGAATATTTTGCTTAACGCTGTTGATTGGTAACACATGGCGTTGTGGCAAATCATAAAAATAAATAATTTGATGTTTCGTCAATAGCCCCATCGTGCCACTAATTGGTGAGCCGAATGTGGCCACATTGGTCGTATGCGTTTTAGTCACAAAACGCGCGGCATGAATTTCATCGTTCATCACAACCAATACACCACGGTGTCGTGAAGCATCATGTGCCGCAACCCGCAATGCAGAATGGTAGTTATATAACCCATCTGACCCAAGTTCATTAGACGAGCGCATTGCCCCAGTCATCACGATCGGAAAATCAACCGCTAACGTACTATCCAAAAAGAATGATGTTTCTTCTAACGTATCTGTCCCATGTGTAATCACAACCCCATCAAAGGCTTGCTTTGCCGCTAAAATGCGCTGTTGTAATTGCAACATATGCACGGGACCAATATGCTCACTGGGCAAATTGAAAATATTTTCAACCGTCAGTTCAACATCTGGTAAGGTCAATTTAACGCCCGTTAAGGGATTTTCAACGCCTGTTTCAACACCACCATTTTCGCCTTCGTGCATTGAAATGGTCCCACCAGTATGGAGGACTAATATTTTTTTAACGGTCATGATGCACCTTCCTTATTCTTTCTGAAATTAACCAATGTATTTTGCCAAGCATGCATTTGCTCGATAAACGTTTTAGCACGCGGTTTTAATCCCACTTGCTTATCATAAATATGATCAATCACCCGCTGAAGCCCGCGTTTTGTAACGGGCGACAAATTGATTTGATTGATTTGCCGCAAATCAATGACACTAAATTGCCGCAAATAAAAAATGGTTTTCTGATCTAACATCAATCGATGTTCGTCTAAATCATAATGTTCTTCAGCTAAAATGCCATTATATTTTTCCGAATAATCAAAACGCCCGGTCACTTGGCCACTGATTGGATCTGCGCGCCAATTAGGCGCGACCCCAAGTGGCACGAGCAACTGAATTTCAAAGATATTGGCAATCACTTGCGGATCAAGGCCCGCTTCTAATTTCTGTAAAGCCAGTTCAAACTGATGATACCAACGCGTCAGCGGTTCACCCTCTTCAAAACTCTGATCAATCAGACTGGCAATTAAAGCCGCATAAGCATTGGCTTCAACGTCATCAATCAATCGTGGATACAAGTTAGCTTGCTGCGCATCGTTGATGTAGCCAAGTCCGGTGTGGCGCTTTGGCAATGCCCCTTCAAACGATAAAATCGTGAACGGCTGCACGGCTGCACTCAACGCCGACTTTGGCTTTTTAGCACCACGTGCCAAAAAAGTTCGCAACCCATCGTTTTCGGTGAGCATACGAACTAATAAATCATGGTCTTTATATTGTCTGGTATATAGCACAATGCCATTAATTACTGCCATTTATCACATTACCAACTACATTAACTGGCAGGTCATCGTCAAGCTTAATAATCTTCTTTACGGTAACCTAGTGTTTGCAAAGCTTGTGGTCGGTCGCGCCAGCGTGGTTCAACCTTAACCCATGTTTCCAAGAAAACTTTGTCGCCCATCAAACGTTCAATATCTTTACGGGCGCGCGTGCCGATTTCTTTAATCATCGCCCCTTGCTTACCAATAATAATATTCTTTTGCGTTGGGCGTTCGACAATAATTGACGCTTGAATATGAATTTTATCTTCACTTTCACGTGCGATCTTATCAATCACAACAGCCACTGAATGTGGAATCTCCTGACGTGTCAATTGTAAGACTTTTTCACGAATCAATTCGCCAATGACGAAACGTTCCGGATGATCTGTCAATTGGTCAGAATCGAAGTATTGTGGGCCTTCTTCAAGACTTTCAACAATGTTACCCAATAATTCTGGCACATTGTCCCCTTCAGTTGCAGAAATTGGGAAAACTTCAGCCCAGGTTGGGGCGTCTTCTTGATAACTCTGAATCACATCAAGGAGCTCATCTGACGTGACCAAATCAACCTTATTAATCAACAGATAGATTGGTGTGTCTTTTACTTCTTTGAGTCGGCTAATAATAAAATCATCACCGCGACCACGTGGCATTGAGGCATCAACCACGAACCAGATGGCATCCGCTTCATGCAACGCTGAGAAGGCTGACTTCACCATGAAGTCGCCCAATGAATTTTGTGGCTTATGCACACCAGGTGTGTCAATGAAGACCACTTGTGCGTTATCAGTGGTATAAATACCTTGGATTTTATTCCGTGTTGTTTGTGCTTTATCTGACATGATGGCGATCTTTTCACCAACGATGCGATTAAGCAATGTTGACTTACCAACATTTGGTCGGCCAATAATGGCCACAAATCCTGATTTAAATGGTGTTTCTGTCATAATATTTTGCGACGCCTAGGTCGACTTTCTCCCCTATTGATATTGATAGCCCGATTACCATTGGCAATCAAAGCACAACTGGTACCTTATCGATACCACATATTAATGTTACCTTATTTAAAATTATGTAGCAAATCAGAAAAATTAGTCACAATGCCGAATTGACGCCAAACATAGGGCTGAAAAATCAGCAATAAAATAATAATTTCAACGCCGACGGCCACTAATACCGCCCCCGCAGCGACATCCTTGGCGAGTTTCGCCAACGGATGATATTTTCTCTCCACAACTAAGTCCACAACGGCTTCAATAATCGTGTTCAAAAATTCACTGAAAATAACAATAAACACGGCCATTGTAACCCAAAGCCAGTCTGATCGATACAAGCCATAATGTAAACCAGCGACTAAAATCAGAAAAGCCAACAAAATATGGATACGCATGTTGCGTTCGCGTACCAAGATTAACCAAATACCATTAAGTGAGTTGCGCATTGCGCGCAAAAAATTGCGATTACGCGTTGTTTGCCGCTTTTCTGATGCTGGTTCACCGATTAATTTTGTCTGTTTATTATCTCTTGAGGCCATAATCATCCAAAATCTTCCGCTGCAAATCAAACATTTCCTTTTCTTCTGCATCACCTAACATATGGTCATAACCATTTAGATGCAAAAAGCCATGCACAACCAAGAATCCGAGCTCACGTTCATAGCTGTGGCCTAGATATTCTGCTTGCGTGGCGATGACATCCACAGAGACAATGATATCACCAATGTTTTTAGCAATTTCATCAATCTCAGCGAATTGTTCAAACACATCATCGCCCTCTTCGATTGCAAAACTAATCACATCAGTTGGTTTGTCCACGCCACGATATTCACGGTTATAGCGTTGAATATCCTCGTTGTTGACGAACGTAATCGACATTTCTGTATTATCTGGTAAAGCCAATGCTTGTCCAGCAAAATTGATCACCGACGTCACAAGGTCGTGGTGATACTGACTGATGCCAGCCTGTGTTTGATCAATGATCGCTAAATCCATGTGAGGATGGCTCCTTTTCATTCGTGTGTTGTGCGGCTTCTGCTGCCTCATAGGCATTAACAATCAAGCCGACGACTGGATGTCGCACCACATCAGCGCTACTAAAGTTAATAAAGGCAATACGGTTCACTGATTGCAAAATCTTTTGTGCCGTAATCAAACCAGACTTAGCCCCACGTGGTAAATCGATTTGTGAGATATCACCATTGACGATCATTTTGGAGCCAAAGCCCAAACGCGTCAAAAACATTTTCATCTGCTGATTGGTTGTATTTTGTGCTTCATCCAAAATGATGAAGGCATCATCTAATGTTCGCCCACGCATGTATGCCAGTGGCGCAATTTCGATGACACCACGATCCATCAAGCGTTGCGTCTGTTCGGCCCCAATAATGGCATGCATCGCATCATAGATGGGCCGTAAATACGGATCAACTTTCTCTTTCAAATCACCTGGCAAAAAGCCTAACGATTCACCTGCTTCAACAGCTGGTCGTGTAATAATAATCCGCTCAACTTCACCACGCTTCAGCGCAGAAATCGCCATAACGACAGCAAGATACGTCTTCCCCGTACCGGCCGGACCAATCCCAAAAGTCACATCATGCTTACGAATGGCTTGGATATACTGCCGTTGGCCAAAGTTCTTTACACGAACGGCACGGCCTTTATTATCCCGAATCAATGTTTCAGAATATAAATCACCAAAATATTCAAGTGTGCCACGTTGTGCCATCGTGACAGCACTCACGACATCTGCTGGTGAAACGGTAATTTGATGTTTAATCAGTTGCGTTAGTTCATGTAAGACAGCTTGCGCAAGTGCCACCTGATCGGCTTCACCCGCAATCGTCATCTGGTCGCCGCGTGCATGCAACGTGACATCTAATCCTTCCTCGATGAGACGGATTAGACTATCATTTACCCCAATTAATTTCGTCTGCTGCTCAGCATTCTCGAATTTAAAAATTTGCTGTATTTGTGCTGACAAATTGCAAATCCCCTTTTATATTGTTTCTTTTAATTTTAACACAAAAAACGGGCATTTGCCCGTTATTCCACCGTTAAATCATGCATAATATTGTCATAGCCCTGCGCTTCTTCTTCAGGTGTTAAGCGTAATGGTGCGGCGATCACTGCGGTGATTTTTGCCAAAATATAGGTGCCAATCGCAGCAAAGGCCACAGTGAACAAAATAGCAACCAACTGTTTCCAAACTAATGACCAATCACCGTTCACAGCACCGGCAATACCACCAATCGTTTTATCGGCAAATACACCGGTTAAAATAGCCCCAACTGCACCACCAATGCCATGAATTCCAAAGGCATCTAGCGTATCATCATAACCAAAACTATTCTTAACAAAAGTAATTCCGCCAAAGCCAATGACACCGGCCAACAAGCCCATCACAACCGCTGCCCAAGGGGCAACGAAGCCTGCAGCTGGCGTAATGGCAACTAAACCAGCAACCCCACCACTGGTAATCCCAGACAAGGTAGCGCGGCCATGCATTTTATATTCGGCAAGTCCCCAAGTCAACACACCAGCAGCTGAAGCCAACCACGTGTTAACCAAGGCCAAGACAGCAATACCATTAGCGGCTAATGCAGAGCCTGAGTTAAAGCCGAACCAACCCACCCAAAGCAACGCCCCACCAATCAACACATAAGAAGGTCGAACAGGTACATGCTTATCGTTATGTCGGTGACCAATCATCAAGGCCAAGACCAAGCCAGTCACACCACTTGAAATGTGAACAACTGTCCCACCAGCAAAGTCAATCGCACCTAGCTTTGCCAACAAACCACCGCCCCACACCATGTGTGCCAATGGCGTATAAATAAAAATCAACCATAGCGTAATGAACACAATCATGGCTTTAATGCGGACACGGCCAATCACCGAACCGGTAATGATGGCAGCCGTGATAATCGGGAACATGCCCTGGAACAAGGCAAACGCACCATCGGGAATCGTTAAGCTCTTTGTTGAATGGGTAAACGATACCCCAGACAAAAATAAATGCTTAAAGTTACCAATGATATCCCCCGCGCCACCAAATGCCAGCGAGTAACCAACAGTGAACCAGACCATTGTTGCAATCCCAATGATTAAAATGGGCACAAACATGGTGTGCAATAAATTGCGTCGTTCACCCAAGCCACCATAGAAGAGGGCCAAACCTGGCGTCATTAACCAAACCAATGCTGCCGAAATTAACACCCAAGCCAAATCACCTGTATTCATAATACCTTACTCCTCTTTTAACGTTGCTCTAATCATATCAGCTAGACCAATTGAACGTTTTAATTGTGGTAGGTTTTGTGACATTACCGATTTTTAGTCAGAAGCATAAAAAAAATAGCCGCTAGCGGCTATTTTCATTGCATCAATTGCGTTTGATTAAACTGTTTGTACAGTAATCATGTTTGTTGTACCAGATTGTGACATTGGTACACCGGCTGCGATGACAATTGTGTCACCTGTGTTAGCCAAACCTTGTTCCTTAACAGCTGTCTTAGCCAATGCAATCATTTCATCGATTGTTGCAGGAGCATCGTAAACAACTGGCAAGACACCGTAGTTCAAAGTCAAACCACGTTGTACACGTTCTGAATAAGTCACGGCCAAAATGTTAACTTCTGGACGGTACTTTGATACCATACGTGCTGTGTAACCTGAGTTTGTTGACACAACGATTGCCTTAGCATTTACGCTGTGGGCAATACGTGATACAGCTGAAGCAACGGCTTCTGTCGCATCTGTTTCATCAAAGTGAAGATCTTGATGACGACCGTTGTAAGGCAATGATGATTCAGCCTTTTCGTCGATAGCAGCCATTGTGGCAACGGCTTCAACTGGATATTCACCGTTAGCTGATTCACCTGACAACATTGTGGCATCAGTACCATCGAAGACAGCGTTGGCAACGTCGGAAGCTTCGGCACGTGTTGGACGTGGGTTTTCTTCCATTGAGTCAAGCATTTGTGTCGCAGTGATAACTGGCAAACCTGCCAAGTTCATCTTGCGGATCATTTCCTTTTGTACCAAAGGCACGTTTTCGGCTGGAATTTCGACACCCATGTCACCACGTGGTACCATCAAACCATCAGAAACGGCAATAATAGCATCAAGGTTGTCGATACCTTCTTGTGATTCGATCTTAGGCACGATTTGCACGTGTTCCATGTTCTTTTCCTTCAACAAGGCACGAATTTCGAGCACGTCTTCAGGCTTACGAACGAATGATGCGGCGATATAGTTGATACCGTGGTCCAAACCGAAGCGAATGTCATCAGCATCCTTTTCAGTGATACCAGGCAGGTTGATTGAAACACCTGGTGCGTTGACACCCTTACGTGATCCCAAGATACCATCATTGTCAACACGAACAACAAGTTCACGGTTAGCAACGTCCTTTTCAAGAACAGTTGTGCCAAGCAAACCATCATCAAACAAGACTTGTCCACCCACTTGCACGTCATCAAACAAACCTGCGTAGGTTACGGCAATCTTTTCCTTTGTACCTTCAAGGTTTTCGTCCATTGAGATACGCAAAACGTCGCCTGTTTGGAATTCAATCTTACCATCGACTTGCTTTGTTGTACGGATTTCAGCACCCTTTGTGTCCAACAAGATACCGACTGTCTTACCTGTGATCTTTTCAGCTTCATGAACAGCATTCATGCGGCTCAAGTGTTCTTCGTGATCACCGTGTGAGAAGTTGAAGCGGAATACGTTGGCACCCGCTTGGATCAACTTGACGATTGTTTCGACATCAGATGATGACGGACCAAGTGTTGAGACGATTTTCGTCTTTTTCATGGTTAAATATGCTCCTTAGTTATCTTGGTTGTTGCTTGTGCAACACTACCCAAGCTCTATTTTATACATTCTTAGGTGTTTATACAAGCCATAATATTAATGATTTCGTCGAAAGACCACATTGTCATTTCCCAGTAATGGCGCTAGTTCACGCATGATAGCGGTTTCATCACTCAACCAAAACGCCGGTGCTAATTGTTGATTTTTTTGGTCATTTTGCCAATGAATCACGACTGGATTATCGCCATGATACTTTTTCAAAACCGCAATGACGTCACGACGATTTGTTTGCGTATCATGTACGGTATCAAACTGCAAAAACCACGTCCCATTTTGTTGTGATTGAGCTAAATCCGGGGCCAAACTCAAGTGATTAGCCACAACTGAAATTTTGCCATTATAGTGATCGACACGGCCCGTGAATTGAATGATGGCTCCAACCTTTAAGTCAGCTTTCACTTTGTCATAAAGTTGATGGAAAACGGTCACACTAGTTGTGCCCGTCGCATCTGATACTGTGACAAAAGCCATTTCCTCACCTTTTTTGGTACGTGTTGTGCGCACTTGGTCAATGAGGGCAATAACGGTCACCGGTTGCTTTTTATCAGTCTTTTCAGTCAAATCAGCAATTTCTTGGTAATTGTGATCGGCAATTAAGCTGGCATAGCCATCGAGTGGATAGCCCGATAAATTCACACCGATAGCCTCTTTTTCGTAGGCTAACTTCTCCGTTAAGTCCCAATCAGGCATTTTCTTAATTTTGGTCTCGTTTAAAATCAAGTCGCCAAAACTAGCCGCTTCAATCAAATCATCTAAAGCGGTCACAAGTTCCATCCGGTTGTAGCCAAATGTATCTAAAGCCCCCGCATAAACTAACTGACGCAGCGTGTCCCGTTTTCTAAACTTTTCGGGTAGGCGTCGAACAAAGGATTGAATCGATTGAAACGGGCCATTGGCCGTCCGTTCAGCCAAGACAGCAGCCACAAAATCAGTCCGTAAACCACGGATGTTATTAAGTCCCATTTGCAAAACACCCTGATTAACTGTCCAAAAACGCTGTGACTGATTGATGTGCGGTGCTGCTACCTGCAATTGACGCGCCTTGGCTTCCGCAACATACAGCCGTACCTTTTCGGGTGACCCTAAATTGGCATTTAACACGGCGGTAAAGAATGCCGCTGGATAGTGGGCCTTCATATAAGCTAACTGGAAAGATAGCTTACTATAAGCCACCGCATGCGAGCGGTTAAAGCCATAGTTTGCAAACTCATCAATATAAGCAAAAATTTGGGCCGCTTCTTGGCGGTCATGTCCCAAGGCTACCGCACCATTAATAAACTTTTCTTGCATCGCCGCCATTTGTGTCAACTTCTTTTTTGACATGGCACTACGCAACACGTCCGCTTCCCCAAGTGTCAAACCAGCGTAAGCTTCGGCAACCAACATGACTTGCTCTTGATACACGATAATGCCAAATGTTGGTGCTAAAATGGTCTTCAAACTGGCGTCAGGCACCGTCACCGGTTCAAGACCATGTCGACGTTTGATAAAGCTTTCAATGTTGCGACTAGGCCCTGGTCTGTAAAGCGAATTAACCGCCACAATATGTTCAAAAGTGGCCGGTTGTAATTGCCGCAAGACATGTTTAATACCCGCCGATTCAAATTGAAAGATTCCATTGGTATCGCCTTTGGCATACAAAGCGAGCGTTGCCGCATCATCCAATGGCACACGACTAATGTCAAAATGCTCTGGCAATTGGTGCCGTGCTTCATATAAGGTTTGTGCCAAAATGGATAAGTTTGATAACCCTAGGACATCGATTTTTAGTAGTCCTAACGCCTCCACCGTATCCTTTTCAAACTGCGTCAATAAGCGCTCATCAGTCCCTGACTGCACCGGCAAGGTGTGCACCAGTGTATCCGCACTTAACACGACCCCTGCCGCGTGCGTCGAATAGTTTCGTGGCAATCCTTCGATTTGTTGGGCAACTTTCAGCAGTAATTGACCGTCATCAATTTCTGACAAGACCTTTTGGAGCCCATCACCTGCTTGGAGCGCATCTTGAATTGAGACTTTTCGCCCTTGTTTACCCGTTGGTACGGCATTACTAATCCGGCTCATCATCTGCTGTGAGACACCAAACACACGCGCCGTATCGCGCAGTGCTTGTTTGGCGGCTAACGTCCCAAACGTTAAAATCTGAGCAAAATTACGCTGACCATATTTATCATGTAGATATTTCAAGACCACGTCGCGTTTATTATCCGGCCAATCAATATCAATATCTGGCATTTGGACACGGTCCGCATTCAAAAAACGTTCAAAGAGTAAGCCAAACTGCAGTGGATCCACATCTGTGATGCGCAACGCATACGCTACCAGTGATCCAGCAGCTGATCCACGCCCTGCCCCGAGTTGGATATGATTTTGATAAGCAAAATTCACAATATCCCAAACAATTAAGAAATAATCATTAAAGCCCAACTGATCAATCACTGCCAGCTCATGTGCTAAACGCGCTTGATAACGGGACTGATCAACATGCAGACCTTGTAATCGTGCCGCCAAGCCTTTCTCGGCCAAAGTTCTTAAATATGTGCCGGCATCCGGCATACCAGCTGGTAACTGAAACGCCGGTAAAGCAGCCGTCTGACTAAAAGTCAACGTGACCTGACTTCTAGCTACCAAGGCTTCATTGGCCAAAAAGGCAGCCTTTAAGAGATCACTCGTCTGATAGGCAGCCTTAACCTGGTTGTAATCTTGTAAAATTTGGGTACCTGATTGCTGTGATAGCGCCTTAATGCCCTCTAGTTTGACATTAGCATCAATTGACTTTAACACCTGGGTCGTGAACGCATCATCTGTATTCAGATACGCGACGTCATCTAGTGCAATTAATTGTGCTTGGGTTGTCGTTTGGAAATCAGCGAGACGGGTTTGGATTTGTGGCGCCATCTGGGGGTTAATCCCCAAGTATAAATGTGCTGGCGTAATATAAGTCATGAGGGTTTGCCAATATTGCGCCACATCATCGTAGGCCGACGCAATGAACTGTGATAATTCACTATCGCCTGGCAAAATCACGTTAATCCCTTCTAAATGGTCTGACAATGCCGCCAACGTTAAATCAGGCGTTTTGGCCGTCATTTTCGCTGATGATAACCACATCAAGTTTTGATAACCGACTTGCGTTTCCGCAATTAAAATCATGGGAAACGTTGTCGCTGTGTTCACTAATCCATTGACTTCCAAAGTTACGCCAAATAACGGCTTAAGATTATTTTCCAAAGCCGTTCGGTAAAATTCGACTGCCCCATACATCACATTGAGATCAGTTAGGGCAATCGCCTCATAGTGTCGTGCTTTCGCTGTTGCAACAATTTGAGGAATCGTATTAGGATTTTTTAGTAAGCTATAGGCGCTTAAAATTTGTAACGGTGCGTACATTAGCCCTCCGCATTATTTCGCTTCATGATACGAAACTTTGTTCCCTTTAATTATACACGAAAATCGCGAAAAAAGGTTGCGCTTTTCAGGAATAAGCGTATGATAGTTCTGTAAAGAGGTGAAAAGTATGAAATTCATTACTGTTGCTTTTTGGTCTGCTGTATTTGGCGAAATTTTGGGTTACATTGTGTCTCAACTGACTGGTGGTACTTATTCATTCGTCGGTGCTGCCGTTTTGGCCATTATTGTTGGCGAAATTGCGATCATTGCAATCCCTGCAATTTCGGGCTCAGCCGCATCAAAAGCAGTCATTCATAAAAAATAAAAAAATCGCGCAAGTTATTGCGCGATTTTTTTATTTAGCTTGCCAAGCTGCCCGTAATTCACTTATTGTGAGTTGTCCTGGTGCACTCACAGGTTGGCCATCTAAGACCGCAAAAGTCATTTCTGAGCCATATTGATACCCTTCAATCCGTGACCGTTGCCCCAATAGTCCCATACTAATGGTGATAAGCGGCTGCGCAATTTGTGCGGCTTGTGTTGCCAGCAGCAAGCGCTCAACATCCGCTTCATCATGTGGTGTTACCGCAAGTTTCACAATATCAGCACCGGTTGCTGCCAAATCAGCTAAATAAAGCGGCACATCCGGCGTCTCATTTAAGTCATGATACGACATGATGACTGGCACACCAGCTTCACGCGCGACCGCTATGATTTTGTCACGGAATTCAGCAGCTAACGTATATTCCACATCAACAGCGGCAAAATGATAGCCCGATTGTAATGCATTAACCATGAATAACGTATATTCAAGTGGCGACATTTCACCCCGACCACCTTGTGCTTGCGTGCGATACGTCAAAATAATGGGAAAGTCGCCAATCGTCTCAAACACTGATCCCGTCAATTCTTTAATGATTTGTTGGTTCATAATCGGCCAATTCGCCTTAAATTCCTGCTGGGCTTGGTCGATTTCTGCTAACATTTTAGCTTCAGTCATTGCTGACACATCTTTTTGCGCTAACGCTGCTTGCGCTCCCGCTTTCACTTGTTGCCACATCACCGCTTCGCTAAAATCATCCGCAATATAGTCGGCGCGCCATTCCACCACGTCTGGCTTTTGGACTTGGAGTTGCTGGGCAAACGGTGTCAATTTATCAGTTGGTCCAAGCATTAATGGCACAGCGATAACCGGCTTACCAGTTGGACTTTCAGGAAGGTGTAATTGTTCTCGTAATGTCATTTGATTTGATAGACAACCCAGACCATTTGTGGACTTAATCGTTGTCGCACTTGGTACTTTGGATCTTCACTTTCTGGTAATTTTAAGAATTGTGCTTCTGATATAATTGTAAACCGATTTTGGTCATTTATAAAGGCTGACATGGCGACAGGCTTACTGGGGGCAAAAATCACCGAGGGTCCCCAGGCGTTATCTAAGCCATTAGCGCGTAAATATTGGGTCAATAACCCCTCAGTTGCGGCGTGAATGACAGCTACATTGCGTACATAAGCGGTATTTTCAACCACAACAAGTGTCATCAAAGGTCGAGCAAACGTGGCCACAATGGTTGCCTTTTCCCAAGCCAAGTAGTTAAAATTTGCCCAATTCAACGCTGGCAACTGATGCGATTTAAACGCTGCTGGCACAAGAATCTGATCACCGACATAATCGTCTAAATGCATTAAAATACCCTCAAAATCTTGATGTAAAACCAACGTCTGGTCGGTGATATAAGCTTTGGCTGCCTGTTCTGAGTCGGTCCCGACAGGCCCTAACGTGTGTAGTTTCATCGCTTTAACTGCTTATTTTCTTTATTAATCGCTGAATTTGTCAGGATTGTCATAATTTGATCAATCATGTCATCTGAGATATCAGCCGATTGCGCAAAATCATATTTCAATAAATCACGCATCTGTTGCATGCGCGCTGTTTGTACGGTAGCCATGCCGCATTTTTCTTTGTACTGCGCCACAGCACCCACAACTTGCATCCGTTTTTCAATCATTTGAAAAATTTGACGGTCAAGCGCATCAATTTCCGAGCGTAATTGTAACAAATCTAATTCATCTTCCGGCGTACTAAATAACGCGATAATTTCTGCTGCCAGTCGTTCAGGCGTTTTACCAACCGTTTCCACTGTGACATGTGCCACACTACGATATAACGGATCCCGTAATTGCCATAGCTGAAAAAATGCTGCGGTTGATTTTTCTTGCAATAACGGCCGTTGACCTTCGTTCAGCAAACGACTAATCGTACTTTCCAAGTTCCCATGCAGATAAATAATCGTGGCTGATGAGGCTTTCAATATCGCCCGATTTTCCGGCCGCTCAATCACCCCACCACCAGTCGCCACGACGCCTTTAAACGTCTGCAAATCTGCTAAGACTTGGGTTTCCAGCGCACGAAAACCCGCCTCACCTTGACTGGCAAAAATTTCTGGAATCGTTTGTCCAGCGCGGCGTTCAATTTCTGAATCGCAATCGATAAAATTGGCTTGGTGTTGGCGGGCAATTTCCTGACCAATCGTCGTTTTGCCGGCGCCCATAAATCCAACCAATAGCAATGTTTCTGGTGATGTCAACATGATTGTCGCTACCTCATAAATGTTGTCGTGCCTTTTGCGCAGATTGAATCAATCGTAACAATTGGTCAGTGTCTTGTGCGGACAATGCCTGATTAAATGCAGTCAGTTCCGCCATCAATTGTTGCGTACTGGCAAGTACCGCTGCTTGATTACTCATTAAAACGTCTGTCCAAAGCTTAGGATCGCTGGCTGCAATGCGCGTGGTATCTCTAAAGCCACCGGCTACATATTGCCCAAAATCGGCCACATCCCCAAGTTGCTTAACCGCTGCATTCATCAACGCAAACGCCGCAATATGTGGCACATCACTAATCATCGCCATCAAGTGGTCATGGGTGGTTGTGTCAATCGTTTTAAAGTTCGCCTGTAAGGGCGCCAACAACGTTTGCAATGTCGATAAAGTAGCCTGCCCTTTTTGATTTGGGATGAGAAAATAGGGTGCTTGCTGGTATAACTGTGGGTTGGCGGCAGTCACCCCACTTAAATGCGTCCCCGCCATGGCATGACCACCAATAAAGGCCACGTGAGCGAGTTGCGTGGCTGCTACGGCCATAATGTCACGTTTTGTCGAACCAGTATCTGTGATGATGACATCCGGTTTCAAAGGCAGCGACGCGAGTGTCTTTAAGGCTTGGATAATCCCTGTCACGGGTGTTGCTAAAATAATGACGTCAGCTTGCGTAGCGGCTGGCGCTAATTGTGATGCCGTTTCGGCGACAATTCCTTTAGCTAATGCTACGGTTAACGTATCTGGGTCTTGATCAACGCCAATCACGTGATGCGCCGGTTGGGCATTCAAACAAACCGCCAGTGACGCCCCCATTTCTCCTAACCCTTGCACAACAATGTTCATCGCATCACCTGCATCAAATCGGCCAAAAATCCAGGATAAGAGACACTCATCGCATCTTCACCGGTCATCACAACATCTTGATGAGCAATCAAAGCGGCCACTGCATTCATCATGCCAATCCGATGATCCCCATGCGTCTCTAACAACGTGGAATCATTGCTGCTATGGAGTGGTGTGCCACCGTGAATAATCATCCCATCCGGTAAGGCCTCAATATCTGCACCTAACTTTGTTAATTCAGCAACCACCGTGGCAATGCGATCCGTTTCTTTCACCCGCAGTTCAGCCGCACCCGAAATGATAGTATCCCCTTGTGCTTGCGTGGCAGCTAAGGCCAAAATCGGAATTTCGTCTACAGCGCTAGGAATATCTGCAGCAGTGATTTGTATCCCATGCAACGGTTGCGCGCGCACTGTAATATCTGCAGTCGGTTCATAGCCGTCATTCACATGCGTCAGCGTCAAGTCAGCGCCCATCCGCCGTAGCAGACGCAAAACCCCATCGCGCGTTGGATTAATGCCCACATTTTTCAAAGTAATCTCAGAATTTGGGGTAATCAAGGCAGCCACAATGAAAAAGGCAGCACTGGAAATATCAGCTGGTACTACGACATGTTGGCCCATCAGTGTTGGCTGCTGTGACAAGGTAATGACGCCATGATCTGCCTGGATTTGACCGCCAAATTGGCGCAGCATGCGTTCAGTATGGTCACGCGAAGGCAACTTTTCAATAATGGTCGTCTGTCCCGCTGCCTGCATCCCAGCTAAAATAATCGCGCTTTTAACTTGCGCAGACGCCACTGGCATCTCATAGGTGATACCGGTTAACGCTTGATTCGCATGAATCACACCTGGTAATTTATCACCATTGGTCAACGTAATTTGCGCCCCCATTTGTGATAACGGTGCCAACACACGTTGCATCGGCCGCTGACTTAATGACCCATCCCCAAAAATTGTCATGTCAAAGGGCTGCTTACTCAACAATCCCATTAACAAGCGTGTGGAGGTCCCTGAATTGCCCATGTCTAATGGCGCTTTGGGCGCCTGAAAATGTTCAAGCCCTTGTCCTTGAATGCGGACATGTGTGCCGGTTTGTGTGATCTGAACCCCCAAGTTCTGAAAGATGCGCATGGTGTGTAACACATCATCAGAATCTAAGAAATTTTCAATTTCGGTCATGCCTTGGGCAATGGCCCCAAACATTAAGGCGCGGTGTGAAATAGATTTGTCCCCAGGGACAGTTAGTTGCCCGTGTAGGCCCGTTGTCGGGGCGGGCGTTAATCGAATCATAGCCTCTCCTTTTTCCTGTTATCTGAAAATATCTTGTTAGAAACGACGAACTTCTTCACGGTAGGCTGCGACCTGTTCTTTCATCCGGTCAATATTGTCGGCATCAAACTTATCCAAAACTGCCTTAGCCAACTCAATGGCAACCATCGCTTCGGCAATCACCGCAGCTGCCGTCACCGCCGTCGTATCGGAACGTTCAATTGACGCTTTGTGATCTTGGTGGGTATCAATATCAACCGACTGCATTGGCCGATAAAGTGTTGGAATCGGCTTCACCACGCCACGCACCACAATCGCTTCCCCAGTTGTCATCCCACCTTCAAAGCCGCCTAAATTGTCTGAGCCACGATAGAAACCCTTTTCCGCATCCCAAAAAATTTCGTCCATCACTTGGTCGCCGTATTTTTCAGCATTGTCAAAACCACCGCCAAATTGGACCCCTTTAAACGCGTTAATGCCCACAATGGCCCGCGCAATTTTACCGTCCAATTTTTCATCAGCTGACACATAAGACCCTAAACCAACTGGCATGCCAGTTGCAATGACTTGCACCTGACCGCCGACCGTGTTAGCATCGCGTTTCGTTTTATCAATCACGTCACGAATCGCCGCATCAGCTGCAGCGTCAAGGGCGCGGGTTTCAAAGCCTTCTGTGACTTCACGCAAAGCTTGTAAGTCATGATACTTGGTTAACTGACTCAAATCGGATTTAGCTGGCCCAACATTGACCACAAAACCATGGACATCAACCCCAATTTCAGCCAATAATTTCTTGGCTACGGCACCGACGGCCACGCGCATCGTCGTTTCTCGGGCAGATGACCGTTCTAAGACATTTCGTAAATCATCATGGTGACGATACTTGATTCCCCCCACCAAATCAGCATGACCTGGTCGTGGTCGCAATACTTTCCGGAGCGTATTTTCCGGTGTAGCCGGCGTGTTAGGCGCCATAATTTTTGACCAGTTATTGTGATCGTCATTATGCACATTAAGAGTAATCGGTGAGCCGAGTGTGTACTGATGCCGCACCCCTGTTAAAAAAGTGACTGTGTCTGTTTCAATTTTTTGACGTTCACCTCGACCATACCCGCGTTGGCGTCGTGCAAGTTGTTCGTTAATGTCTTCTTGGGTAAGATGTAAGCCGGCAGGAATCCCTTCAATCACAGCAATTTCTTCTGGGCCATGGCTTTCGCCAGCAGTTGTATATCTCATCGTCTTATTATATGTTGCGCCTACAGGCGCAATTCCTTTCAAATCAAATTGATGCCATAAATTCCGGCATGGCGGATAACGCTTTAGGTACAATAATGGGTTGCCCAACCTCAGCGAGCGCAACCAGGTTCAAAGTCCCGGCGTGATTTTTCTTATCATTGACCAATCGGTCAAAAAAGGCCGGTGTGCCTAACAAATCAGAGGTAATTGGCAGACCAACTGCCGTTAACCGAGATTGTAATGCTGGGACAAGATCAGCTGGTGAAATGCCATCGCGCACCATACGTTCAGTCAACGCCATCATACCAATCGCCACTGCTTCACCATGCCGCAGATCCCCATGTGCCAGTAATTCAATCGCATGACCTAACGTGTGGCCAAAATTGAGGAACTGCCGTTGACCGGCTTCTTTTTCATCCGACATCACTACTGCTGCTTTGTAAGCAATAGCGCGGGCTGATAACGCTTGCGCATGGGTGCGAATATCTGAGATACTCCGAATATCACCCGTCAAGTTAAAAAATTCGGATCCGGCTAACGCAGCCGTTTTCACCACTTCCGCATAGCCTTCCACTAAATCACGATCCGGCAAGGTAGCTAAGTAAGTCTGATCAACTAAGACCAAGTCAGGTTGATAAAAAGTGCCAGCAATATTTTTGGTCGCGCCTAAATTGACAGCAGTTTTACCGCCAACTGATGAATCCACTTGCGCTGTCAGCGAGGTTGCAATTTGAATGTAGGCAATGCCGCGCATATACAGTGACGCTACCACGCCGGCTAAATCACCAATCACGCCACCACCTAACGCCACCACCCCGTCACTGCGGGTAAACCCATGCTCGGCCAGGGCGCTTATTAGATCACCGGCAACTTGGAGTGATTTTGATTGTTCGCCAGCCGGCACTTCGAGTGGTAAAACATGAAAGCCGGCTGCTTCGAGTTGGCGTGTCGTATCGGCTAAATAAAGTGGTCCAACATGACTATCGGTGATTAAGGCGATTTGCCGTGGTGTCCAAACGGCTGCGATCTCGTCGCCAATGTGCGTGTGGTTATTATCATCAATTTTAACGTCATAAGCCTGTTGGCCAACATTGACAGTTACAGTCGTCATGGTCTCTCCTTTCTCACATGCAATATCATTGCGCCACTAAATCAGCTTGCACAACCTCATGCACCCGACGCGCTTTGTCTGCTAATGCGCTAAATTCGGCTGGGGTCAGTGCTTGCGCCCCGTCAACAAAGGCATGCGCTGGATCATCATGAATCTCCGTCATCAAGCCCTGAGCCCCCGCTGCAATCGCTGCCAAAGCCAACGGTGCCACAAATTTTGCAACCCCAGCGGCATGTGAGGCATCAGCAATAACCGGAAAATGGGTCAAGCTCTGCAAAACTGGAATGGCTGACACATCAATGGTGTTACGCGTGTACTTATTATCGTAAGTGCGAATACCGCGTTCCATTAAAATAATTTGCGTATTCCCACCAGCCACAATGTATTCGGCAGCATTTAACAAGTCATCAATCGTGGCAGACATCCCACGTTTCAAGACAACGGGCTTCCGCTTTTGTCCAAGGGCTTTCAACAAGGCAAAATTTTGCATGTTACGTGTGCCAACTTGGAAAATATCCGTGTACTGATCCACGAGTTCAACGTCACGGGTATCCAAAATCTCGGTGACCATATCCATCCCTAACGCATCAGCAGCGGCACGATGCGCCTGAAGGCCAGCTTCACCATTCCCCTGGTATGAGTAAGGTGACGTACGGGGTTTAAAGGCACCACCACGTAAAATCGTTGCCCCAGCCTTTTTAACGACCTCACCCATATCCATCACATGGTCCGGACTTTCAATGGCATCTGGCCCAGCCATGAAAACAAAATTGTCGCCCCCAATGACAGAATGCTTGGTCGTAATCACCGTATCTTCTGGATGGAAGTCACGCGATGACGCAATGGCGGTATGGTGGTCGGTAATGATATCAATAATATCATTATTAAAAGGGGCCAGTAGCTCATCAGATAGTGTTTTAACACCGGCTAATGCCACACGATTGTTGTGGACAAATACCGGTTTAAGTGGATCACCTGTGCTCAGGTTGTCGGCCAAATGCTGGGCAGTGGTATTGTTATTTGCAATAATAATCATATTGTTATTCCTCGAATTGTTTCTGCCATCAACTGGCGATCAGCTGGTTGGTTAAACCAGTATTCAAAACTTAATGCGCCTTGATTCACTAACATCGCCAACCCATTTTGCGTAGGTAATTGACGACTGGCAGCGGCACGTAATAGGCCTGTTTGTTGGTTACGATAAATCATATCTACCACTAACGTATGTTGTGGCAAGAGGCCAATTTGGTAATCTGTTAACAAGGTGCGGGCATCATTCATCCCCACCGTTGTGGCATTAATTAATAAATCGGCTTGCTGTAAGGCGGCTGAGAGTGTTTGATTATCAGCCAAATCGGCCAATTGGCCAATCCCTTGGCTAAGATACGCCACGGTTGTTTCCCGTTGTGACCAATCCAGATGTGCACGGTTGAAAACGGTTAATTGTCGCACCCCGTATTGTGGTGCCGTTGCCATAACGGCACGCGCAGCACCACCAGTGCCGAGCAACACCACCCGTTCATGTGGTTGGTTACGTGGGATACTTTGCCAAAAGCCATCGCCATCCGTGCTCGTTCCAATCAAGTGCCCCTTTATATTTTTCACCGTATTAACCGCTTGCAAACGTTGTGCCTGTGGCGTGAGTTCATCTAAATACGGGATAATGGTTGATTTATGGGGGGTCGACACATTGAACCCACCAACTGATAGGACCCGTAATCCTGCAACCGCAGCACCCAGTTGTTCGGGTGCAACATCAAATGCTTGATAATACGCATCGATTTGCCGTGCGGCGATCATCCTATTTTGCATCACTGGTGATAGCGAATGCATAGCCGGTTGGGCAATCAAACCATATATTGTCATACTAACTCCCTAAATATTGCGTAATTTTTTCAGTCAACACATCTACGACCAAACCAACGTCTTCAAGAACGGTTTGCGGTGCAGCGCTCATGCCGAAATGATCAAGGCCAAATATCAAGCCATCATCGCCGGCAATAGCCTGCCAACCAAGCGTTGTGCCTGCTTCTATTATCACATTTTTAGCCTGATCTTTGGGGATGATTGCATCTTTTTTTGACTGATCAAGCGATAGAAAACGTTGCAAGTCTGGCATTGAAATGACCCGGCTGGGCTGTGGGAGTTGTTGGCTAACAGCAAGGGCTAATTGCACTTCCGACCCTGTGGCAATCAAATTAACGACGGCCGCTGGTGCCACGACAATTTGCGCTGCCCCAGCAATCATGGCCTGATGCGCTTGTACTGGTGTGCCCTGTACCCCTAGGCTGCCACGACTTAGGACTAAAACCGTGGGTGTGTCTGTTGATAACAGGGCTTGGTGCCAGGCGGCCGCTACCTCTTCAGCTGTCCCTGGTCGTAAGACGTTCACCCCAGGAATTAGGCGCAACCCCATTAACTGTTCAATTGGTTGATGCGTCGGCCCATCTTCACCAACTGTGACACTATCATGGGTAAAGACATAGATGACGGGAACATGCTGCAAGGCACTCAAACGAATAGCGGCCTTCATATAGTCGGAGAATGCCAAAAACGTACTGCCAAATACTTTGGTGCCGCCGTGTAACGCAATCCCGTTCATGACTGCGCCCATCCCAAACTCTCTTACGCCAAATCCAATGTTGCGCCCCGTGCGATTGTCTGGCGCAAACAAGGATGAATCGGTAATCGTCGTTTGCGTGGAACTGGCTAAATCCGCGGCTCCACCCCACAACTGTGGCCAAGTTTGGGCAACTGTTTGTAACGTAATTTTTCCAATTGTGCGCGCTGCTTGTTGCTGCGCGGTAGCATTCAGGGTTGGTATTTGTAGACTCTGACATTGCGCAAATTCAAAATAAGCTTGTAATTCATCAGCACTAGGCGTTGTTTGTTGTGCGAGACGCTGCTTTATTTTGTCACGCATATGAGTAACGAGTGGTTCATCAAGGCTAAAGTTCGGCGTTAATGTGGTGCCTAAATTATCCGCTAACGCGTTGAGTTGGGCCGGTGTTAGCGGCGTCCCGTGGGCTTGATGCGTCCCAGCATATGGTCCTGAATCACCAATAGTTGTCCGCACCGCAATCAACGTGGGTTCTGGTGACAATTTGGCATTTTCAATCGCATCATGAATCGCAGCCAAATCATTACCATCGGTAATACGTCGCACATCCCAACCATAGCTGGCAAAACGTGCCACATTGTCCGCCGTATCGGCCCGCGCCCGCTGTCCATCTAAGCTCACCTGATTGTCATCGTATAACACAATCAGTTTTGCCAGCGCTTGTTGGCCAGCCAGCGTCGCCACTTCATGACTGATACCTTCCATTAGGTCACCATCCCCAACTAATGCATAAGTGAAGTGATCAATGACCGTTGGAAATTGGGCATGAAGCTTAGCTTCTGCCATCGCCATCCCGACTGCCATGCCTAACCCTTGTCCCAGCGGTCCAGTGGTGGCATCGACGCCTGGCGTCACCCCCACTTCAGGATGCCCAGGCGTTTTTGAATGTGGTTGACGAAACGCGGCTAAATCAGCAGCCGATAGTGCAAACCCTGCGACATGCAAAGTGGCATACAGTAACGCGGCCCCATGACCTGCTGATAGTACAAACCGATCGCGATTAAGCGCCTCTGGTTGTGCCGGGTCAATCACCAATTGATTCGCATACAATTCATAGAGCATTGGCGCCGCACCCAAAGCAATTCCTGGATGACCCGAGCCCGCTTTGGTAATCATTTGGTTAGCGAGTAATCGTAATTGATTAATCGTCTGCGTGGCAATATCAGGTTTTACTAATGTTTCACTCATTATTCTTCCTCATAAAAAAATCGTGCTGGGTGTAACCCCCAGCACGATTTACCACAACAGTTCACCTGTTAAAATAAAAAGCCACTAAGTGTTACATTCCACTTAGTGACCCAACCTTGAAAAACCTCTGGCCGCTAAGTGCGTCGTTGACCGACGCACTTAACATGCGACGGTACTACATAAACCAGAAGTAATAATAGCTATTGTTTTTCAAGATTGTATTGTTCATGATTTTTCTCGTTCCTATTTGATGTTCTTACTATAACGTTGAAAATGATAGTTGTCAACAATAAATTAAAAATAGGTGATAATTATTTAATATATCGATGAATGACCGGATAAACAATCGCTACCACATAAACACCAATCAAGCGATCAAGATAATCTGTCCCCACTTGCACTAAAAAGACTGCGACGACTTCATTAATGCCCATGCCATGTAGCATTTGAACAATCATACTTGATCCTGATGACGTGATGCCATGAAAGAGTATCACGGTAACTATCGTGCTGACAATCGTTGCTGGCAACGAAATAACCAAAGCCAACCACCAAATATTTTTGATATCGGTTGGCTTGAACTTTTTATAGACCAGACCAGCCATTAAGGCCACGGTAATTTGACTAGGCATGTAATAAATCGAGAATAAGTCGCCAGTTGTGCCGTTAATCAGGGCCGTTAAGACACCTGTAATCACACCACCAATTGGTCCAAAGAACGCACTGCCTAACAGGGTCCCAATTGTATCTAAATAAACCGGTAGCCGTGTATAAAGGGCCAAATGGCCACCTACAATGTTAATCACAATAAAAAGCGCAATGAGGGCAATTTTTTGTGCTGAAAACTGTTTTGTCATGATGATCGCTCCAAATCTGTGGCGATGTTATCAAGCTCTTTTTCAATTGTTGTCACATCGCGTGTTAATAAGCCACCCACAATATAGGCCATTGCCCGTTTAGCGTCAATTTGTTGTAAAATTTTCGCATTTGCTGGTCGCTGCCAAAAGTCGGCCCCGTCTACAATACTTTGTCCCAAGGCAACCCCTGAGGTTATCACCGTCACATACTTTTCGATGGTGCTTGCCAATTCGGGATGCAAGGCGTAGACAATGACCAACGGATCATTAATCACGGCCCCCAAGACATGTTCTTGGGCCCAATGGAAATCAAAGTAAAATGGCAAGATTTGTTCAACAAAGGCTGATTTATCAGCATCCAAATAATGCATCATTTGCAAAATATTGGGCGTCATCACAATTTTACGGGTCACGTCTAGCGGCACCAATTCAATCATCAGCGGACTATTCTGGAAAACATAATCGGCCGCATCGGGATCCACCCAAAAATTGTATTCAGCAACTGGGGAGGTATTCCCATTGGTTTGATAGGCTCCACCCATCACAATCAAACGCGAAACATGAGACCAAAGTTCTGGTTGCGCTTTGAGCGATTGCGCGACGTTGGTTAACGGCCCTAACGCCATGAACCAAACGTCATCGTGTGCTTGCAACAAGGTTTCGTACCCTGCTTGCGCATCTAATGGTGAAGCGCTCATGTCGGTAACTGGTGGCAATTGGCTCTCGCCCATGCCATCCATCCCGTGGGTATCTTGGGCACTCACATACTCATGAGTCCAAGGGGTCGTGGCCCCAGCAAAGACTGGGATATCTAACCGATCGACTTCACGCAAGACTTTTAGTGCATTGGCGACGCCAATCTCAGTTGGGACGTTACCAGCGACAATTGAAATCCCAATGACTTCAATCATTGGCGATTGCAACGCCACCAGTAACGCGAGGCTATCATCAATGCCAGGATCAGCATCGATAATCACTTGATGTTTTTGCATTATCTCTCCTACCTTTCAAGGGTTCTTGGTTTTTTATCCTGGGCAGCATTTCGAACCAGTCCAACGAGTAGCCGTTGATTTTTGATAAATGCTTATTAAGTGTATCAAAGATCACGTCACAAAAGAACCCCTAGCCCTAGATGTCCCGATTTCCCGTATGTAAACGTTTAGCAATTCACTTGACTGACACATAAAACTCATTTAATATATTTTATGAAAAAAATCACTTTGCCCGTTGTAAATTTGTAACATCATACAGCAAATCAACACAACATGTGCTAAACAATCACAGTAAAAGGTTTTTGGGAGAGAAAAAATGGCTGAATTTTTATGCATTCTTTGGCTGATTGCAACATTAATCTTTATGTTGCTATTAGTTATTTTTTTCGTTGATAAAATCAACAAACGACCAAGCGCAATTAATCTACGGACACTCATTATTGCTTTCTTTGTCGTTTTTGTCTTTTTTGCTGGCATCATCGGGGCAGCCATCATGGATGCTGCTGAAACACAGCCAACAGCCTACCAAACAAAGCAAACACAATAACCCGACGTTTGCGTCATGCCCAAGTGGGCGTACATATTGGACCATGTAGCCGCTCAAATAGGCGCAACATGTGCTGAGCATCCACATAAAAAGGCTTTAGGGAGTTATGAGATGACAGAAATTTTTTCCATACTATCTCTAATTGCGACAGTCGCATTTGTCGTTTTGTTGGTCATTTACGTCATTGATAAAATTAGAAAGCGTCAAGGATCAATCCGTTTACGCGCGGTTATTATTGCTTTTGTTGTCGCGCTCGCCTTCTTGAGTGCATTAGTCGTGATAATGATCGCACAATCAAAGCGCGATGCGCACGACCAAGATCCTAAAGCATACCAATCAAATATTACTTACAAGCAAGTTGCGCGTAATCCCGAGCAGTTCGATGACAAGAAGTTAAAATTCACTGGTCGCGTTTTGCAAGTGATCAATGTCGAAGATGACGAGGTTGAAGTGCCAATTGCCGTTGATAATAATGAGGATCACGTGATGCTCGTTGAAATCGATCGTCACCTCCTTAAAAACGCAAGTATTTTAGAGGACGATCTCATCACTGTATCAGGAATTGGTGATGGGACCAAGTCTTACAATGCTCCCAACCGTGGTCATGTGACTGTCCCATACATGGAAGCTAAAATCGTCAACAATCGTGGTGATGCCAACGATATTTACGAAGAATAATTATCATTTGTTGGCGTAAATAAACACAACGTCAAAATTCGGTCAATAAAATACACATAAAAACCGCTAAACGTCTGTTTAGCGGTTTTTATGTGCATATTTTTTTCAAAATAAAAAGCCTAACAGGCTTCTTGATAAAACGGATATACATTACAAAACTAGATTTAATTGATTAATTAAACTCACTTAATATATGTGATGTTAACGGGCTCTCTGTCCCATTCAACATCTATTAAATATCATATTAAAACAAATAACTTATGATTTGACAAGTATTCTGCTAGACTGCTGAAAACACTCTCTGTTGCATTCAATAATAATAAGTGTATCACATATTTTAAGCCACTGCAAGGTTTTATTTTTAATCCCCAACACAACGATGATTGTTTGCGTATCAGGTCCCCGAAATCTCCCCAAACAATAAAAACACCACTCAATTTGAGTCGTGTTTTTATTTTTAATGGAAGGCGGCTGTAACCCTTGCAGGATTAGAAGTGTGCCTTAATTTTATAGATTGGTTGTCCTTTAGCTAAGAACTTTTGTTCATACTCGGTTTCAATATTGCCAGCGACCTTGTCTTCATCCGCATGCAAATCCAATGTGTAGTCATCGGCTGTCCAACGCATACCGTAGTCCATGAAACTCACCATTGAGTATTCAAACAAGTGACGATTATCGGTCTTGAATTCAACTTCACCATGATCAGGCAAAATCGCTTCATACGACTTCAAAAATGACTTGTAAGTTAAACGGCGTGATTCGTGGCGCTTTTTTGGCCAAGGATCAGAGAAGTTCAAGTACAATTTGGCGACTTCGGCCTTTTCGAAATACGTTTCTACGCCGTTACCATTGCCGTAAATGTAACGCAAGTTTGGTAATTTCCCAACTTGATCAAAACTTTTACGTGCCGCAATGGCAATCGCTGTTTCTTGAATTTCCATCCCAATATAGTTGATTTCAGGGTGTGCTAAAGCCATCCCCAAAATAAATTGGCCTTTTCCTGAACCAATTTCAACATGAATGGGCTGTTCTTGATCAAACAATTCTTGCCACTTGCCAATTTGTGCCGTTGCCCGTTCTTGGTCAATCACAATATCTGAATGGGCAGCCAACCAATCGGCCGCCCAAGGTTTTGCTCGTAAATGCATATGCATAACATCAATCAATGCGCATCACGCATTGATTGCCTTTCTTTTTAAAATCTTTTCTTATTTAACTGTTTGGGGAGATAAACTCGGCTTAAAAATAGCCACATCACAACCACGCTAATCAGCGTTGCCCCCATTGTTGCCCACCCGTGTCGCCAACTTACTAACACCAGCAAACTGGCAACTAATCCATTGAACTGTTGATTCAACGTGATAAAAGCCTGCTGCTGTGTTGCGGACGACACTGGCATTAAACGCGTCCATAATGTCTGTTGCGTATTGGTATACAACGGTAACAGTTGGAATGTGATCAAATACAGCACAGCTGCCGCAATAACGGCAACAAGCCAAATTGGTGCCTGTGCTAACGCCCAAACGAGTAACAAGCCTAGCACTGCTAATCGCATGACTAATGGCAAACTGTCATTATCTCGTGCCAAACGTATCAAATATAAACGATACATGACCGAACGGCGTTTTGTCAATGTTTTTATCACCCCGTCCAAATAACGCCGACGCTTAATGGTTCTTGGTTGGTTAGGGATTTCTGCAAAGGTTGCATAAAAGCGATAGACGCGCTGCTCATGTTGTTGTGCTTGCGCAATGGCTATTGGCCAATTGATAGCCAAGTTTTTGGCCCGTGTTGTTGTTAACCAATAGCGATAACCAGCTAGGCATAATATGATGAGTAGCGTCAGGCCAACCAACCCCAGCCATTTTTGCGGTACGGTTAAGACTGAGGTTAGCAGGCCACCAGGTATCACAACGCGATATATGATTGCTTGGATGCCCCGTCGCCAGTCGTAATCTGACTGTTGCAGCGTTAAAAATAAACGTTGCCGCGCGACCAAAAGCAACTGCCCTTTGTATGCAAAAACGATACCCCAGAGCAACGCCAAACGCCAGCTCGACATCCCCCCGATTTGCCAAAGGATGGGCACAATGAGGCCGATAGCCGCCGACTGCCACACGACAGCCCAACCATAACTTACCGCAAAAGCACGTGGCAGATAATGTTTGATCAGCTGTTGGTCACTTCCCATCAAAAACAACGCATCAGCTGGCTTAAAATACGTGATCAATGCCCCAAATTGCAGGCCCACGACCAACCACAAGACCACGGCGGCAATTAACCACGGCGATTGCCACAACTGCATGTATCGCGGGTCCGTTAACAGTTCGCGATAGCCCAGTACCCCAACGCCAAATGCTATCACGAGAAAAACTAGAAAATGGTCATTAAACAACCGCTTCAAGTAAGTAACCGTGATGTGATTAGCTTGATGCCAACGCGACTCAAAAAGCTTAGTCATGGCCATAAGACACCGCTCCTTGCGCCAAGTCAAAATAGTCATCAAGCGTCGCCACCGTGAGCTGGTATTGATCTGCTAATGCCTGTGGGGTCCCCACAAAGCGTACTTGACCAGCTTCTAATACGACAAAAGTATCCACAAATTGAGCCGCCGAGCTCAGCAAATGGGTCGTCATCAGCACACTGTTGCCGGTTGATACTTGTGCTTGCATCAAGCGCACCACATCCCGATGGGCCAACGTATCGAGCCCTAAAAATGGCTCATCAACGAGTAATAACGGCGCCTTTAACATAAATGCTGAAACCAGCATCACCTTTTGGCGCATTCCCTTGGAAAAATGGCTCGGTAACCAATGTAATTTGTCCGCTAACCGAAATAACGTTAACAACGCCACCACATCTGGCCAAATCGCGGCTTTATCAAGCCCATGCGCAGCTAACATCAAGTCAAGATGTTCCCCTAACGTTAATTCTTCATATAAAATCGGCTGTTCTGGAATATAAGCCAATTGTGCCTTGAAGTTTGACGGGTCTTGTGCCAAATCAAGACCGTTTAAGGTAATTTTGCCAGATTTTGGTAATAACTCACCAATAATATGATTGATGGTGGTTGATTTACCTGCCCCATTCAACCCAATTAACGCCACAATTTGGCCATCAGCTACTTCAAACGACACGTTGTGCAAGACTTGATTCCCAGCATAACCACCGGTTAAATTGTCAATTTTTAATCCCATGATTCCATTATAACAGGGGCCATTGGTTATTTGGTATAATAGCCATAACAAAACGAAATGGAGTTAAACAATGGATATTTTTGATCAAATCATTGCTGGTGATATTCCCAGCTACAAAGTATATGAAGACGACGATGTGTTAGCATTTCTAGATATTTCTCAAGTAACCCCTGGTCATACGCTAGTAGTGCCCAAAAAACATGTCGATGATATCTTCGATTATGATGCCGCTGTGTCTGAAGCGGTGTTATTGAAACTCCCTATGCTTGCACGGGCGATCAAAGCCAGTGATCCTAAGATTACGGGGATGAATATTTCGTCTAACAATGGCGTATCCGCTGGTCAAACAGTCCGTCATTCCCACTGGCATTTGATTCCACGTTATGATGATGACAATTTGACTTCACGCTTGGCACCAACCATTGACAACAGCAGTCAATTCTCACCTGAACGTTACCAAGCGATTGCCACAGCGATTACTGAAGCCCTTGAAAAGGAGTAACTGCCATGGTTGTCATTGATCAAATCAAACATATAATTGCCCAAATTCAAACCATCCTGTCTTTGGGCAAACAACTTCAAAACCAAGAAGCCCAACTTAAAGCACAATTAGCGCAACTAAAAGTCGTGCAAGATGATCTCCAAGTCGACATTAATAAGATGAACTTCAAAAATAAGCCACATCTTGATCGCATCCAAGAGACCACTGCACACCTGAAAGCTGAATTGTCAAAGTATCAGGCGTAGAGACTGATTTTGTGTTAAAATAATCAAGATACTAATCAGAAAAGGAAGCATCTCATGCGTAAATTTATTTGGGGGCTACTTGTTGTTATTTTTGCAGGTGGTCTGATCTATCTTGGTCTCAATTCATCAAAAACACTGATGACATCTGACGCAGGAAAAGTGACGGAAAAATCATTCTTGGCTGACTTAAAAAAGTCACCAGCTGGTCAACAAGCGTTCGCCAACACAGTGGTCACAACCGTACTTGACAATAAATACGGAGGCGATGTCTCAAAGTCTGACGTGCAACAAGCATTTGATACACAAAAGGCCCAATACGGCGATGCCTTCAAGACAGTCTTGGCTTCAAACAATATGACTGAAGCACAATTCAAGACGAACATCAAAAACAATTTGATTATGACGGCAGCTGTGAAAGCCAACTACAAGGTGTCAAACAGCCAACTTGAACAAGCTTACAAAGACTATCATCAATCAACAACGATTTCGATGATTAAAGCAAAAGATGAAGATTCTGCCAAAAAAGCCATTGAAGACTTAAAGTCAGGTAAAAGTTGGAACGACGTTTATAAGCAATATACAACAGATAAGACTTATGAAAAGTCAAATGGCCAACTCCCTGCCTTTGATTCTACTAGCACAAGTGTTGATTCAGCAATTCAAGACGCCGCCTTCAAACTTGCAAAAACCGGTGACTATACAACCGACCCTGTAACGTCTAACGGTAGCTATTATGTTATCCGTTTGGACAAGACGACAAAGAAGCCTAGCTTGAACAGCGTGCGTACACAACTCACGGACAAGCTTGTCACAAACTTCTTGAATGATCAAAAGAGCAGTGACAAAGTACAAGCCATTATTGGTAAGATCCTACGTCAAGAAAACGTTGACGTTAAGGACGCACAACTTAAAAATGCTTTGAATGCTTACTTGACAGCTGGTTTAACAGCCAACAAGTCAAAGTAAATTAAAAACACGTCACTGAAGTGACGTGTTTTTTTATGCCTGCGTATCGTGATAAAAACGACGATTATCTAATCCAAAGATGCGATCAGAAAAAGCATGTTCTGGCGTTTTTTCTAAAGCAGCCGTCATCATCTGAATATTGGCATCAATCTCATCGAGTTGATGTAACACTTCGGCTGTCATCGTGGCTGGTCGTACTGGCGAACCATATTCTAGTACCCCATGATGCGCCAACACAACGTGCCGCAGCAACAGCATGTCTTCAGATTGTAAGTCAAATTTTAATTCGTGAGCGGCCAATACAATTTGTTCATCCACCAACGTAATATGTCCAATCAGATTGCCAGCCAATGTGTATTGCGTAGCAACCGGACCAGATAATTCAATGACTTTGCCTAAATCATGCAACAAAGCCCCAGCAATCAGTAAGGACTGATTTAGTTGTGGGTATTGCGCTGCGACACTTTTTGCTAAACGTGCAATCGATAATGAATGATACGCTAAGCCGCCGGCAAACGCATGGTGGTTCACCTTAGCTGCTGGAAAACGCAAAAACGCCTCATGATAGGTTGTAAATAACTTTCGCACCAACCGATTCCAAGTAGGATTGGTAATCATCAAAATGAGGTCATTTAATTCTTCTTGCATCGCCTCCGTCTTAATCGGCGCATGCGTCATAAAGTCAGCCGGATCATCCGGTTCCCCAGTTTGTGATAAGCGTATATGCGTAATTTGAACTTGTGGCTTATCCTGATAAGCACCGCGAACGCCCTGCAATTTGACGATTTGACCTGGCAGTAAGGTTTTTATCTGCTCATCCGTCGCATCCCATAAATTACCTGGCAAATCACCCGATCGATCCGAAAAAACCAGACTCAAATAAGGTTTGCCCGTTTTTGTCAGTCGCATATCGGCACTTTTAATTAATGCAAAATTGTCAATCGGTTCTGTATCTTGATACGCTGTCAGTAATTTCACCATTTGCCACCTCTTTGATTATAATTTTATCATACTCTCGACCGCTTGATCGGGCCAAGCCGTTGCAAAATAGATGATTTGTTGCTGCTGGGCAATATCTTGTAATAGCGCGATCATTGTCTGTTTACGCTGCGGATCAAAATTAACAAACCCATCGTCAATCAAAATTGGGACCGACACAATATCTGCAATCACGCGACTTAAAGCCAGCCTTAACGCAATATAAAGTTGTTCTTGTGTCCCAGTTGATAATTCAGTCACGGCAAATTGTTGCTGGTCCGCGCGCGTGACTAGTAATTCTGACGCTGAAAATGTCATCTCATGATAGCGTCCGTGCGTTAATCGCTGGAAATACTGCGTCGCCAATGTTTGCATTTTTGGAAAGCGGTTTTGCGAGGCACGTTGCAAAGCGACTGTAATCCATTGACTAGTCAACTTTTCGGCAATATAGACACCGAATTGTTCAATTAAGGCGGTCTCCTCGTCTGCAAGCGCCTGTTGCATGGCGATAAATTGATCGTTACTGGTTAAATGCGCTTGTTGTGCTTGGTGATCTGATAATGCCGCTTGGCAGGCAAAAAGACGCTGCTGGGCAACTTGCAACTGTTGTTGTAAAGCGGTGAGTTGTCCCTGTAACGTATCACGATCCTTAATTTGTTCTAATTGTGCCAGCATGTCAGGCTGAATTTGACGCATCAAATCGTCATACCGTTGGCGCAGTCTGGTCTGTGATAACTCTTGTTGTTTTAGGGCCTCGATATCTGCCATGTCACTGACATGATACTGGGCAAATAACTTTTGTTGCGCTTCACGAGCTTGATCTAATTGCTGCTGATGAAACGCGATGGCTTCAACGCGTTGCTGTTGTTGCTGGCTCAACGCCATAAAGTCGTGTTGCGCCGTTAATTTTTGCTGTTCATAGCGATGTTGCAATTCAACCACTGATTGCGCTAAATCAGTCATATGCAACGTCACGTTAAAATGCGTGGCAACTGGCTTCAATTGACGCATAATCGCGGTTTGCAAATCAGCAATCGCAATGTTTAAAGCCGACAACTTTTGTTTTGTTGCGGGTTGTTGCTGCAAGGTTTTCTGCAGTGTCAACACCTCATCAACCGTTAAATGCCCGTAGCGCGCTAAAATTGCAGCAACTTGGCGCTGATGTGACTTGTATTGCCAAAAGGCCAAGCCAGCCGGAATAATGGCCAACAAGACCCCTGGTTTGGCAACCAAAAAGCCTAAGACGCCGACAACCAAACTCGCCATCAACCAGACCATTTCAGAACTACGACGTGTCAATTGTTGCTTTTCAGCAGGACTTAGTGGTTCGGGTAGCACCCCATCTTCAAATTGTGCCTGTAATTGGCGTTGCGCTGACAGGAGCTTTTCACGTGCTGCTAGTTTCTCCTGTAATTGTGTCACCGCGTGCTGGGCTTGCGCTAAAGTCGTTTCAAATTCAAAGGCGTCTGGTGTGGCTGCCACTTGTTTGGGATCTTGTGCCTGTTGTAAAGTTTCTAAGGCCGATTGATGTAATTTGATGGCTGACGTCTGCTCTTGTAAAGCCAGCAAATCCGCATCTGAAACGTGCGGCCCAGCTTGCGTCATTTTTGTTTTTAACGCAACGGCTGTTGTATACACATCATATTGTTGTTGCAGTTGCTCATGCTGTTTAACTTGTGCTGTCAGCGATAAAACAGCTGTTTTAGCCTCATCGACACGTTGTTGATCAGCCATCACTTCCGCCTCACCTGCAATAAAATCGGGTAAGGCGGTCGCTTTTTGCTGAACTTGTGCCAATGTCTCAAAATAATGCTTGGTCGCTTGATTAAGCGGCCGCTTACCTGTTGGCCGTTGCGCAAATTGCTTGTCTGCTTGTTTGTCTAGGTCATCAGCGACGGTTAACCATTGTGCGCTGCCTACGGCCCCAATATTGAGTAGAAGCTTCTGTAAATCAACCGCTTTGAGCTGGGTAATTTCTGCTAAATCCTGTTGACTAAAATTAAAAATCGCGTCAAAAGCTTCACGATTTAGCGGGGCTAATTGGTCGGCTAACCACTTTTCGGGTTCAGCGATACGCGTTTGGTCAGCTAAACGTGTGATCGTTAATTGCGATTGTGTGCGGCCTAAGCGGGTAATTTTCACCGTTTCGGACGCAAAACGCACCGTTAAGCTCCCACCATAGCGACTCCCATCTCGCGGGTCATAAGTATTAGTCTTCCCTTTTTTGCTGGGAAAACCAAATAAAATCCCAACGATAAAGGCCCGTAAGGTTGACTTACCAGACTCATTTTGGCCAATAATGACTTGGAGTCCTGACTGAAAGTCAAAATGTTGCTTCGACCAACGCCCAAAGCCACTGATATCGACTTGTTGGATATCCATGCGTCTCACATATTCCTTTCTAATAACAGTTGTTGCATTTTGTCACGCAAAGCTTGCTTACCAGCTGCACTAAGGTAATACTCACGGACAGCATTAGGTACTTGTGCGGGTAAATGCGCCCCCATATCAAAATCATCGAGTACTTGCGCCAATGCGTCATGCCAAAATTGTTGATCAATTTGATCGGCTGCTAACAACGTTGTGGCGACCTGTCGCCGTTCCAGTTTAACAACCCATTGGTTGGCTGGTAGATTCGCCCGAATTTTGGCTAACATCACGCCACTCGTTAAACGTTCAACCACAGCTGGATCTAGCTGTCCAGTGAGCTGAATGGTGAAAAAGACAGGCGTCTGATCATCACGATCAGCCAGTCGTGCTAACAACTCATCTTCGTTTAAACTGTCCGTAAAAACGAGTTCCTCCCAACGAATCACCGTTGATGGCTGAAATACTGGAACTAATTTACCTTGTGTCGCTGTGACTAAATAATAGCCCTTCTCGCCGGTTTCTTTCCGGTTTAACCCTTGTAAATTCCCCGAATACCCAATAAATGGTTGCTCATGTAGTGTTTGTCGCACATGAATGTGGCCAAGTGCCCAATAATCATAGTGCTTGGTGAGTAGTCCTTGTACAGTAAATGGTGCATAAGGATCGCCCGCCTTTCCCAACGCGCCATGATACAGGCCAATATGATAGTCATCCGTCGTGCTTTTCACTGGAAAATCCGTCAAAACAGGCTGCATTTGTCGTGGCGTTTGGTAGCTAAATCCAGTGATTGCCACCCGTTCACCGGACGCAAGTGTGAACCGTTGTGTCGCCACATCTTGACTGAACACATGCACATTTGCTGGCCAAGGTAAGTGGGCATGTTGATCCGCTTCAAAATCATGATTCCCGAAACTCAGATAGACCGGAATATTTGCTTGATTTAAACGTTCAAATTGTTGATGCACAAAAACTTGGACTTTGGGACTATTTTCGGTGGCACTATATAAATCCCCAGCAATCACTAAAAAATCAACCTGCGCCGTCAGCGCCTGCGTTATCATTTTTTCAAATGCGTGCATGGTTGACGCTTGCACTAACTGTTTGAGCGCTGCTGGTAACTCACGGTCTAACCCTTTAAAGGGGTTACCTAAGTGACTATCCGCTGCATGAATAAATTTCATAATCGACCTCTCTGAACAAATGTTCGCTTATTTAATTATACTGAATTGCTTGCACTTTCACAACTTGTGAAACCCCTTACATATATGCTATGATAGAGGCAATACATCAAGGAGAGTTTATTATGACAATTCATAAAATTTTATTTGGTACTTATACGAAACGCATCTCAAAAGGCCTCTATGAAGCTGAACTCGACACTGAAGCGCGTCAATTACAAAACCCCACTTTTGTGGCACCACTAACAAATCCGACTTACCTCGCCGTATCAAAGGCCGACAAAGTATATGCCGTTGAAAATCGCAACGGTCAAGGTGGCGTTGTTACATTTGATAACACTGTTCGCCCATTGGCTGAAATTGATGCCCAATTAAGTGAAGGTTCTGCGCCAGCTTATATTGGTATTGATGAAGCCCGTCAACTTGTCTTTGCCGGTTACTACCATCGTGGTACCGTTGAATCTTATCAAATCAAGCCTGATGGCAACCTGTCACTCGTGACAACATGGACTAATACAGGTTCTGGCCTACGCCCAGAACAAGGAAGCTCTCACATTCATTTTGCTAACTTGACACCTGATAATCGCTTAGTTGCTGTCGACTTAGGAACAGATGAAGTGATTACTTTTGACGTACAAGATGATGGTCAATTTACTGAAGTGGCACGTTTCCGCACCGAAGAAGGCTTTGGTCCACGTCATATTCGTTTTTCACCAGATGGGCAATATGCCTATCTGTTAGGTGAACTTTCAAGCTTACTAAGCGTCTTGAAATATAACGCTGAAGATGGCACATTTGAGCACGTGATGACGGCATCAACGATTCCAGCCGATTGGACAGCCCACAATGGTTCAGCTGCCCTCCGCATTAGCCATGACGGTCGATTCATCTACGCGTCAAACCGTGGCCACAACTCAATTGCTGTCTTTAAGGTCATGAATGAAGGGGCAGAAATTGAACGTATCCAACTCATTAGTTCTGAAGGTGAATTCCCACGTGATATGAACTGGGATGACAAACAAGATTTCCTTGTTGTTGCCAACCAAGACACTGATAATGTGACCCTCTTTGCCCGTGATCAAGAAACTGGCGAATTAACGCTACTACAAAAAGACTTTGCCATTCCAGAAGGTGTGCGCGTTGCCTTTGAAAACTAATCAAAAAAAGTTCAAGTCGTTTGACTTGAACTTTTTTATTTGACTTTCAGCGTTTTAGTGTAAGTTTCAGCGATCAATCTGGCAATGCGGCGCTGACCCACATCATTTGGATGTAACCCATCCGGCATAAATTGTGCCCGAAAGTCGGCCTGACTCGGATCAAATAACTTTTTTTGCATTAAGTTGATGACGGGTACTGCTAAATTCTGACAAGCCGTGAGCTGAGCAGCCACATAGGCATGCAAATCCAAACCCAAACCATTTAACGTCCGGTCAGTCCGTCGCACCTGTTGTCCACGGACAGGTGTTTGATAAGTTGGCGTCAAGACAAGAATTGTCGCCTGCGGCTGTAGTTGCCGTAAATGGGCAATAATCTGATAGAACGCGCCGATATAAGTCGTAGCGGTCAAATCAGTCGGCGCACCAATGGGCACATTCCCCAGCCAATCATCATCCGTGCCTTGTACAATATATAAGTCAGCTGGTTTTAGCCGTTGGGCCTGCTGAAATAAACTGGTAAAACCGTTATCAGCAAGATGCGCACCAGATACCGCCAGATTTTGAATCGTGGCCCCTGTGGCTTTTTGAAGATACTGGCCATAATTATATTTGGCCTTTAAGCCAAACGACACACTATCGCCAATAATGCCAATTTGACGCACATTCTTCAAGGCCGAGTATCGGATACGCGCTAAACTCATCATATCTGAATCTTGCCAATGTGCCATCATCTGCCACGTTTTAAACCGACCGATAAGTTGATGGCTGAAATGTTTCAATTGTCCCCACATTGCGGTTCCCCAACGTCCTTTCTTGACACAACGACTAAAATAAAACCCCAAAAAATTTTGGGGTTACTATCACACGTTTTTAGCGCGCATGATACAAAATAGCCAAAGCACCGATACCCGTATGCGTTGAGACAATCGGTGTCGTATTCGTGACTTCAATTTTAATATCGGGCCAGATCGCATTCAAACGAGCAGCCATTTTTTCGGCTACTTCTGGGACACCGGCATGAGAAATACCAATCGCAATCATCTCATTATAAGATTGCATTTTTTCAATCACACTGTCATTGAATTTGGCAATGGCCTTCATACCACGTCCTTTGGCTACGACTTCAACTGAACCTGTTTGATCAACCGTCGCACCGACTTTAATGTTTAACAAATTCCCAATGATGCCTGATGTTTTACTTAAACGACCACCGGCAACCATGTTATCTAATGAGGTAAAGCTCAAAAATGTATGTGATTCCGAGCGTACCTTCTCAGCTTCCGCCAAAATTTCCGCCATTGATGCCCCTGCTTGTGCCATTTTAGCCGCTGCTAAAACGGGAAAAGCTTCGGCACGGTCAGCATTTAATGTATCAAATGTTGTAATTTTAGCTGCTGATAGTGCTGCCGCTTGTTCGGCGGCATGCACAGTCCCAGACAAACCAGATGAGAGGTGCATACTCAAAATTTCTGATTCAGGATATTGTTGATGAATGGCATCATAAGCTGCCTGAAACTTTCCAATTGATGGTTGTGATGTCTGCGGTAAAGTGTCACTTTTTGACATCTTTTCAAGGAATTCATCACGTTGAAGTGTCACGCCATCTTCATAAACGACCCCATCAATTTGCACCGTCAAAGGTACTACCGTAATATCATATTGGGCGATTTCTTCTGGGGTTAAAGCAATCGCTGAATCTGTAACAATCTTTATATTCGACATTTTTTCCTCAATTCTTACGCTGATATCGTTCAACAACAAATGCGTAGTCATGTTTTTCATCTTTTGGGTGTGGTTGACTGGCAATCAGCTCAAATTGTGACAAATCCACCGCTGGGGCAAACGTATCACCCGCCACATCACCAGCAACTTTTGTAATTATTAAATCCGTGGCATAAGGCATGAATGCTTGATACATGGTTGCCCCACCAGCAATGGTCACATCACGATCTTCTGCCGCAATTTTGGCCAAAACTTCTGACATACTATGCGCGACAAGTACGTCGTCATAGCCAGGTTGCCAATCAGTTTGATGGGTTAACACCAGGGTTGTACGGTTGGGCAATGGGCGCCCAATACTATCCCAAGTTGTCCTACCCATAATCATTAACGTCCCCATTGTTTCTTGTTTAAATAGCTTAAGGTCATCAGGTAAATGCCATGGTAAGTCCCCATTCTTACCAATTGCGTGCTGTTCGTCTTCCGCCCATACCATTTTAATCTTAGTCATGTTGACTGAGCTCCTTTGCATAGGCTAACAATGCCGCTGGCTGATTGGCCACTTGGCCTGTGACAACTGCCCGTTCAATTTGCTTTAAAATACGCCCCATTTGTGGGCCTGGTTGTACAATTTGTTCGGCAATTAACTGGCCGCCAGCCACACGTAGTTCACGTGTATGATGAATCGGTAAGGCCTCAAACATCGCGTCCACATCGGCAATTACTGCATCATCAGTTCGGATTAAACGTAATACACTCATCAAAACGTCACGGTAATCATAAATTTGATATAACGTCCATAAGTCACGCCGCGCAATGTGGCGTGCAACCGGAACAACCGCAGTTACCATCTTAATCAAGTCCCGACTTGTTTTCCAAGTCCGCATAAATGTCGTCATCTCTGACTCGTTTAACGTTGAACGGGTTAAAAGATGCGCCCAAACGACTGGAATTGTTGCGGGTTGCTGGTTTTCAAGGTCAGCGATAATATCAGCAAATTGCCACTGATCAAGCTGACCAGGTAAGTACGTCACAACGCCATCTTCAATTGCCATGGTCAGACTGGCAGCGGCTTGCTGACCCATCAATAGTTTTTCAAATTCAACACGAATGCGTTCAACCGCAATTTTGGCCAAATTTGGCGCCAAACGTTGCAAAGCTGCGCGGGTATCTGGTGCGATTTGAAAGCCAAGTTGGGCACTAAAACGTAATGCGCGCATCATGCGCAACGCATCTTCAGTAAACCGTACTTCAGCCTCACCGACGGCCCGAATGACACCGGCCGACAAATCCGCTAACCCATCGAACAAATCAACAATTTCACCATCATAGGTCATTGCCAACGCGTTAATCGTAAAATCACGGCGTTGCAAATCTTCTGACAAACTGCGCACAAACGTGACTGTATCAGGTCGGCGAAAATCTGTATAGGTTGATTCCGTCCGAAACGTCGTAATTTCATAGCCCAGCCCATGATCTAATACCATGACAGTCCCGTGCTGAATACCAGTATCGACTGTTTTATCAAATTGTTTTTTGACCTCTTCTGGAAAGGCAGCACTCGCAATGTCAACATCATGAATCGGTTTTTGAAGTAACATGTCGCGTACGGAGCCACCAACAAAATAGGCTTCAAATCCGGCTGCTTCTAAACGCTGTAAAACTGGTTTGGCAGCCTCAAATTCTGATGGTAACGCTTCAATTTTCATACATAATATCCTTCTGTCTATTATATCAAAAACACCCTAATTAGAAACACTCCCCCGCACCATTTATTAGGCTGATTCCAGTCTTTTTTGCTCATCTTAGTAAGCTAAATCTTCCAGACGCATTTGCATGTCCAGATCATCAGGTGCCAAGAATAGATATTGCTTCAACGCAGAGATTTCTTCTTCAGGTTGCCCTTGTTCATGGTACCAATCAATCAAATCGCGCAAGAAGGCACTATTATCTTGGAATAATGGCGCAGCAGTTGCCCAATTTTCAGCGGCCTTATCTGTCTCCCCAATAGCTTGATAGGCACGAGCTAATAACCAATAGAACTGTGGATCTAAGACATCCTCTGCCATGGCTGTCGTTAAGCGCGCAATCACGTCTTCATAACGTTGTTGGGCAAACCAGAGATCAGTCAACGCAATCAGTGTTGCAACATCGGACTCATCAACAGCGAGTCCCTTGAGATAATATACTTCGGCTGCCGCCGTATCCCCCAATTTTTCAGCTGCCTGACCGGCAAGACGATACAACAACACATTCGTTTCATCTTGGGCTAGCCCAGCCTGGTACGTCCGATAAGCGTCTTCTAACTGGTGAATTTGCGTATAGGCTTGTCCAAGTAGTGGATAAACTGACGTGTACTTTGGATCAACATCCAAAATGTCATTAAATAGACGGATCGCATCGTTTTCTCGATGCGTTTCTTGGTACAAAATAGCTAGCTGGAAACGCGTGTCTAACGTCATCAATTCTGGCTTGATTTGTTCCAAATAACCAATGGCATGGTCATATTGCCCGATTTGGGCATATGCGACCCCAATTCGCGCCACCAAGTCCACCCGACTCATTTCACGCTTACCTTTCAAGAGTAAGGCGCGGTAGCGACTAATGGCCTTCTGATAGGCTTGATTTGCAAAATAAAATTCAGCTAAAGCAAACTGGATAATATCTTCATCTGGCGCTAATTTTTCAGCCTGTAACAAACTGTGTTCAGCTGCTTCATTTAAGCCTTCTGATTGATAAATATCTGCCTTAACCAATAGTGCCCGCAAATAAGAATCAGAATCCGGTTGAATTTGTGCGAGATAATTTTGTGCGTCATCAATATCGCCATCTTCAATGGCAATGTCAGCCAATGCTGTGCGCAACTCATCTTCTTCCGGATACTTAGCCAATAATTGTTGATAAGCGCGTCGTGCTTCTTCTAAAAAGCCCAAGGCATACAGCTCTTCGGCTAAACTATAAATCAACTCATCGCTATCTTGACGTAACGATTGATCAAAAAATTTTTGCGCAGGTTCTAACTGACCACGCTCCAATGCATCTAACATTTGTTCGGCATAACTTGTTGACATTCTGACTCCTCTAACTTTGACCCCTATTTTTTATTGGCCGACAACACTACTTTTTAGGGCAGTATATCGCCATTAATATGATCTTATTTAACAGCCTATTTTACCATAAAACCGTTGGTAACAGCGACTTTATGGCTAATATATCGATAATCTATTCAACATAAAAACGCCGCTCATCTGAGCAGCGTTACTAACTGATATCTTACTTCTTGAGATGGTCGAAACCATCTTTCACTGCGTCAACGGCTTCTTCTGCCTTGTCCTTGACTGCTTCAGCAGCATCTGATAGCTTGTCCTTCACATCAGCAAATAGCCCTTGAGCCTTGCCTTCTGCTTCACGTGCCTTATCACCGGTAACCTTGCCTTCTACTTCTTTTGCCTTACCAGCAACCTTGTCCTTAGCGTTATCAAACTTTTCTTCAACTGACATAACCTGTCCTCCTTGAGTGGTGATTTGACGTTACAAGTGTATTCTAACACAAAAAAGATAATATAGGGTGAATTTTGCACATTATTTTTTAAGTATTTTGTCCTTTATTTATTAACGCCTTTTAAAATTAATGGCGTCACAACACAGAAAAAGGCAAGCGCTATTGCGCTTGCCTTCGGTATGCTAGATTAGAAAATAAACACTTATGTTGGCTAATTTCTCCCAGGATACCCTGTCAATCACGATTCAGTCAGAATCTGATTACTTAACAGCTTCCTTCAATGCCTTACCAGGCTTGAATGCAGGTACCTTTGATGCAGGAATTTCGATTTCTGCGCCAGTTTGTGGGTTGCGACCCTTACGAGCTGCACGGTCACGAACTTCAAAGTTACCAAAACCGATCAATTGAACCTTTTCACCGTTCTTCAAAGCTTCTTCGATTGATGTAAAGACAGCATCAACTGCTGCAGTAGCATCCTTCTTTGTTAAACCAGTTGCCTTTGCAACTGAATCTACTAATTCTTGCTTGTTAGCCATTTTCGCTTCTCCTAAGAGTTTTTATTAACCGTCAACCGGTTTTGAAATCTGTCGAAACATTATTTCATGTAACTAGAATAACACAAGAACGCCCGAATGTGTAGTGTTTATGCGGGTTTTCAGGTTTTCGTAATAATTTTGTCACAAGAAAATGACGTCATCACAACATGACTCACATGCGCAGTCGCTAACTTCTCATTTACGAGCACGGACAATCAATTTGATTGGCGTACCCGTGAAATCAAAGGCTTCACGGATTTTATTTTCTAAGAAACGTTCGTATGAGAAGTGCATTAATTCAACATCATTAACAAAGATAACAAAAGTTGGTGGTTGCACGGCAACTTGTGTCGCATAGTAAACACGTAAGCGGCGGCCATTATCAGTTGGCGTTGGGTTCACGGCAATCGCGTCCATAATAACATCATTCAACGTTGACGATGAGATACGCTTACGGTGGTTAGCATCAACATCCTTAATCATCTGTGGCAAACGATCCAAACGTTGCCCTGTTTTTGCTGAAACAAAGACAATTGGTGCATAATCTAAGAACTTGAATTCAGCGCGAATCAAATTCTCGAAATCTTTCATCGTGTGATCATCTTTTTCAATGGCATCCCATTTGTTGACCACAATAATCATGGCACGGCCGGCTTCATGCGCAAAACCTGCCACGTGCTTATCTTGTTCCCGAATACCTGCTTCGGCATCCAGCACCATCAAGACCACATTACTATCATCAATGGCTTTCAAGGCGCGCATCACAGAATACTTTTCTGTATTCTCATACACCTTACCGCGCTTACGCATCCCAGCAGTATCCACCATGATGAATTCATCACCTTCAGGCGTGACAAAACGCGTATCGATGGCATCACGAGTTGTCCCTTCGATATCAGACACAATCACCCGTTCTTCACCCAAAATGGCATTCACAATTGATGACTTGCCAACATTTGGCCGACCAATGATACTAAAACGAATAGCGCCATCGTCTTCTTGTTCAGCTGCTTCGTCGGGGAAATTCTTGACAACTTCATCCAACAAATCACCTAAGCCCAAACCGTGTGACCCAGAAACTGGATAAGGTTCGCCAAGACCAAGTGAATAAAAGTCATAAATATCTTGACGCATTTCTGGGTTGTCGACCTTATTGACCGCAAGCACTACGGGCTTGTCCGTCTTATAAAGCATTTTTGCGACAACTTCATCAGCTGAAGTCACCCCTTCACGCCCAGATGTCACCATGACAATGACATCAGCCTCATCCAAAGCTAATTCAACTTGGGCACGAATTTCGGCCAAAAATGGTTCGTCTCCGAGTTCAATCCCGCCGGTATCAATCATCCGGAATTCATAATTCAACCATTCGGCTGGTGCGTACAAACGATCGCGTGTCACCCCTGGTTGATCTTCAACAATTGCAATACGTTCTCCGGCCATCCGGTTAAAGATAGTCGATTTTCCGACGTTTGGTCGGCCAACAATGGCTACTATTGGTGCTGCCATAATCGCACCTCCTTTTTCATACCGTGAGCGTCCACTAATGCTCACTCAATTTTTTTCAAAAATAAAAGAACTGGCGAACCAGCTCTTTTATGTTGATGCTTCTTACAACTTATCACCAAAGATGTCACCCAATGTTGCGGCTGAGTCATCTTGTTGCTTGTAAGCAGCGATATCAGCACGTGAAGCTGAACCATCGTTACCACGACGATCTTCACGTTCTGGCTTTTCTTCCAAAGCCTTCATTGACAATGAAATACGTTCTTCGGCTGGCTTAATGTCCAATACCTTCACTTGTACCTTGTCACCAGACTTCAAAACTTCTGATGGGTTTTCAATACGCTTGTTTGAAATTTGTGAAACGTGTACAAGACCTTCGATACCAGGCAAAATTTCAACAAAGGCACCAAAGTCCTTCACACGCTTAACAGTACCTTCAAGCACTGAACCTGCAGCGATTTGATCTGCAGCTTCGTCCCAAGGACCACGTTGTGTTGCTTTGATTGACAATGAGATACGACCCTTTTCAGTGTCCAATGCCAAGATCTTAACGTCAACCTTGTCACCCTTTGTCAATACATCGGCTGGGTTCTTCACACGATCGTGTGAGATTTCTGATACGTGAACCAAACCATCAACACCACCCAAGTCAACGAATGCGCCGAAGTCTGTCAAACGGGCAACAGTTCCTTCAACAACTTCACCAACTGACAACTTGCTAAATACTTCAGCCAACTGTGCAGCACGTTCTTGTGCAGCAACAGCCTTACGTGACAAAATCAAACGTGCATTAGCAGGGTCAATTTCGATAACTTGTGCTTTAATATCCTTATTCTTGAATTGGTTCAAATCAGAAACGAAACGTTCTGCAACCATTGATGCTGGTACGAAACCACGTACACCGTTAACATCAACAATCAAACCACCACGAACAGCGTTGATAACCTTGGCATCAACTGTGTCACCTTCAGCAAAGCTCAAGTTTTCCCATGCCTTGCGAGCATCCAAACGCTTCTTTGACAACAAGTAAGCTACACCTTCCTTGTCGCTTGTTACGTTAGAAATGACAACTGCTTCAATGGTATCACCAATTTTTAATTCGTCTGCCAGGTTGATGTTACGATCGTCTGAGTACTCACGTGCTGGCACAACTCCTTCTTCACCGGTAGACAAACCAACAACTGCTTGGTTATCATTATCAATAGCTAAAAGCTCACCGGTAACGACATCTCCCACCTTAATTTGATCTGCTGCGCTTTCGAGAGCTGCTAAGAACTCGTTGTTTGTTTCACTCATGACGTCTAACGTCCTCCTACAATTTACACTATGTGTATAGTTTACCAGAATATGTTTATCTTGTATAGTAAAAAACAGCGTTTTCACGCTGTAAGTTAATCTTGCTGTTTATCTAGGATGATTTTTGTAATCATTGCCACAACTTCGTCGATGCTGTGACCCGTTGTGTCGACCAAAACGGCATCGTCGGCTTTGACTAACGGACTAATCTGACGATGTGAATCCTTATAATCACGTGCCTCAATTTCAGCTTTTAAGGTCTGCAAATCAACGGTCATGCCCTTAGCTAAATTCTCTTGATAACGGCGTTGTGCGCGTTCGTCAACACTAGCCACAAGGAAGATCTTCACTTGAGCATCTGGTAATACCGTTGTCCCAATATCACGCCCATCCATAATCACATTATGACTGTTGGCAATCTCTCGTTGGCGGGCCACAAGATCAGCTCGCACTGCAGCATACGATGAGACCAACGACACGTTGTTGGTAATCTCAGTTGACCGAATTGCTTCCGTCACTTCTTGATCATTTAAGAAAACACGTTGCACTGGTGTCCCTGGTTCAAAACGTACCTGCGTATGCGGTAATAAAGCCACAACCCGTGCTTCGTCATCATATGCGACGCCGGCTAATTTAGCCGCTAAGGTGATGGCACGATACATCGCACCCGTATCCACATAAACGTATTGTAATTGTGTAGCTAAAATTTTGGCAATCGTTGACTTACCAGCTGATGCTGGACCATCAATTGCCACCTGAAAATTATTTGTCATAGTCTCCTCTAACTTAGCGAATATTTAAATCGCGACCAGCATATTGGGTATAATTTGACACGGTAAGACCTGGGTTTAACGCAATCACTTGATCCGTTGTCATGCCATGAGTCACGGCAAAATTATAAAGTGTTTGGCTGGCACCAAGTACGGCAGTATTGTTAGCAACACTCGATGACGCTTCAGGTGCCACACTACTGCTACTTTCGACTGCACTTGATGAAACGCTCTCATCAACTGAACTGGTGTCATCACTACTACTTACGGCAGATTCAGATACCGCAGTATCGTCTGAAGAAGCGACCGATGACGATGATGAGTCAACAGACGATGCTTTTTTCGACGATGCCGTTTTCTTATGACTCACTGATGACGCCACTTGTTGTTGCGGTGCTTTGTGGTTCGCCCAGAAGCCATAGACTGGTACGCTCGATAAAATGAGCAACCCAAGCACAATAAGGAATACCCGTAAACGCTTGTGTTCTCTGTTACGTTGACTCGACTTACGCGCAAATTGCGGTTCAATTTTTTGTTGCTTTGATCGGGCTGACCGACTCATCTTGTTTGGGTCAAAATCGTTCATAATAAAACGACCTCCATCATAATAGTTCACTTAAAAGTTTACCACATAGGGGGTCGTTGATGTGCACAACGTTTGCTTAAGAGACAATTTTATGCTGAAGCGGCTTCAAGACTGATAAAATAGCAAAACTAACAATGCCCCATATCAAACCTTGCGCAATATTAAACGGTATCACCATTGCGATAAAGTATTGGCCCAAACCAATCATTTTAGCAATATCAAAATGCGCAAATTTCGCATAAAGTGGTACCGCGATCAACCAGTTCATCAGGACACCTGCCAATGTTAAGCTCACCGTTGCCGCACCGACCGCAAAAAATGCGCGGCCAATTTTTTTGGCGTCAAACTGTGGCATCACCCAAAATAATACTAGCGCAAAAGCCACAATCGCCCCTAAGTTAACGGGTAAGCCAAGATAGGTATTGACCCCTTCATTAGCCAAGATTAACTTTAAGAGCGTCCGTAAGATGACAGTCCATAGTGCCGCCGTAAGATCTAACCAATACCCTGCTATCAGCACCGGAACAATTGAAAAGTCTAATTTCAAAAAATCAGCTCCTGGTATCAACGGCAATTGTGGAAACAACATTAAGCCAAACGAAATGGCACTTAAAATCGCGATCAGCGTTAAGCGTTGCGTGCGTGTGTGTGAAACGGACATAATTTTTGCCTCAAAAAAACTGCACAATTTGTCAGGGTAGCACAAAAAGGCAGTTTTACTTTCTTTTTTAAACTTCTTTATACCCGACTTTACGGTCGGCTCTGGATTTTGACCAGATCAGCTGCTTGCGCAGGTCGCGGGCTTACCATGTCTTGCATGTCTCACCGCCGGTTGGGATTTACACCCGACCCTGAAGTATATTCAATTAAGATTACTTACTAATTGTAACAAAGTAATCATCACAAAGCAACGTTTTAGCGACGACGATACATTTTGTAGTCTTGATTCTTGAGGCGCTTGACTTCTGCACTCGTTAATTTACGATATTCACCCGATTGTAGACCAGTTAAATCAAAGAAGGCATACTGTTCACGTGTCAACTTAGCCACTGGTAACCCCACTTTTTGAAGCATGTTTTTCACTTGGTGATTACGACCTTCATGAATAATAACGCGTACCATACTGGTCTTTTTGTCTTTATCCACACGTTCAACACTCACCCGCGCAGGGGCCGTCTTCCGACCTTGAATGACCACACCACGCTTTAGCGGCGCTAACTTTTCGTCAGTCGCAATCCCTTCAACTTTGGCCATATAGACCTTATCAACACGTGACTTAGGGTGCATCAATTGATTAGCGATTACCCCATCATTGGTCAATAATAAAACACCAGTTGTATCATAATCCAAACGACCAACAGGATAAACACGTTGTGGCACGTCTTCAAGCACATCAAGGACCGTTTGGCGGCCCTTATCGTCACTATTCGTCGTGACCACCCCACGTGGCTTGTTCATCAAATAATACACCAGCTTTTCGCGGCCTTCAATCGGTGCGCCATCAACCTGAACAGTATCATGTGGCATCACTTTGATGCCCAGGGTTTTGACCGTCTCACCGTTGACTTGGACCCGACCTTGTGTGATTAATTCTTCTGCCCCACGACGTGAAGCAAGTCCTGCTTGCGCAATGACTTTTTGTAAACGTTGTGCTTCTTCAGACATCATTTTTTTCTTCCATTTCTGTTGTCTGCGCATCAAATGCGCTGGTAAATAATTCGCCACCACCATCTACGACGTCCAGGGATTCAAAATCTGGTAGTGGTGGGAGTTCATCAAGTGATTTTAAGCCAAAATAATCTAAAAATTCGGCTGATGTCCCATACATAATGGGACGACCTGGTTCATCTTTTCGCCCCACTTCAACCACAAGCTGCCGCAACATCAACTTCTGAATGGTACCTGCTGACTGGACGCCCCGAATTTGATCAATTTCAATACGCGTAATCGGTTGCTTGTAGGCAATAATGACTAAAGATTCTAGCTGTGCTTGTGATAAAGTAGCCTGGGCTGGCGCTTCAAAATACCCCTTAACAACTGCGCCAAGTGCTGGCTTAGTGACCAAACGATACATGCCATCCGTTTCCCGAATCTCTAAAGCGCTGTTGGGATCATCAGCATATTTATTGGCTAGCGCTTCAATCAAGTTCAACACTGCCGGTTTATCAAATTGGGTAATACTACAAAGCGTTGATAGCGCCATCCCTTCATCACCAGCGACAAAGAGCAGTGCTTCAATTTGACTCAAATTATTCATGCCCGTCTATGTTCTCAATTTCTACAAATATTTCTGCTTGTGCATCTGTTTGATGCAAAATAACCTGATCTTCCTTTGCCATTTCCAACAAAGCAATAAACGTCATGACCAGCGATTCACGATCATGTAACTGGTCAAATAACGACTCAAAGGGCAACATATCCCCAACTTGGTGTGCTGCAAAATGCTGACGAATATTAGCCACTGCGTGCGCCATCGTCATTTTTTCACGAACAACCCGACGACTAATCGGTTCATGTTGTCGTTTTTTGCGCAATAACTTAGCAAATGCCACCTGTAAATCCACTAACCCAAGCCCTGGTGCCAGTGCCATATCAGGCTCAAAATCTGCTGGGACTGCCATCGGTAACCGTGCAAATGATTGGTGATCAGCGCGCTCTCGTTCTCGTAATTGCGCACTGGCAGCTTGAAACTGTTTATAGGTTAACAGTTGCCGCATTAATTCATCACGTGGATCATTTAAATCCTCAACCAGCATATCATCGTCATAGGTTTCTTGCGGCAACAAATCCGCTGATTTAATTTGGACTAACGTGGCCGCCATCACCAAATATTCAGACGCCACATCCAACTGCATATCTTGCTGCGCCTGAATGAAGGCTAGATACTGGGCCGTGATCGTGGTAATTGGCAAATCAAAAATATCCAGTTCTGATTTTTTAATTAAATGCAGTAATAAATCTAACGGGCCTTCAAAATCGCTTAATTTGATTGTTAAACGCTGCGCTACGATGTTGCTCTTCTCCATTTATTAATTAATTTTTGATTATCTAGTGTTCCCATCAAAAAAGCCGTTGGATTTTGTGTTTGAAAATTAGATAACAACTCAAAATAATTTTCAACCGTACGGGCTTCTGGGGTAAACGCCACATGACGCACCAAGACGATATCATGATCTAAAAATTCAACGCCCAAAACACCCTGCACCCAATTACTACGCTGCCAAACATAAAGGCAACGGGTCTCACGATCGTTGTACCAAGCCATTTCAGCTTTCAAAAATGGTAACTCACGTAACCCAGGCAACAACGATAAAATACCCATCACGGTTTTTTGATTATCACTTCTAGCTAATGCTAACATTTTTCTTCCTCATTAATGGCAGGTCTGGCGCCAGTAAATTAAGCCCGTGGATGGTACTGATCATAGACTTCACTCAAGCGCTTTTTTGAAATATGCGTATAAATCTGCGTGGTTGAAATATCGGCATGCCCGAGTAATTCTTGCACAATTCGTAAATCCGCCCCATTTTCCAAAATATGGGTGGCAAACGAATGGCGCAACGTATGTGGGGAGACATCTTTTGTAATGCCTGCTTCAACAACCAACTTTTTAATAATTTTCCAAACACCCTGCCGTGTGAGTTGTCCGCCACGATCATTTAAGAAAACATAAGGTGATGCTTTACCTTTGAGTAAGGCTAAGCGACTGCTGGCAAAATAACGCGTTAACCAGTCCGCCGCTACTTCGCCAATCGGAATAATCCGTTCCTTGTCGCCTTTTCCAATAGTTTGAATCAACCCCAATTGCAAATGTAAATCACTTAACTTAAGGTTGACCAATTCGCTAACACGTAAACCAGTGGCATACATCACTTCAATTAACGTACGATTACGGATATCAAGCGGGGTCGTGTCTGTTGGCACAGCCAGCAAGGCATCAATTTCCGCCACACTCAAAACGGCCGGTAAATGCGTGGCTTTCTTCGGTGGTTTAATATCGCGCATCGGATTTGGCAAAACAATTTTTTCTTGCGCTAAGTAGCCAAAAAACTTCCGGAGTGACGTGACCATGCGGATCACAGAATTATTGGATTTACCAACTAACCGTAGTTGATTCAACCATGCCAAAACCACGACATGATCTACTGCTTCAAGCGTCAATTTTTCTGCTGTCAAATAAGCGCTAAATTGGGTTAAATCCTGTCGGTAACTGTTAATTGTATTGTCAGACAAGCCACGTTCTATCCGAATATAGTGCAAATAGTCCGCAATAGCGAGGTTAATTGTTTGTGTCATTTTCGGCAATCAGTTGAATACCACCGTCAACTTGTTCAATGAGACGCGCTTTGTAAAGGTGGCCTAACGCACGCTTGAACTGACTCTTACTAAAGCCAAATTGACGCTTAATGGCTTCAGGATTACTTTTATCATTGAATGGCAAAAAATGATCCGTCCGACGTTGCAACTGGAGCAACAAGAATTGGGCATCTTCATCCATTGTCTTATAAGCTAATGGCTTGAGTGACAAATTCAACGTGCCATCTTCACGAACGCCAATAACACGCGCTTTAAGAACTTCCCCTAATCTTGGCTCATCGTGACGTTGTGACGGGTGAATAAAGCCCAGATAATAATCTTCAGTAATCACAAGTGTGCCCGCGATTTTATTGCGGTACACTGTGGCTTTAACTGTTTTAGACTTCATTTCTTGTGGGGCACGACGAGCAACGGCACCAATAATATGTTGCTGGGCAAGTTCGCCCCACAACCGACCTTTATTATCTTCTTTTATTGCTAGCATCAGGCGGTCACCCTTTTGTGGCCACAATGTTGTGATGGTTGGCAGATCATCTAAAGAGACAACTAGGTCTTTGTTAGGTAGTCCAATAGCGACAAACACACCTAAATCGTGTCGGTTTGCCACAACCGTTCCCCAGCCATAAACATCTTTTTGAGCTGTTGGTAGTGTTTTGGTAATTTGTAGCTTATGATTTTCATTTTCATAAGCAAAACCTGTTACAAAGCCTCCGACTTTAAGGGGCTTTTCAAGTTCTGATTTGTCAATTTCGTACGTAAAGCCATCAACTTGCGCAAAAAAATACTGGGTATTTTCATCCGTTACTGATGCTTTTACAATTGTACCAACTCTTGGATTCGTCATGATTTTTCCTCTGATGCGCAACTTCACGCATTTTTCTTTAATACCCTAGTTTAACACGGATAGACAACGATAAGCCAACAAAAAAATCGGCCGCAGCCGATTATCCTTGTCTTTATTGTGCCAAGGTTGCCTTAACTAAGTCAGCGACTACCTTACCATCAGCTTTACCTTTAACTTGCGGCGTCACCACGCCCATGACTTTCCCCATGTCTTTAGGACCGGTTGCGCCAGTTTGTTCAATGGCTGCTGCAACAATGGCAACGATTTCTTCTTCGGTCAATTGCGCTGGCAAATACTTGGCCAAGATCGTTAATTCTGATCGAATACCTGCCGCTAAGTCTTCGCGGCCCCCCTTTTCAAATTCCGCTAGAGAATCTTGACGTTGCTTCACTTCACGTGATAATACCGTCAATTCTTCTTCTGGTGTCAAGTCATGACCCAAACTAATTTGTTCGTTCATCACCGTTGACTTCACCATCCGAATAACCGATAGCGCTTCCTTGTTCTTATCTTTCATTGCTTGCTTCATATCAGCGTTCAATGTCTCTAACAGGCTCATGTGTCTTCTTCTTTCTTGTTTAGTCTATTGCTATTTTAACATAAAATGCAAAAGAAAAACGCCACCGAAGTGACGTTTAGAACCGATTAACGGCCCTTCTTCTTGTTACGCTTTTGTGCTGCTTCAGACTTCAATTTACGAGCAACTGAAGGCTTAACATAGAATTCGCGCTTACGGTATTCTTGGAGAGTACCGTCCTTTGAAACACCGCGCTTAAAGCGACGCAATGCATCATCCAAAGATTCGTTCTTACGTACGATGACCTTTGCCATGTGATAACCCTCCTTTCTCGCATTTTATTTCGATTAAACGACATGCTGTAAATACTTATTTATTCTATCAAAATCCAGTGTTGCTGTCAACAACAGACCCCAAAGCGTACCTTTATTTTTTGCCGGATTGGGATGTTATTTTGGTAACTGGTAGGCCGTGGCATATAAATCATTCATCACGGTTAACCAATATTGTGGATTCAAGCCTTCACCAGTCGCTGCCAGTAAGACGTCGCCTGGGTCAATTACCCCACCGTGTTGCCAAATATGTTGTTTGCGCCACTCAAAAATTGGTGTGTACTCACCTGAAGCATAAATCTGCTCGAAATCCAATGTTTTTTGCATCGTGGCCATAAATTGGGCCGCATATAAATGGCCCAAAGCGTAACTTGGGAAGTAACCAAATGACCCACCAGCCCAGTGAATATCTTGTAAAATACCAGTCAAATCATCAGGCACCGTCAAGCCTAAGTATTCTTGATATTTATCACGCCAAAGCTGAGGCAACTCTGCTACTGGCACATTGTCATTAAAGATGGCTTTTTCAATTTCATAGCGAATAATAATGTGCAAAGGATACGTCAACGGATCCGCTTCAGTCCGAATCAACGTGGCCTCCGTTTTAATCCAGCCATTATAAAAGGTTTCAAATGAAATGTCATCAAATGTTGGGGCAAACACCGCTTGCATTTTTGGATATTCTGCCTGCCAAAACGCCTTTGAGCGACCGACCATGACTTCGTTAAAGAGTGATTGTGACTCATGAATACTCATACTAATCGGCATCACGGCACGCACGTCATCATACTTGGCGGCCACATTTTGTTCAAACAACCCATGCCCCGCCTCGTGGAAAATTCCCAACACCGCCATTTGGAAATTGTGTTCGTCCCAGCGTGTCGTAATACGCGCATCATCTCGATTTAAAGCTTCCATAAAGGGATGAATGGTGTCATCAAGACGGCCTTTATTCATATCATAGCCTAATCGCTGTGAAGCAGCTAAAGCATACTCACGTTGTTTGGCTTTAGATACTTGCCGAGATAAAAACGTACCATCAGGTTCGGTTCCAAGCGTTTCTAACCGGTGACGTAAGGCCATAATCCCTGTTTTCAGCTCATCAAACACTGCGTCTAATTTAGCCACGGACAAGCCTGGTTCATACTGATTTAGCAACACATCATACGGCGTTGCTTCATCAGTTTGCCACAATGGAATAAATTGCTTCAAGTAAGCAATAATTTTTTCAACATAAGGCTGGAAAATTGTATAATCATTAGCCTCACGTGCTTGGGCCCAGTAATCTTGGGCCTCAGATAATGTCCTTTGGAAATCGATATAGTCCTTTTCAGGAATCTTCCCCGTCACGTCAAAATCTTTCTGCGCTTTGGCTAAGACTAATTGTCCAAAGTCATCTAGACCGCTTTTATCCGCCGACAACTCTTCGAGTAACTGTTGTCGTTGTGCGCCCGTGGCGACCTGAAAGGTCTTTTCAGCCAAATAAGCATCCACATCGGCACGAAAATGCCCTGCATCTTTTGGCATACCGGTCAGGGCATCCCAGCCAGATAACGCCGAAATTTCTGACAAGATGGTCTGTTCTTTAATTGAATCTAAAAGTGCTTGTTGTGTCGCCATGAAACCCTCCTTGTATTATCATTATTTTATCATTTATTGATCCAGTTTAGAAGTTGACTTTGTATCAGCCATCCGCCAATAAACGAGTAAACTAATAAAAATAACGGTGGCGACATAAACAAAGAAGACCGATTCATGATGCGCATTCTTGAGATAGAGGGCCACATATTCCGCCGTACCACCAAAAACGGCAACGGTCAGACCATAAGGCAACCCGACACCGAGCGCCCGAATTTCTGTTGGGAACATCTCTGCTTTCACAATGGCGTTAATGGCTGTATAGCCCGTGACAATAATCAAACCCGCCAGCATCAAGAAGAAAGCCACCCAGGCACTCTTAGTTTGCGCCAAAGCTAAGAAAATAGGTACGGTGAACACTGTCCCTAACCCACCAAACCAAAATAGCAATGGCTTACGGCCAATTTTATCCGACAAAGCCCCAGCAAACGGTTGTAATAGCATGAAAATAAACAAGGCGGCAAAGTTAATCCAGGTCACCGTTTGTTTTGGCAAACCCGTGGTATTAATCATAAACTTTTGGAGATATGTGGTATAGGTGTAAAAGGCAATCGTCCCACCTAACGTCAAGCCCATCACCGTCAGAACTGCCTTAGGATAACGTAACAATTCACGCAATTGCCCTTTCTCTTTTTTGACTTGCGCCAAGAATTGATCGGACTCTTCCATACTCAGTCGCAAAACAAGGACGACTAGCGCGCCAAGCGCACCAATGACAAAGGGAATCCGCCATCCCCAGACCGCAATCGCATGCTCAGACAACGTCATTTGCAAGACAATTTGTACCCCCAATGCAATTAATTGCCCACTAATCAACGTCACATATTGAAAGGATGAATAAAAGCCACGGTGTCCCGCACTTGCCATTTCTGACAAATAAGTAGCTGATGTGCCGTACTCACCACCCAAAGATAGTCCCTGGAAAAGGCGCGCAATGACTAAGATTGTTGGTGCCAATATCCCAATTTGATCATATCCTGGTGTCACCGCAATCACTAATGACCCAGCTGCCATAATCAGCACTGACAATGTCAACGCGGCTCGGCGCCCATGTTGGTCGGCATACTTGCCCAGTAACAAACTCCCCAAGGGGCGCATCAAGAAACCAATCGCAAAAACGGCTGCTGTACTTAATAGCTCGGCTGTTTTATCATGTGATGGAAAAAACACCGGTGCAAAATAAATGGCAAACGCGGCATATACATACCAATCAAACCACTCCACCAAATTCCCTAAAGAACCTTTTAAGACGTTACTAATAATTTCTTTTTCTGTTCGCATAATTATCCCTCCATACCCTACCAAACATTAAAATATATCATTCCTACATATCGTAATATAGCATGCCGTCCGATACGGGTATTCGTGCGACTTGCACAACGTTCAAAATTCGCTTGTGCACTATCACTAACTACGATACAATGAAAAAAATACTTTGAGGCTGACACGACATGCAATTATCTGAGATTTTACAACACCCGTCCCTACGTAACATTCAGGTTGCGGCTGGCGCCGATGGATTATCACGCGAAGTATCCCAAGTCGGTATGATTGATGCACCCGATATCACGGACTTCTTATTTGATGGCCAACTTTTAGTCACGTCAGGTTATCATTTTTCACAGAATCATCATTTATTACGTGATTTGATTATTGGCATGCATGAAACCAATGCCAGTGGGATTGCGATTAAAGCTGGTCGTTACGTCACCACCCTGCCCAAAACAATCATTGATCTAGCCAATCATCTTAAAGTGCCTATTTTATGGACACCAACGGATGATTTTCTATCATTAACCGTTAAACGGCTAACGGCTGTTATTTTAGAAACCCAAAATACGGAATTAAAACAAATCATCGCTATCAACCAGCAATTGTCGGAATTGAATGCGCAAAATATTACCTATCAACACCTACTCGATCAAAGTGCCAAAGTATTGGAAACACCTCTGGCACTGCTCGACGCCCACTTTACGGCCATTTATGCGAGTAGCGAGTGGGTGGCGCAACGTGAATTCTTAACACATTACTTACGTCACGAATCTGGTATTGACTACTTGAATTTGACCGTCCCGGTTCGGGTTGAATTTAACCACCAACTCATTGACATTTTACCGATTTTTTCCGCTTTAAATGAAAACAAAGCGTTTGCTGCCTTTGTCGTTAATCAAGACGAACCGTCAAGCTTCCAAATTTTAAAGCGCCAACAAGTGATGAATACACTGGGGCTAGCTAATTCGCGCACTGATTTGTTGAACGAAACGGAATTTCGGAACCGTTCTGGTTTTTTCCTAAACGTGATGCAACGCGGGTTGAGTCATGAGGCAATTGATAATTATCTCTATAATGCCAATATTGACAACAAACGCCGCTATCGGGTCGCTATTCTTGATTTCAGTCAAAAAAACAAGGTTATCGAATCCCGTCAATTTGAAATTCGCCAACAACTCACCCGCTGGTTTATTTTTGAACATGATTGGCAAGTCTTGACCTTTTCACACCGCCAGCAGCTCGTCTTATTGATTGATGAACAGATTGATACGCGACAATTCCTCCAGCGCCTCTATGATTTTTTAGTGCAACAGCCCGGTTTACATTATGCTTTTACGATTGGCTTTTCAAGAATTGCCGAATCGATTCATATGCTATCTGATTTATATGATCAGGCCAATAACGCGCTGAAATTAACCTCTCAGCAGCATCCCATTATGCGTTTCCGGCCTAAAAACGCCCAAGAACTACTACACCTCTTGCCAAAACAAGAAGCTCGTGTTTTCGTTGAAAAAACGTTAGGCCCAATTTTGGAAAATGCCGAACTACTAGAAACCTTAGAAACCTATGTTTTCCTTCACCAAAATGTTACCGCCGTGGCCAATGCTTTATTCGTCCATCGCAACACGATCACGTACCGCTTAAAGCGGATTAGTGAGTTACTCGGCGTTGATTTAGAGATGCCTGACGTGTTAGTTGATATTCAATTAGCACTCTTACTTATTTAGGCACATACTTTTATTGATTGTGCACAAAATATTCTTCATTTTTTGTCATCCTTTCCGATATGCTAAACCGTAAAACTGCTAATATGTTTATATTGGCTCTTTTTTTTGGCCACGATAACCGGAGGTACAAATATGATTGAATATACAGACTTAGCAACTAACCCAGACGGCACAGTACGTGGCCTCAAAAAGAAGCACGTTCAAATGATTGCCATTGGTGGCACAATTGGTACCGGCTTGTTTTTGGGGGCTGGTAATTCGATTGCCAAAACCGGCCCATCAATTTTGGTGGTCTATGCGATTCTTGGCGCATTTTTCTTCTTAATGATGCGCGGAATTGGTGAAATGCTCTATGCCGATCCAACCCAACACACATTTGTGTCATTTATTAGTCGATACGTCGGCGCCGGTGCGGGCTATTTTGCCGGTTGGTCCTACTGGATTGGGTTGACCTTCGTTGCCATGGCTGAATTGACCGCTGTCTCGACTTATGTGAAGTTTTGGTTTCCAGATTGGCACACGTGGTTAATCCAAATTGTCTTCTTAGCCATTTTGACTTTGGTTAATCTGGTGGCTGTCAAAATTTTTGGTGAAACAGAATACTGGTTTGCCATGATTAAAATTATCGCCATTCTGGCTATGATCGCGACTGGTTTGTTCTTGATTTTCACCGGTTTTGAAGCACCAGCAGCTGGTGGCCATACCATTGCCTCATTTGGTAATATTACCCATAATTTCTCACTATTTCCTAACGGACCAGCTATGTTCTTTGCCGCCTTTCCTATGGTTTTCTTTGCCTTTCAAGGCATGGAATTTGTCGGCATCACCACAGCCGAAACACAAAACCCGCGTCAAGTCTTGCCCCGCGCGATTAACACCATTATCTTCCGTATTTTGATTTTCTATCTGGGCGCCATGATCATTATCATGTCAATTATTAATTGGCACGTAATCGCCAAAACACCTGGTCAAAGTCCCTTCGTGATGGTGTTTGAATTAGCCGGCTTCAAGGCAGCAGCGACTGTAATTAATTTCGTCGTCTTAACTTCGGCTGCCTCAGCATTGAACTCTGCGCTCTATTCGGCAGGTCGTCATTTCTATCAATTGGCAAAAGAATCAAACACCACCATCATGGCCCCATTTGGCAAGATTTCTAAACTTGGCATCCCAGCCAACGCCATTATTTTCACTGCCGTCTTGGTACTTTTCTCACCAATTATCAGTGCGTTGCCACAAATTACATCAGCTTTTAGTTTCATCACGGCTATTTCATCAAACATGTATATCATTGTCTATGGCTTAACGATGTATGCCCATCGTAAATTCCGTGAATCAGCTGATTTTTTGCCTGACGGGTTTAAAATGCCTGGTTATCAAGTCACCAGTCCATTAACCTTGCTCTTCTTTGTTGCCATTTACTTCAGCCTATTCTTCCAGTCTGATACGCGCATGTCAGCCATTGGTGCCATTATTTTCACCGTTGTCTTTGGTACCCTTGTGCATCAACGCTTTAAAAACACCAAAAATTAGCCATCAAAAAAGCGAATCTGACGATTCGCTTTTTTCAATACCTGCTCGATTATGCCGTCAATACTTGCTGTCTTTTCCGTAATAGCCAATCTAGTTGCCAGCGTGTCACCTTTGGTGCAACATCGTTTCAATTCACCATGTTTCGTCACCAAATTCAGGTAAACGATACGGCACAATCACACTTGTTGCCTTAGTTTGCTCCAACACAGAACGCTGATCATTAAACAATAATCGGACCGCTTCACTCCCCAAACTACGTGGTAACACATCAACTGAATAGAAGTCCTTACCACCGAGTCGTGCATATTCAGAACGATTAAAAGCAATCGTTGGCAATTTGGGATGTGTGGGTAAATGGGCTTGTGCTTGATTACGTGCCAGATAACCGATTTTGTCATCACTCGCAATGATGCCGTCAATTTCGTGATGCAATTCAAAATAATCTTTCAATACCTGTTTTTGCGCTTGGAAATCAATCGGTAATGATAAAATTTGACCCTCTGGTTGTGCAATATGAAATCCAATTTCACGATTTCGCTCATAACGCCAATCAGCCAAAGTGCGAACAAAGAGTGGGGCTTTTAGATTAAATTGATCAACTAGCTGTCTAGTCGCTTCTTCTCCAGCTCGTCGATTATCATTATCAACATATAGAACATTATTAGCCTGCTCCGGTTCGCCAGTGACAACAACACGCGCGTTGTTTTCTCGTAACAATTCAGAAATCGGATCATTTTCAACCGTGTAAAGCAGTATAAAACGGCGAACTTGTCCAGCTTCCACCATCATTTTAACGGCATTGTAAACTTCAGACCAATTACTTCCCGTCGCAGTAGTTAATAGATATTGTCGCGCAACGAGTTGAGAATTAATGCCAAATAGTAATTGCATTGCAAAATCATTTTCAGTACTACCGACGGCTTGTGGTTGAAAAACAACCCCTACCGTGTTACTTTCACGCTGTGTTAAGTTCCGTGCAGCAAAATTGGGCGTATAGCCCATATCTTGTGCCATTTTTTTAATCCGTTCCTTTGTTTTAACACTAATTTTGGGTGAATCAGCCAACGCGCGCGAAACCGTTGACATCGCAACGCCGGATTTATTTGCAATATCTTGTATTGTTACCATAGCCCCCTCCTGTAAAAGTTATTGTAACATGAAAAAGATTGGGACTGACGTCCCAATCTTTTTTAGCCTTTGACCGAACCACTTGTCACACCAGAAACGTAGAATCGTTGCAACACAATAAACAAAATTGTAATTGGAATGGCAATAATCACCGCCCCCGCAGCGAAACTCATGAATAATGAATTAGCCGTTTCTTTCGTCATCATCGAATATAATCCGATTGCAACTGTATAGTTTTTAACATTGTCACCCATAATAACCTGAGCAAAAATGAAATCCATCCACGGCCCAGTAAACGCTGTCAATGCTGTAAAGACAATGATTGGTTTAGATAATGGCAATGTAATTTTAGTAAAAATTTGCCATTTCGTTGCACCATCTAACATGGCACTTTCATCCAATGAATACGGAATCGTGTCGAAAAATCCTTTTTGGATGTAAAATACCAAACCAGCGCCAGACACATAAACTAGTATTAAGGCGAACAAACTTTGCGTCAAACCAGCTGCTTTCAAAATATAATAGATCGCAAACATTGCCATAAAGCCCGGAAACATGTTCAAAACTAAGGCAACTTTCAAAAAAGGACCCTTTAACTTAAATCGTAAGCGACTCAATGAGTATGCCATTGCTAACACTAAAGCTGTGGAAATAAAGCCGCTCACAATCGACACAAATAATGTATTCAAGAACCAGCGACCAAAAGGATATTGTGAGTTGGTAAAAAGTTGTACATAGTTTTGAAAAGTATAAGTTTTTGGCCAAAAATAGTTAACAAACGCGCCACCCTCCCCACGGAAACTCGTCAATATAATCCAGAGAATAGGCACGACCCAAACAATTGCCATGACAGTCAATAATAGATACAAAATTATTGTATTACGGCGTTTTACGCCTTTTAAACTATGCATTGTTATGCCTCCATGCCAGAATTTGATATTTTCTTATAAGCAAGTAACGAGAATGTGGCAGACAAAATGAAGATTAAGATACCAATGACTGAAGCTAAGTTATAATCAGCGGTATTCAAAGTTAAATTGTATAACCAAGTAATCAGCAAATCAGTTGAGCCAGCACCGTAATAATTAGAGTTAGCTGGTCCGCCACCGGTTAACAAATAAATCACATTGAAATTGTTCACATTACCAATGAACTGTTGAATCAAACTTGGCGCCATCACAAACACAATTTGCGGAAATGTGATTGACTTGAAAATTTGGAATTTATTAGCGCCATCAATTTCTGCTGCTTCAATTTGTTCTTCAGATTGATTTTGTAAAATCCCCGTTGTCACCAACATTGTCGCTGGAATACCAATCCATAAGTTAACAACAATAATTGTCAGCTTAGCAAACAATGGATTTGTGAAAAATGGTAACGATGTTTTAATCAGACCAGCGTTAATCAGCAATGTGTTAACTAAGCCGCCATCAGCAAACATATTGTTCATAATTAGTAAACTAATGAAGGCTGGAATCGCCATCGTTAAAATGAAGAGTGTTCGGAAAACTTTTTTGCCTTTGATACCCTTGGCATTGATCATCATTGCCAAGATAACGCCAAAGAAAAATGATGTTACAGTGGCGGCAACGGCCCAAATTAACGTCCAGGCCAGTACAGGAAAGAAGGTACTAGCCATTTGTCCTGAGATCACATTACCAAAATTCGCAAAGCCAACCCAACTAAATAAATTTTTGGGTGGCAAGTGATTGTGATCGTATGAGGTAAAAGCAATCGCAATCATATAAATCAGCGGCAAAATAGTAAAGAATAAAACGCCCGTCATTGGAATGGCCATCAATGTCACATGCATTTTTTCGTCAAGCAAGGACGCTAAGTCTTGCTTCAAAGTTGGCAGTGGTTCACCGGCTTGTTTTAATTCCCATATTTTCCGCGCCGATGCCAAATTAGCACGGTATAAGAGAATAAACAGTACCGTAATAATGACCGCTAGCATGCCCCACAGTAGCAAAAGCATCGAATTATCACCCGCTTTTAAGACAGAAATACCTAATTTTTTGTCATAAACCAAACCTTGTGCATTTGTGCCCAACGTTATCATGTTGTGATAAGCTTTTAATCCTGTCGTGAACAACCACGTCACCCAAGATATTTCTAGTGCTAAAAAGATCAAGCCTTTGAGATATTGTTTATTGGCAATGTTGGCAGCGCCCATAATCACATAAGAGGCCTTAGTCGCACGATCTGCTTTTTTAAATAATTGCGTTAGTGGTATATGTGCTTCAAAAGTCGAATGCTTTTTTCTTTTAAACATCTTTCCATCCTTCATAAGTATGTACACAGTGAATGCTCGCCACTCACTGTTTTACTGCTATTTCACTGATTTTGAGGCATTTTTAACTACAGTGGTCAACTTTGGTAACATTTGACTGTCTGAAATCTTGCCCTTGTATGTGTCATTAAACAAGGCATCAGATGATGTCCAGAAGTTAGCCATGGCTGGTGATTTAGGCATTGGTGTTGAATAGCCCTTCTTCGACATATCGACAACCGCCTTAGCAAGCGCATCATTTTGAATCTCTTGAGAAGCTTGAACTTTCTTAGACGATGGAATATAGTGTGAATCTTTGAATCCTAGCTCTTGTACCTTATCACTTGATAAGTACTTTGCTAATTTCATCGCTGCTAACGGTTCTTTCGTATCTTGTTTAACACCAAACAACTTAACACCCAAGAACGCCTGCATCTGCTTTTCACCAGAACCCAAGTCAACTGTTGGATATGGCGCAATGCCTAAGTTATCACCTAGGGCTTTTTTATAGTCATTATATGACCATGGACCAGACAAAGTTGCCGAAATGTTACCTGATTGTAGCAGATTCAATGTATTCGTGCTGGCTTGAACAACGCCCGGATTGTCTTTTTGGGCTTTTATCCACTTCAAAACGGATACACCTTTTTCGTTGTCAATATTTGTCCCTTTGGCTTTTTCACCATTGTTCCCATACAAAGTATCTCCGGCAGTGTAAAACAGTGGCGCGAAAATGTAGTTAGCGCCAGCTGATGCTAAATTGGTGCCAATTTTTCCCTTAGATGTCAAACTCGTCCAAGATTTAATATCCTCATTGCCAAGTTGCGTTTTGTTATAATACAAAACTTGTGACTCAATACCGTAAGGATAACCGTACACCTTGCCCTTATAAGTTGCTCCCGCCATTGCATTAGAAATTTGCGTTGACTTCAGGCTTTTAGCATATTTAGTATTTTGATAAATCAATCCCTGTGACGCTAGCGAACCGATTTGATCATGCGGAAACATGAAGACATCGGCAGCAGCCGATGGATCCTTTTGCAAATTCTTTAATGCATCAGTTGAGTTCGTGTACTTAATCGTCACCTTGATACCGGGATTCGCTTTTTCAAAATCTTTAACAGCTTGAACATAGGTTGGTTTTGTCCCTGTGTCCACCCACAACTTCAACTTTGCCGTCTTGGCAGCACTTACTGTTGGTGTATCAAGTGCAACACTCAATAATCCAACGGTAGTTGAAGCCGTCAGCAACGTTACCATCGCGCCAGTTGTCACGCTCATCATTTTTCTCATGATGTTTTTTCCTCCAGAAAAATTGTCTTTGTCTTTTCGATTACGCAATCATCATAAAACATTTATTCAAGTAATGCAAGCGCTTACATTTTTATTGTTTATAAATTGGTCTAAAAAATATGTGATATTCCGATTGCGACTAATTGAGCATATAAGAACGTATCTTTGCTTATGTATGCATCAATTACGATTATATTATTAAATTAATCATATTTTTCACAAGCATATAAAATTTGGTATAGCAATTTTGTGGAAGCGCTTGCATTTATTTCTAAGTATGCTAATCTAATCAATGTAAGCGCTATCATTTTTTATAGTCGCGATAACCGATATTAAAAAACAAGGAAGAAAAAATGGCTGAAATTCGTTTGGAACACATCAATAAAACCTATCCACACATGACCACCCCATCTGTGGCAGATTATAATCTGCAAATTCACGATAAAGAATTTATCGTGTTTGTCGGTCCGTCTGGTTCCGGTAAATCAACTGTTTTACGTATGATTGCTGGCTTGGAAGAGATATCTAGTGGTGAATTTTTCATTGACAATAAATTAATGAATGATGTCCCACCTAAAGACCGCGATATTGCGATGGTTTTTCAGAACTATGCCCTCTACCCACATATGAGCGTGTTCGATAATATTGCGTTCGGTCTCAAGTTAAGAAAAGTACCCAAAGCAGAAATCACACAACGTGTTCAAGATGCAGCGAAAATTCTCGGCATTGAAGACTATCTGGATCGCAAACCTGCTGATTTATCTGGTGGCCAAAGGCAACGTGTTGCGATGGGGCGCGCAATCGTTCGCGATGCAAAAATTTTGTTAATGGATGAACCCCTATCTAACCTTGATGCCAAATTACGTGTTGAAATTAGAGCAGAAATTACTAAGATTCACAAGCGGATTGGGGCCACGACTATTTATGTGACGCATGACCAGACAGAAGCGATGACACTGGCCGATCGCATTGTGATTATCGACCATGGTGACATTCAGCAAGTTGGTACACCGCAAGAACTCTACAATGAACCTGCCAACATTTTTGTGGCCACATTCATTGGTATGCCATCAATGAATATGATCTCTGGTCAGTTCAGTCATGATAGGTTGACCACAAAAGATGGCTTTACGCTGAAAATTCCGCTTGGTATGGCTAAGCAACTCACCGCCCGTGGCTACGAAGGCAAACAAGTTGTCTTCGGTATTCGACCAGAAGATATTCATTCCGAACAAGTCGCACTCGACACCTATCCCGAAAGTAAGGTGACAGCAACGGTTACCATTGCAGAACTAATGGGTGCCGACTCAATGTTGTATACGCAAGTCGGTTCACAACAACTGGTTGCCCGTGTCAATGCCCGTGATTACAATCAACCGGGTGCCGCAATTGAACTCGCTATCAACACCAATAAAGGGCACTTTTTTGATGCTGATACGACACAACGTATCGTCTAAGACTGTCGTGATTCCCTGACCATTTAATCCACTAACGAGGCAATTATTTATGAATAAAGCAGCAATTTATCATCGTCCTGAATCTGAATACGCTTATTTATATACAGCAGATGAACTACGATTACGCATCCGAACCGCAAAAGATGATATTCAATCAATTAGCGTCGTTGCTGGAGATCCCTATAATTGGCAGAACGGTACTTGGCAAAAATCGGCCGATGTTGTCATGGAAAAAACACTTGTTACTGAAACCCATCAATATTGGCAAGCATCATTAACCGCGCCTTTCAATCGTTTAAATTATGGCTTTATTTTAACTGACAGTCTCGGTGATTCAGTTTTTTATGGTGATCAAGGCTTTGAAACACTCACACCTTCTGCAAATGATAACAGCAGTTTGATGGGCGCGAATAATTATTTTAAAATGCCCTATTTTCAAGAAATTGATCGTTTTAAAGCACCAGAATGGGTTAAGAAAACGGTATGGTACCAAATTTTTCCTGAACGTTTCGCCAATGGTGACACAACTAACGATCCAGCCGGAACATTACCTTGGCGATCAAGTGATCATCCCACCGCTGAAAGTTTTTACGGTGGGGACTTGCAGGGTATTATCAACCATTTAGATCACTTCAGTCAACTTGGTATTAATGGCTTGTATCTCACACCTATTTTTAAAGCACCGACTAATCATAAATATGATACGCAAGATTATTTTGAAATCGATCCACATTTTGGAACAAAAGAAGATTTTAAATTATTAGTTGAAAAGGCGCACGCCGCTGGAATCAGAGTGATGCTTGATGCCGTGTTCAATCATATCGGTGATCAAAGTCCGCAATGGCAAGATGTGATGGCTAATGGTCGTCAATCAAAATACGCTGATTGGTTTCATATTCATGACTTCCCTGTTCGTTATACGCCGACTGATAATTTCGAGTATGCTGCCGACGCCAACTACGATACATTCGCCTTCACACCACACATGCCAAAACTTAACACGGCTAATCCAGCAGTACAAAATTATCTGATTGACATTGCGACCTACTGGATTAAAGCATTTGATATTGATGGCTGGCGTTTGGACGTGGCGAATGAAGTTGACCATCATTTCTGGAAAAAATTTCGCACAGCGGTAACTGCCATCAAGCCTGATATTTATATCCTTGGTGAAATTTGGACAAGTGCACAATCATGGTTGCAGGGTGATGAATTTTCAGCCGTCATGAATTATGCTTTCACAGGATCAATTGTTGACTTTTTTGCCAAACAACAACTTTCGCCATCCCAAATGGTCCATAAACTCAATGCCCAACTGATGCTAAATCGCGATCAAACAAATCAGGTCATGTTTAATCTACTTGACTCACATGATGCGCCACGTATTCTAACCGTCGCAAACAATCATCAATCAATCGTCAAACAAATGTATACGTTTATGTTCTTACAGCAAGGTACGCCGGATATCTATTACGGTAGCGAATATGCCATGACTGGTCAACAGGATCCAGATAATCGTCGACCGATGGTTTGGCAAAGTGATGAACAAGATACGTCGATGTATGACTTTTTGAAACACTTGATTCAGCTACGTCATGATTATCAAACGGTCTTATCTGAAGGGACACTGTCTTGGGAGACGGATGATCACAACAACATTGTTGGTTTCACGCGTGAGCTCGGTCAAACAAAAATCGTCGCAATCTTTAATGCCGGGACTACCAATTACCACATCCCAACAGCAATTGATGTCTCTCACATCATTTCAGAGCAGCTATACAACAATCAAATCATTCAGCCTCATGGCTTTATTGTGACGATTTCTAATCAATAAGGAGTTTTTTATGACAGCACCTTGGTGGCAATCAGCCGTTGTCTATCAAATATATCCCCGTTCGTTTCAAGACACTAATCATGACGGCATCGGTGATATTCAAGGCATTATCTCACATCTTGACTACTTACAAAAACTAGGCGTTGACGCAATATGGTTGTCCCCCGTTTATGCTTCTCCAAACGATGATAACGGGTATGATATCAGTGACTATGAAAATATCATGTCTGAATTCGGTACAATGGCCGATATGGAAGCTTTAATTCATGCTGCTCGTGAAAGAAACATCAAAATCGTGATGGATCTCGTGTTAAATCACACTTCTGATGAACATGCTTGGTTTATTGAATCAAAACAAAGTCGCGGCAACGCTTATCGCGATTTTTATATCTGGCGTGATGCGCATCATCATGCAGAACCAAATGACCTACCTTCTGCATTTGGCGGTAGTGCCTGGACATTAGAGCCACTCACAAATCAATATTATTTACATTTATTTAGTCCAAAACAACCTGACTTAAATTGGGCCAATCCTGACGTCAGACAAGCAATTTATCACATGATTAATTTCTGGATTGATAAAGGTGTTGGTGGTTTTCGTTTAGACGTTATTGATTTGATAGGTAAAATACCAGATGAAAAGATAACTGCTAATGGTCCTAAGCTCCATGACTACTTAAAAGAAATGAACCAAGCAACCTTTGCGCATCATGATTTAATGACGGTTGGCGAAACTTGGGGGGCGACACCCGAAATCGCCAAATTATATACGCGTCCTGATCGTCACGAACTATCAATGGTTTTTCAATTTGAACACATCACGCTCGATCAAGAAACTGGTAAAGACAAATGGTTTTATCTCCCATTAGATGTTAGCAAACTCAAGGTTGTCATGACTAAATGGCAAACACAGCTCAACAGTGATGATGGTTGGCAGTCACTATTTTGGAATAATCATGATTTACCTCGAATTGTCTCACGCTGGGGTAATGATACGACTTACCGTGTGGTCTCAGCAAAAATGTTGGCAATTTTGCTGCACATGATGAAAGGGACCCCTTACATTTATCAAGGTGAAGAAATTGGGTTAACCAATACACCAGTCAAAGATATTTCGGCTTTACGAGATATTGAATCGTTAAACTATTACCATGATGCACGCAAAGATGGCGATCTATCTGCTGATGTGATACTTGATCAAATTAATCATAAAGGTCGTGATAATGCACGACGCCCTATCCCTTGGTGCAATAGCCTTAATGGGGGTTTCTCTGATGTTGACCCATGGATTGATACCAATAGCAATTACCCTGATATTAATGTTGAAGCAGCTTTGAATAATCCCAACAGTGTTTTCTACACGTATCAAAAATTAATTGCACTGAGACATCAAAATCCCATCGTGGTCTATGGGGATTTTGAGCTCATTGATACAGCTGATCAAGTCTTTGCTTATTACCGACACTATCACGATTTAACTTGGCTGGTTGTGACTAATTTCAGTCATCAGACCAATACATTCACAAGCGCCGATCATATAGAAGCCACCATAATTGCCAATTATGACGCACCAAAAACTTTGCAGCATAAAACGCTGCAACCTTATGAAGCATTTGTGGTTCAAGTCACGACAAAATTGTAATTTTAGAGGTGTTTATTGATGACAAAAATTGCGCCACCATGGTGGCAATCAGCTATCGGCTATCAAATTTACCCACGCTCATTTCAAGATACAAATCATGATGGTATCGGCGATTTGCAGGGTATTATTAAGCGCCTACCTTATCTTAAATGGCTTGGTATTGATTTTATTTGGTTAAATCCAATTTATACCTCGCCAAATGTCGACAACGGTTATGACATTGCTGATTTTCAAAACATCGCGCCAGAGTATGGGACATTATCTGATTTCAAAGCGCTTATTGCAGCAGCTCACAAACAAGATATTCGTGTCATTATGGATTTAGTTGTCAACCATACCTCAAACCAACATGCTTGGTTCAAAGCAGCCAAAACCAGTCGTACTAACCCTTACCACGATTTTTATATTTGGCAACCAAACCATCATCACCAGCCACCAAACAATTGGACTAATTTTACTGGCGATAGTGTTTGGACCTATAATGAGCCAACTGATGAATGGTATTTCCACTTGTTTGCGCCAGAACAGCCTGATTTAAATTGGGAAAATCCATCTGTACAAACCGAAATGATCAATATGATGACTTGGTGGTCTGAGCAAAATATTGATGGTTTTCGTCTGGATGCGCTTAGTCACCTTAAAAAATTTTCATTTGAGACACCACAACCCACTGGTGAACATCAATTTGATATTTTTGCAAATAATCCAGGTATCGAAAAATTTTTAAAACGTTTGCATGATACTTTTCAATCACTTCATTTGATGACTGTTGGTGAAGCTGGTGGTGTACATGCTGACACGGCTAGAAATTGGACGGGACCACAGGGTTTCATTGACATGATTTTTGAATTAGAACATCAATCTCGTCAATCAGAAGTCCCACCACGCGCCGACATCAATCATTTATTGTCTAGCTTGACAACGTGGGAAACACAACTCAATTCCCAGGGCTGGCTAGGGCTATATCTTGAAAATCACGATCAGCCTAGATCACTGACTGTTTATGGCGATAACAATCCTTTAGCAGCGAAAAGCTTGGCAACTTTGTTGCTCACATTGCGCGGTACACCGTTTATTTATCAAGGTGAGGAATTAGGTATGACCAACATGCCCTTTACTTCGCCAGACCAAATTGATGATCCACCAACTTATCATGATTTTCAACGCTTTAAGTCGACGGGTATGGCAACAGATTTAGCTTTAAAAAAAGCAACAAGTTGGTCACGTGACAATGCTCGGACCCCGATGCAATGGACGAAATTTGGCTTTTCCGACAACGCATCAGATGCTAAAAAGACCTGGTTGGTGACTAATCCTAACACAACAACGCGTAATTATCTGGAGAGTCGAGAAAATCCTGACTCCATACTGAATTATTATCGTCGTTTAATTCATCTCCGTCGACATGATGACACCTTAAAATCAGGTGATTTTCAGTTAATCACTATAGCAAACACTAAAATGTTAGTGTTTACACGACATACAACTGATAGCCAACGCTTAATTATCATCAACTTGTCAGATACCGCTCAAACAATTTCCCTGCCCAAACAACTACTCAATAAAGGCTGGCAGCCATTGCTAGCGACCATTAATCCTATCCCAGAAATATCCCCCACCCTGCACCTGAAACCATTTCAATCTATTATCTGGTATCACTAACGTTTTAAAAATACCAAAAATTAGCCAGCAAAAAAAGCGAATCGTACGATTCGCTTTTTTTATAGTTCTGGTTCGTAGAAACGGCCCACGGTATGTTCGATCTTCCACGTTGACGAAAAGGCATGTTCATCAACTGCCTTCATCACTTCCCGTAATTCATAACGTTCTTGATCGGTAATCACCGTCAATAATACGGAACGTCCTTCACCAGTATAGCCGCCACGCGCATCGTTGATAATGGTCACGCCACGCCGCATTTTATCATAAATGCCTTGCACCATTTCATCTGGTTTCGTCGTAATAATCATCACCTGCATTTGCTGTTGACGCGTATAAAAGGCATCAATCATACGTGAACTCACGACGACACCGACAATTGAATAGAGCGCGTATTTCCAACCGTAAGTCACACCCGCGCCAATCATAATCAACGCGTTAAAGCCGAGATTTACCGGCCCCATCTTAAAGCCAAACTTCTTTTTGACTAAGATGCCAATCACATCAAGGCCACCCGTTCCAACCCCATAACGCAATGCCGTTCCAACAGCCATCCCATTTAGGGCGCCACCAAACAATGCGTTAATCAGTGGATCAGGCGTTAACACCCGATGCGTATCAAAGAGTGGAATGAAGGCCGCACTGAGTAAAACAGCCAAAGTGGTAAAAATCGCAAACCGCCACGATAACCGCCACCAAGCAATCATCAACATCGGCAAATTAACAAGGGCCAACGCCAAGCCAACTGGGATGTGCCCACCAGATAACGTTGCCACTAATTGGGCAAAGCCGGTAAAACCAGAGGAGTAAATATGGCCTGGTCGCCAGAAATAATCCATGGCTACCGCGACAATAACGGCATAAAAGACCGCCCCACCGATACGTCCGGCAATGCGATGTTTCATAAAGTTGTGGAAAAATTTTCGCATGATGAATGTGCGTTAACGCTTGTCCTTTTTGAATTAGAGTATGATAAATATAGCATGAATGCCCACAAAAATATACCTCTAATCAAGATAAACGACACGTATTTTCTCATTTAGTCAGCATCAGGAACAATTAAGCCAAGATCATTCAATTGCTTACCGTCCACACGTGTTGGTGCTTCAGTCATTGGTTCAGTTGCGCGTGAATTTTTAGGGAAGGCAATCACTTCACGAATGTTATCTTGTCCCGCAAGTAACATGGCCAAACGATCCAAACCAAGCGCAATACCGCCCATTGGTGGGAAACCATATTCCATGCCTTCAAGTAAGAAGCCAAACGCTTCATGCGCTGCTTCTGGTGTGAAGCCAAGTGCCTTGAGCATCTTTTCTTGTACATCCATGCGATGAATACGGATTGACCCTGATCCTAGTTCGTAACCATTTAAGACCAAGTCATAACTTTGTGCATGGGCTTGGTGCGGATCTTCACCCTCATCAAGATAGTGCAAATCTGCCTCATTTGGCATGGTAAATGGATGGTGCGCGGCAATCCAGCGATCAAATTCTTCAGAATATTCAAACAATGGCCAATCCACAATCCAGGCAAAGGCCCAAGGATTTTCTTGATCAATCAAATCCAAATCTTGCGCTGTTTGACGACGTAGGTAATCTAAGGTTGCAGCGACAACATCCGCACGGCCGGCACCAAACAACAACAAGTCACCTTCTTTGGCGCTAGTGTCTTCAAGCAACGCATCCGCTTCAGGGAAGAACTTGGCGATTGGGCCAGAAATACCATCAGCTGTTACCTTTAACCAAGCTAAGCCCTTTGCCCCAAAGCGTTCGATATATTGTGCGAGCTTATCGATATCTTTACGTGAGTAGTGCGCCGCACCACCTGGAACGGCAATCGCTTTGACAACCCCACCATCTTTGACCGCATTCGCAAAGACCCCAAATTCAGAATCCTTGACCGTTTCAGACAAGTCCTTAAGTTCGTAAGGAATACGCAAATCAGGCTTATCCGTCCCAAAACGCGTCATCGCTTCTTCCCAAGTAAGTGTTTGAATTGCGGCAGTGTCTAGATCATAACCGATGACATCATGCATCATCGTCTTCACCCATTCATTCACTAAGGCCCGGATTTCATCAGCTGACATAAATGATGTTTCCAAATCCATTTGGGTAAATTCTGGTTGACGATCACCACGCAAATCTTCATCACGGAAGGCCCGCGCAATTTGGAAATAACGATCAAAACCAGCGCCCATCAATAATTGCTTAAACAATTGTGGTGATTGTGGCAAGGCATAAAATGAACCTGGGAAAATACGTGAAGGGACTAAGTAATCACGTGCGCCTTCTGGTGTTGACTTGGCCAAAATTGGCGTTTCAATATTGATAAAATCATTGTCATCCATAAATTTCATCGCGCTTGACATGATCTTTGAGCGAATGCGAAGATTCTTTTGCATTTCTGGTCGACGTAAGTCCAAATAACGGTATTGCAACTTCAATTCTTCGTTGGCGTTCACACCATCTTCGATATAAAATGGTGGTGTTTTTGATGTGGCTAAGATTTCTGCTTCTGTAACATCAATTTCCACTTTACCCGAATGAATCTTATTGTTCACTTGGCTCGCTTCACGATCAATAACTGTCCCTGTCACAGCAATCACGTATTCATTGCGCATGGCTTCTGCCACGGCCAACGCAGCTGGATGGGTCGCGTTAAATGTGAGTTGCACAATCCCTTCACGATCACGCAAGTCAACGAAAATCAAGTCACCAAAATCACGGCGCTTTTGTACCCAACCTGATAGTGTCACGGTTTGGCCAAGATACTTTTCATCAATTAAGCCGGCATATGTTGTTCGCTTCATTATTCTTCATCTCCTTCTGCATCAATAATTGTTGGCAAATCTGTGTAAAGATCAGCTAATTTCACTGTTTGTTGCTGACCAGTTGCCATAGTTTTAATCTTCGCTACGTGATCAGCTAATTCTTGTTCACCAATTGTGACCACGTATTTGCTTTGGTAACGATCAGCTGATTTAAATTGAGCTTTCGCTGAGCGCCCCAAGTAATCACGTTCCGCGACGTAACCAAAACCACGAATGGCTTGTACAATTTGCATGGCTGCCACTTCTGTGTCGTCACCAATATTGACAACATAAAAGTCTAGCCCTTCGGGTTCAACTGGCTTTAAGCCTTTGGCCTCAAGGAGACTCACCAAGCGTTCAACCCCAATTCCAAAGCCAACACCTGGCGTTTCCGGTCCACCAAATTCTGATACAAGGCCAGAATAACGACCGCCACCAGCAATGGTTGCTGCCCCTTTTAAGGTGTCATCCACCGTCATGATTTCAAAAATGGTATCGTTATAATAATCCAAACCACGCACCATTGTCGGATCAACTTCAAATGGAATATCAAGCGCAGTCAACAATGCTTGGACTTTTTCCCAATGCGCTTTTGCCTCATCAGAAAGATAATCCAAAATTACTGGTGCATCCGCAACAAAGACTTGATCACGTGGATCTTTAGAATCCAAGACACGCAACGGATTCTTTTCTAAACGTGCTTGTGAATCAGCAGATAGTTCATCAAAGTGTGGCTTCAAATAGTCAATCAAAGCCTGACGATAAGCGTCACGGGTTGCCTTATCCCCTAAGGAATTAATGGCAACCTTCAAGTTATCCAAGCCAAGAGTTTGGAAAAAATTGATCAGCATTGCGATGATTTCAACATCAAGCGCTGGTGATGATGAGCCAAAGGCTTCTGCGCCAATTTGGTGGAATTGACGGAAACGACCAGCTTGTGGTCGTTCATAACGAAACATTGGGCCAATGTAAAAGGCTTTATACGGCTTGTCAAATTCTGGGCCATAAAGCTTATTTTCCACAAAGGCACGCACGATGCCGGCCGTGCCTTCTGGCCGCAAGGCCACATGGCGATCACCCTTATCGTAGAAGTCATACATTTCTTTTGTCACCACATCAGAGGTATCCCCTGCTGAACGTGAAAAGACTTCAAAGTTTTCAAAAAGTGGTGTCCGCACCTCTTTAAAATTGTAATCGCCAAACAAAACGCGGGCTAGATTTTCAACATATTGCCATTGGACAGTTTGTTCTGGTAACAAATCAGCTGTGCCTTTGGGGCGTTGGAAAGTTGCTTTTGCCATTTTCATTCACACGTTGCGCGACGTATAGATTGTCGACAACGCCTACTCCTTTTATTTTTTACATTAAACCTCAAAAGCGCCCTTAACGACTAATCGTTAAGGGCGCTTTTGCACGGTACCACCTTAAATATTGACAGCACTGACTGTCACTTTGACTGCTTATCGCGCAACCACGCACTGTCTTGAACAACAGCGACCTCCAAGGTGTCACCAATCACGTCATTGTTTTGCTTGCATCACCCGCAAAATTTCTAAAGGTCCAAACTGTGATTTTTCCAATTCATCGGCTTTAATATATAACCTAATCATAGCGGGTCACTGCTTTAAAGTCAAGCAGTTATTCACCCATTAAAGCCGCAATGTTTTCAAGCGTCACATCTGCAGTTGTTGCAAAATTCAAGTCTGCTGCTGACAACACATTTGAATCACCGATACCCAATGATATTGCGCCAGCTGCGTTAATCGCTTCAATACCAGAAGTTGAATCTTCTAAGCCAAGCGTTTGTTCTGGTGGCAATGATAAAATTTCCGCCGCCCGCACAAAGATTTCTGGATCAGGCTTACCCTTAGCAAGTGTTGCTGGATCGACAATCCCAACAAAATCGTCCATCAAACCGAGGTGTTCAAGGATAAGTGGCGCATTCTTAGATGCCGAAGCAATGGCGAGTTGATACCCGGCTGCTTTAGCATTAGTAATGAAGGCCTTCATCCCCGGTAAAATATCAGCTTCTGTCAGTGTGGCAATCAGCGTTTGGTAGTTGCGATTCTTTTCATCAGCCAAGACTGCTTTTTCCGCGTCACTATAAGCATCACCCTGACCACTTGCCTCTAAAATCAGTTGGAGAGAATCCATTCGGCTAATCCCCTTGAGGCCTTCAGCCAATTCTTCTGTCCATGGTGTACCAACTTTGTCAGCAACTTGTCGCCAAGCTTGACCATGGAACTTCGCCGTATCAGCAATCACACCGTCTAGGTCAAAGAGGAAGCCTTTTATTTCTGAAAAATTAGTCATTTTTTGACTCCTTTAAATTAAATCATAAGTCACTTGATAGGTTTTCATCACATTTGCTGGTAACACAATATCACCAAAATCCGCGTGATTAATCGCATCAGGTAAGGTTTGCATTTCAACCGCAACGGCTGTCATCTGGTCACTATCCATCGCTGGATTGGTTGTAAAGACCACCACACCGTTACGATCTGAATCAATGGCAAGCGTCACATCAGTCTTAGGCGAGCGTAAAATCACTGCCGGCCCTTGCCGATCATCAGCCAAGCGCCAAGCATCATCAAAGCGGGCGTCACCGATGGGTTTTAATGTTTCAAGGTCGAATTTAGTCCCAGTGTTTTCAACTAGTGCCCCTGTTGGGATTTTAGCGTCATCAACTGCCACATGCTCACGCGCAGCAATTTGTAATTCGTGCTGGCTCGCATCTTGCTGTCGCCCATCAAAGTTGAAATAAACATGGGTCATCGGATTAAATAACGTCGTTGCCGTTGATTGCCCGCTAAAAGTGATCGTCACACGATCAGTCTCATCCAGTGAATACGTCACTTCTGCCCGCAATTCGCCAGGAAATTCTGTCACAAACGTGTGGGTAAAATGCACCGCTACTTGGTGGGCATCTTGTGTCACTGATGCTTGCCAATTCACCCGATCAAACCCATTAATGCCTGAATGCAAAATGTTTGGGCCATCATTAGGTGTTAATTTAAACGCTTCGCCGTCAAATTGATAGGCCACTTGCGATAAGCGACCACCCACTGGGCCGATTGTATGGCCCACGTGGAAGGGTTGTCCCACATAGTCAGACAATTGATCAAAATTAACCAATAATTCATGTGATTGACCAGCTTTAGACACGCGAAATGATTGCCAAGTCGCGCCATAGGTCAAAGCGGTCACCGCTGTTTGATTATCATTGACTAACGTGTACGCTGTCACTTCTTGACCATCTGGTAAATGGCCAAATATCTGCTCTTTTACTTGCATAACCCCTACCTTACTTCAAGTCAAATGTGTCACAACACACTTACTTATCTGACTTTGACAATGTCACTTCTTCTCCTGAAAGGTTAATTGTCAATGGGTCACCACTAATAAGTTGCACATTGGCACCAGCTTGGTCAACTGATACTTCCAAGACATGGCCACGGAAGACCAAACGGAAGCTGTACTTGTCCCACTTCTTTGGCAAGAATGGCTTCAAGTGCAATTGCCCGTCACGAACACGCATGCCAGCAAATCCTTGCACGATCGCCAACCATGAACCTGTCATCGCTGTGATGTGAAGGCCATCTTCTGTATCGTTGTTATAGTTATCCAAATCCAAACGCGCCGCACGTTCATACATTTCAACGGCCTTATCTGACATTTCCAGATCAGCGGCCAAAATGGCGTGAACAGATGGTGACAATGATGATTCATGCACTGTCAATGGTTCGTAGAATTCAAAGTTTTGACGCTTTTCATCTTCAGTAAAGGCGTCTGGGAAGTAGAACATCGCATGCAATGTGTCTGATTGCTTAATATATGGTGAGCGCAAGATACGATCCCATGACCAGTTTTGGTTAATAGGGCGAATATCTTGTGGCATATCGGCAATTGGCGTCAAATCCTTATCCAAGAACGTATCGTGTTGTTCAAAGATATGGTAGTCCTTACCCTTAAGCGTGATATCTGCTTCTGGCAAATACATCTTCGCCACAATGTCTTGCCACTTCTTAAGTTCGTCAGCTGACACATTCAAACGTGCCTTCTGTTCATCCGCAATGTCATCGTAGTTATCCAACGCATACTGCAAGACCCACTTGGCCATCCAGTTGGTGTAGAAGTTGTTGTTGACGTTGTTTTCGTATTCGTTTGGTCCCGTGACACCATGAATCATGTATTGGCCGTGACGTTCAGAATAGTGCACACGATCAGCCCAGAAACGGGCAATGTTGTACAAAACTTGCGCCCCATCACCTGTCAACCATGAACGGTCGCCAGTAATGTTCGTGTAGTTATAAATTGCATAAGCAATTGTTGAGTTACGGTGAATTTCTTCAAACGTAATTTCCCATTCGTTGTGTGATTCAATCCCATCAAAGGTTACCATTGGATACAAAGCACCCGCTAGGCCTTGTTCCTTAGCGTTATGGAAAGCACCATCGAGTTGATCAAAACGGTATTGCAACAATGATCGTGTCACTTCAGGTTCAGCAACCCCAAGGTAAACTGGGATGGCAAACGCTTCCGTATCCCAGTACGTTGCGCCACCATACTTTTCGCCAGTGAAGCCCTTAGGTCCAATGTTCAAACGTGGGTCGTTACCGTAGTAAGTTGAGAACAATTGGAAGAGATTGAAGCGAATACCTTGTTGCGCTGCATCATCCCCTTCGATTTGAACATCGGCCTTTTCCCAACGGTTAGCCCATTCTTGAGTGTGTGCTGTATACAAATCGTCATAGCTTTGTGCTGCAATCGCTTGCGTGATTTCCGCACCTGCAGCGACCACGGCATCCAAATCCGCATAATCACGTGATGTCGTCACGACAACACGCTTTTCAAATGTCACTTCACCAGCTGCCGGCACTGTCAAATCAAAGTGATCAGTCACTTCGGTTGCTGTTTGTGATGCCGTTTGGTTGTCACCGCCGACAAAGCTTTGACGGGCTACTACTGTAAATTGTGGCACATCAAATGGATTTTCAACAGTCTGTGTCGCAATAAATGAGGTGTCATTTTCATGACCAGCTGACAAGACTTGCCAGAACTTTTCATCATAGTTTGAATCTTCATTGACAACATCCGCATCAATACTTGCGTCAAAGCGCACTTGATGGGCCTGACCGTCAGCTGATGCAAACGTGTAATGCAAGACTGCTAATTCCTTTTGTGCCACCGAAATCAAACGGGTTACTGTCACTTTGACACCGAATACCGTAAAGGTACGGTTTAAGACACCCTTTTGCATATCCAATGACAACTCAAAGTCTTGGACATCATTTTTTGCCAAGTCCACTTGTTGGTCATCGATGTAGAAATCCGCTTTAACAAAATTCAAAGCATTAATTGCCTTACCGAAATAGTGTGGATAACCATTTTTCCACCAACCAACACGTGTTTTGTCAGGGAACCAAACACCACCGATATAAATACCTTGGTGCGTATCACCTGAATACACTTCTTCAAACATGCCACGCATGCCCATATATTCATTTCCCAAACTCGTCATTGATTCCTGAAGACGCTTGTCTTGTGGATTCAATTCATGAGTTGTCACTGTCCAGGGATTAACTTCAAAAATTCTTTTCATTTGTTCTCACCTCATTGTGTTTATTATACGTCAGCATTAACTGGGTTACTGTGAATTTCCTTAATAAAGGCAACACTTAGCGCACCAAAGAACATCAAGATACCAGATACCAAAATCATCACTGGGAAACTTGAACCCAAAGCTGGGAACAATGCGAAGCTGGCAACTGAAGCCACGATTTGTGGCAAGCAGATTGAGCCGTTAAACAAGCCCAAGTACGTACCCATGTGATCACCTGGCAACGCATTTGTCACCATGATGAATGGGTAAGCCATCATACCGGCCCATGAAATACCAATTAAGATAAATGACACAATCAGTAAGTATTGTGAATGCACAAAGAATACTGAAGCAAAACCAATTGCGCCTAAGAAGAGTGACAAAGCATAACCAAGCTTGTTACGTGAAGCTGGAATCTTTGACAAAACAAGTGACCAAACGACGGCTGCAACCGCGTAAACGGCTGACATGATACCAAACCAGTTACCACCGTTTTGGTAACCTGCTGTTGTTGGATCAGTCGCATTGAAAATGTTATCAGCGACAGCACCAGTACCATAAGTCCAAAGGTATTGGAAAGCCATCCAGCAGAAGAATTGTGTGATTGTCACTGTCCAGAAAGTCTTTGGGGCACGCTTTAGCAAAGCGAAGAAGTCACCCTTACCATTTTCAGCAGTGTTCAAAGCATAACCATGGTAAAGTTCGTATGTGGCATCGTCATATTCTTTGACATTAAATACGGCGATCAATGAGAAGATGACCAACACAATGGCCCCAACATAGAATGAAATCACAACGGAAGCAGGCACTTCACCCTTTGGCGCCGTGTTAGCAACACCAACTGCTGTCAGCAAGAATGGGAAGATTGTTGCTAAGACTGAACCCGTATTTGAGAGGAAACTCTGGATTGAGTAAGCATATGACTTCTGATCTTCGTTGACCATGTCACCAACAACCATTTTGAAGGGTTGCATTGCCACGTTAGAACTCAAATCCATGAACAAAATTGTAATGGCACCAAACCATAGACCAGCCGTTGTTGAGAAGCCAAAACTACCTGAGTTTGGCAACAAGAACATCACAACAACTGATACCAATGCCCCGACCAATAGGTAAGGCATGCGGCGTCCAAAGCGCTTTGTCCATGTGCGGTCTGAGAAGTAACCCACAATTGGCTGAACAAAGAGTCCAGCAAGTGGTGGTAGGATAAAGAAGAATCCTAATTTTGTGGGGTCAGCCCCAAGTGTTTGAAAGATACGTCCCATTTGTGAACTCTGCAATGAGAAAGCCATCTGTACACCTAAGAAACCAAAACTCAACATCCAAATTGTGCTTAATGGCAAATTTGGTAGGCCTTGGCCTTTTTGCTTGTTAACCATAATCGTCTCCTTAAATAAAACATATAATATTGTAAGCGTTTACAGATATTAGTATAAAACATGATGTAAGGAAATGAAACCGCTTTCGCAGTGTTAACGGTAACATGTTTTTTAGTGGCGCGTTGTGTCACGAATAATCAAATCGGGCGCTAAACGCTGCATCCCCAGCTCTCCATTATTAAGTTGTACAAACAAATTATCCACCAAAGCTTGCGCAATTTGTTCAAAGGGTTGTCGAATCGTCGTTAATTGGGGCGACGTAATTTGATCAATGAAGACGCCATCAAAACCGACTACCCCATACTTATCCGGTACGCCATGATTGCGCCCCAATGCTCGGACAACGCCCAAGGCAATCCGGTCGGTCGCACAAACAATACCAGTATTTTCTGGTAAATGCGGCATCAAATTATCAATCAACCGTTCGGCCTCATGCGAGTGATTAGCGACCGTATACACCCGCGATACGCGTTTATTCGCAGCCATGGTCGCTAAATAGCCCTGTTCGCGTTCTCGCATAAATGGCAAATCAACCTGCATGCCAATATATATAATTTTGTCATAACCGGCTTGAATCAAATGCTGGGTTGCTAACGTTGTCCCGAGACGGTTATCACTATCTACAAAGGCCATATCATGATCAAGCGATGATTCCCCATATAAGACAACTGGTACATTTAAGGCTTCCAAAGCGGCCAAATCCGCATGTCGCCAACCACTCACGATCACCCCATCAATTTGGTGATTGTCCTGAATTTTAGTGCTAATTTGTAAGGTATAGCCTTTTTTATTTAAGAGATCAGCCAGTTGTAGTAGTAAAATCGCATAGTTTGGTTCAACTGTCACGACATCTTCTAAAACTAAAAATTCAATCACGTAGTGCCGATTCGTCACCAGTGCTTGGGCCATACGATTAGGCTGATACCCAACAGCTTCAATTGCCGCGCGAACGGCGTCTCGCACTTCTTTTGAAACTTTCTCCGGATGATTGATCACCCGACTCACTGTCATTTTAGAAACATGCGCACGATGTGCGACATCTGCTAAATTTGCCATGTTAACTCCTTTGTGTTGCTTATGCTTCTCATTTTACCACGACCCGTCAAGCAGGCCACTGCCCTATATTTCCCCTTTAAAATAAGGTATACTATTAAAGACACAAAAGGATGGAAAATATGGGACGTTATCAGATTGATTTTAAGCAAAAACAAGCCGACGCTAAATACAAGTCGGGACAACAAACACAATTAACAAAGGCTGAAAAAATTGCGGCCATCAAGGCTAAATTCACACAGCAAAAAAGCAAGTAATCCTAATTTTGGATCACTTGCTTTTTTTATGAGTTTAATTGAAAAATTTGAAACGCTCTGCATCGCTCATCATGTCTTTTTCACTAGCAGCTGCTTCAATTGAGCCAAATGGCATCTGAGCGCGTAACCGCCAGTTGTCAGGAATATTAAAGGCTGCAGCGACTGCTTCATCAATCAACGGATTGTAGTGTTGCAATGACGCACCCAAGCCGGCTTCCGTCAAAGCAAGCCAAGTGGCATATTCAGCCATCCCGTGCCCTTGCTCTGACCAATCATAGAAGTTTTCCGCATAAAGTGGAATTTGTTCTTCATACATTTTAACCACGTCTGTATCGGTAAAGAACAATACTGTTCCGAAACCGGCCTTAAAGGCATGGTTAATTTTAGCTAATGTTTGCTGATATGCTTCTTCATCTGGTACTTCTTGTTGTAACCGTTTTGCCGTCATATCCCACAATTTTTCATGGGCTTCACCTGTTAAAACAACGGCGCGAACCGATTGATTATTAAAGGATGTTGGTGACTGCTTAACAGCTGACTTCACCAAATCATATAAGGCTTCTGGTGTTTGTGTAACGTGTCGTCCTAACGCATAGATTGAGCGACGTTGTGTTTGTAAATCCGTAAAAGACATTGGTTATTTATTCCCAAATAGCATGGTTCAAACATGCTATTTCCTTTCCGATAAATTATCACAATGTGATTATTTTATCATAACAACTTACTTAAAACAAGTGAACGACGATAACTTATAATACCAGTTGATAGGCCCAACGGACATTCTGATCTTCACCTTCTTGGATATACACATGCCCTTGCTTTTGAAAACCATTACCGGTGATGACGGCTTGCATGGCGAAGTTTTCTGGGTGGGTATCAATTCTAAAATCGCGTTGATTTTGTGCGTAAAAATATGACAAAATTGCTGTCATAAAACGCTGGGCAAGTTTGTGACCACGGAATTCATTTGACATCGCAAAGCGATGTAGCGTGACATAGCATTTATCATCATTCTGCCATTGGCCAGCCTCGATTACACCGTAAACTGGATCTTCTCCAACAATAACTGCCGCATAACCAGCAATTGTTTCATCCACAATTAACACATAACCTTGTTTTAATTCTAAATCGGTGGCAATCGTATCTTGGTTGGGGTACCCCATTTGCCATTGGTTAATACCTTGTTGCTTTAAATACTCTCGTCCATTGTCGATGACTGCTTTGATGTCGTGCAAGTCATCTGCGCGCGCTTGGCGCATGTATACTGCTGGCATATTTCCAAAGTATTCAGGGAATATTCTTTAACCCTCACGTTTATTCAACTCCATGGTTTGACTCATTCACGTCGTCATTGATTGCCCGAATACGTTTCCTCCATTTTGGTAGTTCATTCCAAATTAACACAGCTGCTTTGCCATAAAACTGACAAAACAGCTGAGTTAATCATTTAATTCTACCATGATAGCCAGCAAAAAAAAACAAATTTATGCACCTTTAAACAGCTGTTGCGCGCGCCAAAGTGGCAAAGCTTTTCAAACGTGACATGGCATCAACCAGCATAGCCATGCTCGCCGCATAACTGATACGAATATAGCCTTCGCCACCAGGTCCAAAACCGGATCCCGCCACAACTGCTAGACGTTCTCGGGCCACTAATTCATTGGCAAACACCACATCATCTTGGCCTAAATCAGCTGGAATTTTAGCAAAAATATAAAAGGCACCGTTTGGCCGAACCATGTCAAAGCCAAGCGCTGTCAATTCAGTGACTAAAAAGTCACGCCGTGCCTGATAAGCCGCTTTCATCCGCTGAGTGTCCGCCAGACTTCGCTCACAATTAAAGGCCTCTGTCGCAGCGGCCATCGCTGGATTCGATGGTGTCATAATGATAAAGCCATGCACTTTATTAATTTGTGCGATCAACGCCGCTGGTCCAGCTAAAATGCCAATTCGGTAGCCTGTCATCGCATGTGATTTAGACACGCCATTCACAACAATGGTTTGTTGTGGCAAATAAGTAGCAATCGATGCGTGTTCCCCTTCATATTGTAATTCCGAATAAATTTCATCTGAAATGACTAAAACCGACGTTTCTTTTAGCACGTCAGCCAAAGCCTGTAATTCAGCTGAGGTATAGGTCGCCCCAGTCGGATTTGATGGATTGGTGAGCAATAACACCTTAACCCGTGGGTTGGTTGCTAACACCCTGCGCAAATGTGTTGGTGTTAAGATAAAATCATCTTGCGACACATCAACTAATAATGGTTCGCCACCATTGAGGTGTGTCATTTCGGCATAAACTGGATAAGCTGGCGTTGGAATGAGGACTTGGTCACCTGGATTTAACACCGCCGAAAGAATGGTAAACAAGCCCTCAGTGGCACCAACAGTTGTTAAAATCTCCGTTGTCGCGTTGTAATTTAATTGGTAGCGTTCAGCCAAAAATTGCTGGGCTGCTTGCCGCAATGCCAGTGAGCCGGCAGAGACTGAATAATGAGAATCATCCGCTTCAATGGCAGCCACAGCGGCAGCTTTGATATGGTCTGGCACTGCAAAATCAGGTTCACCAATTGTTAACTTTAAGATATTTGGCAAATGACTGACTTGTTCACTAAAAGTGTGAATTGGACTTGGGACAACTTGCTGCAAACGATCAGAAAAAATATTTTCCAGTGCGCTATTTGTTTCAACCATAGATACGCCTCATTTCTTACATATTCAATATTGTTAACCATTCTACCAATATAATACGAAAAAACACGGGTTATCACGCAAAAATAAAAAAGCAAAATTTATGCAATCTGCACAAATTTTGCTTTATTTTTATTTGGCACGCTTACCCCAATACTGGAAATAATCGACACGCAATGCCCCGTTGTAGAGCTTGCGACGTTTCGTGGCTTTCTCACCATAAGCATTTTCAAAGTCTAAATCACTCGTTAAAATATACTTACTCCAACTTGGTAATTGGCGATAAACGTCACCCATTTGCGTATATAGTTCACGCGCTGCATCTAATTCGCCCAATCGCTCACCGTATGGTGGGTTGGCTACAATCACACCATTTTCTTTGTCTGTCGTCCAATCTTTGGCCGCCAGTTGCTTAAAGACAATATCTTGTCCAAGGCCGGCATGCTTCGCATTTTCAATCGCGATTTGTACCATATTTTCATCGATATCAAAGCCTTGAATATCCAATGTCCGGTCATAATCTGCTTGTGCTTCTGCTTCATCACGTACCGTCTCAGATAATGTCTTATCAAACCAATCCATTTGCTCAATATCAAAGTCACGAATCAAGCCAGGCGCAATATTTCGGCCAATCAAGGCAGCTTCAATTGCTAATGTCCCTGATCCTGTGGTTGGATCAACAAATGGTCGATCTGGATGCCAATTCGTCAACAAAACCAACGCTGCGGCAAAGTTTTCCTTTAACGGCGCCCCACCTTTATTGACACGATAACCACGTTTAAACAATGATGGCCCCGTCGTATCCAATGTGACAATCACATGATCCTTGTCGATCATGACTTCAAGCTGTGCAAAATAGCCATTTTCAGGTAAACGTGTCCGAATATGGTACGCTTCTTGTAAGCGATTAACGATCGCCTTTTTCGTAATGGCTTGCACATCTGGGACACTAAATAGTTCCGACTTCTTAGACCGTCCGGCCACTGGGAATTCTGAATCATAGTTCAGATAATCTTCCCATGGTAAGGCTTTAACGCCTTCAAATAAGTCATCAAATGTTGTCGCATCAAATTCACCAACGATGATTTTCACACGGTCAGCTGTTCGTAACCAAATATTAGCGTTTAAAATGTCACGCGCTGTGCCATCAAAACGGACACGATAATTTTCGACTTTTGGTTCATAGCCCAAGCGATCCAGTTCTTTGCCGACTAATGACTCAAGACCTGCCGCAGCAGTCGCCATTAAATGATATGTTTTTTCCATTTGTTTTCCTTTATACTAATTAAGTCACATCACGTGACGATAGGTAGGTTTAATTGCATATGAAATTGATTGATTTAACACAACTCACACACTATATGTCCCCAAAAAGTCGCTTATATTGGCAAGATACGTCGGTAATTTTACCTGTTGATCAGGTTAAATTCGCTACATCTGGTCCCAATTTGATCATCGTGACCGGCCAGCAGCCCATGACGTTATCCCAATTGCAAACGCGCCTGCAAGATATGAGCAGTGAAACGCAATTATTTGCGCCAGATGGCCAACTTATTTTTGGGTTTCACTTACAGTTAGAACACCCTGTTCCACACATTATTTTAAAATAAATTATCATATGTGTAGGTCACCCCGCGACGCTTTTGCTTGGCAATTTGCGCTTGGGTGGCTGTTTTAACATTATCTCGTTGCCAGTTCACCAAAATTGTTTCAATATAGCGTAAACTACGCGCATTGTTGGCAACGGCTTCTTGAATGGCTAATAACATCAAGTCTGGTTCAAAATGATCTTGATCAAACCAATGGCCAACCGTCTGCATTTCCATCGGCGTCAATGGCCGACCAAATTCAGCCTCCAACGTTTGGAAAATTTCACGACGCGTCGATTTGCCATCAGACATGATGGGTTGCACACTAATTTGTTGCCCTTGCAGCAATTTCGCAATCATTGGCGTAAAATCATACGTTTCCACTTGTTTCGTGGTCGCGGCAATCACCATCAGCTCACGCGTAATCAAACTTTTCAAGCGGGCAACCACGACATTTTCAGTCACGTGTAAAATTTGCGCTAATATTTTAGGCGTCGCAGCATCCCCTTGATTTTGAATTCGCGTTACCTGTAAATATAAGGCTAAATCATCATTATCCATCCCAATTTCGTGATAGTGTTGCAACAAATCATTACTAATCGCTGTTTGACCTGCTTGAATATATTGTTGTAATCGTTGATCTAATACCATCTGTCAACCTACTTTGATTCCAATACCGTTATAAAAACGTCCAAGTTAAGCTTGGACGTTTTTATCATCTACTTTAGTCTAACATGTTTTGGTCAGGGACGCTGAACAAAAGCTGTCTTCGCCCTTTAAAAATTATGGTCGAATACGATTAGTCATTCGTGGGAACGGAATGGCTTCACGAATGTGTTCTTCACCCGTGACAAATGTGACCATGCGTTCTAATCCTAAGCCAAAGCCTGAGTGTGGCACTGAACCGAACTTACGCAAATCCAAATACCAGTTGTATTCCTCAAGGTCTAAGCCTTGTTCTTCAATGCGCATCTTCAAGTATTCATAGTCGGTATCACGTTCTGAACCACCGATAATTTCCCCATAACCTTCTGGTGCCAATAAGTCGGCAGACACGACAACATCATCACGTGTTGCGTGACGCTTCATATAGAAGGCTTTGATTGCTTTTGGGAAATTGATAATAAAGACAGGCTTAGCAAAGTGATTAGCCAAGAATGTTTCTTCTGGTGATCCAAAGTCAACACCCCATTCAATATCAAAGCCATTGTCTTGCAACAACTTCACCGCATCATCATAACTAATACGTGGGTAAGGGAGTTCCGTGTAAGACGCCAATAACGCCTTGTCACGACCAAGAATATCAAGCTCTTGCTCATTGCGTTCCAAGACCTTTGAAATCAAGAATGAAATATAGCGTTCTTGCAATTCCAGACTCTCTTCTTGATGCATGAAGGCCATTTCTGGTTCAACCATCCAAAATTCCGTCAAATGACGGCGTGTCTTTGACTTTTCTGCACGGAATGTTGGACCAAAAGTAAAGACCTTCCCAAAGGCCATTGCCCCTGCTTCAGCATACAATTGTCCAGTTTGTGACAAATAAGCAGATTCACCAAAGTAATCCGTTTCAAACAATTCAGTGGTCCCTTCTGGGGCAGAACCAGTCAAGAGTGGTGAATCCAACTTGACGAAACCTTCGTTGTTAAAGAATTCATACGTTGCGGCAATCAATGTATTTCGGATCTTCAATGTCGCAAACGGCTTTAAATGACGTAGATAGAGGTGCCGTTCATCAAACAAGAAGTCTGTCCCGTGTTCTTTTGGCGTGATTGGATAATCATGGCTTTCACCAATGACTTCAATATCTGACACTGCCATTTCATAGCCAAATGATGATCGCGCATCTTCACGGATTTCACCCGTCACGTACAAACTTGTTTCTTGCTTTAATCCTTTAGCCAGTTCAAAGACTGATTCTGGTACATCTGCTTTGGCTACCACAGCTTGAAAGAATGCTGTACCATCGCGTAATTGCAAAAAGGCCAACTTACCTGAACCGCGCTTTTGACGAAGCCAAGCCCCAATCTTGACCGTTTGGCCAACATAGTCTTTAGCATCGATAATTTGAATTGTGGGAATATCTTGTGACATGATCATATACACGTGGTTTGTTACCGCACCACCTGCTTCTCCTCTATTTTAATTAAATGTATTGTTGAAAAAATTCTGTTAAACGACGAACAGCTTCGTCCAAAACGGCTTGGTCTTTGGCATAGCCCATTCGCAAATAACCTGGCATCCCAAAGCCTTCACCAGATGGCATGGCCACACGTGCTTCTTTCAGGACTTTCATCGACAACTCACTGGTATCAGCTACCCCAGCCGCCGCCAGTACTTGTGGGTCAACCTTTGGGAATAGGTAGAAAGCACCTTCGGGCTTGACGGCCACTTCAAGGCCTGGCACGCTGTTAAGGGCATCAAACGTGGCGTTCAAGCGTTTCTCAAAGGCTTGTCGCATCACTTCAACAGATGACTGGTCACCTGTCAACGCCGCAATCGCTGCATATTGTGCGACTGCTGTTGGATTAGACGTCATGTGATCCAACAATTTATTCATCGCCGCAATAATGTCAGCACTAGCTAACGTCCAACCAATTCGCCAACCGGTCATCGCATAGGCTTTCGACACACCATCAACGATAATCATCCGACTATTTTCAAGCGGTTGGAGTTGCAAGCCTGACGTGAATGTTGCCCCGTTATAAACGAGCTGACCATAAATTTCATCCAAAATAACATACGTGTCATGTTCGTCAGCCCAATTTAAAATAGCCTGCAATTCATCACGCGTATAAACTTGCCCGGTAGGGTTAGTTGGCGAATTTACAATAATGGCCTTAACCGGTGTTGTCAGCGCCTCTAAATCAGCTACCGTTAACTTCAAAGCGGCATTATCTGGCACAATTGTTTGCAATTGGCCGCCAGCTAGCTTAATTTGTTCAACATAGCTGACCCAAAGTGGTGCCGCTGCAACCACGACGTCGCCTGGATTTAAGAGCACCTGCATTAGCGCATAAAGTGATAATTTAGCCCCAGTCGTCACCGTCACATTGTTACGAGCGATGGTGGCATCATACCGTTGCTGTACATGATCCACAATGGCTTGCTTTAAAGCGTCTAACCCACTTGTTGGGGTATAAAAGCTGGTTTGATGGGCTTCAATCGCCGCAATCGCTGCTTGGGCAATGTGTTCGGGTGTTTGAAAATCTGATTCGCCAACGCCCAAATTAATCACATCAATCCCATCGGCTTGCATGGCCTTGGCTAAACGACTCATTGCCAAGGTAGCGGCGGCTTCGACTGCTTGCGCTCTTTCCGAAATCATTTTTTCTCCTCGTTCCTATTACTTACAGGCCGTTAATAACCCGATAAGGTTTTCCAGTTTTAAAATCTAAGGTCAGGTAATTTAAAGCATTGTTTTGCCCTTTATAGCTGACTTCCCATACCAACGTTTTTTTGTACTCGCTGATATTTGCAGAATAAATTTTCTTTGGCTGATACGTTTTCAGTAATAATTGCCCTAATTGTTGATTGGTCATCCCGTCTCGCCGATCATAAACCGTGACGCGCGGACTATTCCCGTGGACAATGGCAACCTTTTCTTGACCACGAGCCGTTGTCCCAACAACCGCATAAGTCGTTCCTTTACGATAATCAGCACTAATTTGCTTAACCGTCGCGATGTCTGTTTTGGCCTTCACCAATTTTTGCAGTCGCGCCTCATCTTGTCGCATCGGACTTAACGACACATAAAAGTAACCTAACGTAATGGTTGCCACGACAATTCCGATACCCGCCCCGACAAACCAAATCCGCGCCCAATGAATGCGGGAACGGCGTTGACGTTGGCGGATTCGAATATCATCTTTAAATTGCATCATTTTGTTTAGTCCTCCAACGCATAGCTAGATTTATTATATCAAAAATCTGTCAAAATTTGGTCATACTGTGCCAGCAAATTATTTTTTAACGCCACGTTGGCTTTAATGTCTGCTTGTGATTTGAACCGGTGGCGTTGCATAGCATTTAATTGTGTCACGAGTAATGCTTTCGGATGACGTTGCATTTCAGTTAATACCAAGGCGAGACGTGACACTGGTTGCCAAACTTCCCGTTCCGGTACAATCACAATGTTGGGTAACTCCTGATCGCGTAACCACATGGTTGACATGATTTTTGGCGTGACAATCAGAATATTTTGCTGTTCGGTATGCCGTTGGCGTTGGATTTTTTCAAGTGAGCCGGTGACCCCTTCCGCAACGAGCCCGTAATCGGTTGTCAAAACATGTTTTAACTTTTGATACCAATGATTCACCCGTTCACTATCTGGCACAATCATCATAATTTCACCCACGTTATGCTGTGTGAGCGCTTGCAAGTGCGTGACTGGCGAGGTGCGACCCATTTGAATCACGGTTACTGGTTGATTATCATGGTGAATAAAATCACGTTCTGCCGTCATCTGTTCTGGCACCTCACGCAAAAAGGCACTCACCTGATTATCTAAGTACTCACTGACAACCAAAAGTTTATGGATATGCGCCAAAAAGTGTGTTTGATACGTTGTTGCGACTGGGACGAAGAATGTTCTCGTGAGCTGTGTTTGCCCGTTTTCGTCGTGTTCTTGATCCTGCACTGTCACAACTGGTTCTTGCTGCAACCGTTTGATGTTGGTCAGTTCGTGCGGTAAGGTCGCCCATGACGCCGGGACAACGCCATGCTCGCCAATATCCAAAATCGTCATTAAGCGCATGATGATCATTAATAGACGTTCTGCGCGCTTGAGTTGCGTGGCAACCTTGTCGGTTTGCAAAATTTGCTTCACTAATTTCAAGGCTTCCGCCACACTCTGTTTGACAAACAAACGCTGCTTATGCGTGAGCCCAGCAACTTCTTGATGCATTAACCCTTTCAAACTGTTTTTAATATCAGTCAAATTCAATTGTGCCCGATAATGTGCTGATAATTCATCAACAAACGCACTCGGCGTTTCCATGACCACGACCGGCCATTTTGTACGCTCACGCGCTACCAAAAGCGGTTGCGCCTGATTAAAGTAAGTTTCAAAATTCATCGTCAACACTTCAGCACGGTTGACTAAACGCTGGGCGCGTTGATAGAAAATCCCCTGCTCATTACCACGCAATTCATCTAGAATCGGCAAATTGGTAGCGCCGACTTGGATTTCGTTTAATAAACCAGTCTGTGTTTGTGTTAACCACACTAAAATGCGGGCTTTGAAGAATTGGGCTGGCGACGTGTCGTCAGCTGTTTTTAACAATTGGTTAAAACGTTCAACATCAATATACGCACTCGGATCATGCAAAATGGCTGCCGTAAAATGGATAGCCAATAATTTAGCGATTTTCTCCACCAATGCTTGTTGCTGTTGCTGCAAACTGTCATCATTTGTCAACAACACAATTGGCCGTGCTTGCGGATCAAAAATTAAAGGCACCAAATAACCCAAAGTTTTGCCAATTTTCGGCGCAGTCAATACTGTTAACACGCCATCAGTTTTTTTAGTTAAGAACGCATAGACGCGATTCATTAAATCATTTTGGGCCTCATTTGAGGTTAACCATTGCCCAAATTGTTGCTGCTTCTCTTGAGAAGATTGTGGATAGGCTGGCAACGTCGCTGGCGCCATTGGTGGCACGGGATCTGGTTTCGTCACGGCGACTTGGGCCACAATGTCAAAATCAGCTAGTTGTCGTTTTGATTTGACCACCCGTAAAAAATCCTGTGTTTGTCTCAGGAGCGGCCACTGACCAAATTGTAATTGTTGGAGGACAACGACGGGTAACTGTTCCGCCTTTTGCCATAATTTCAAAAATAGTAACGCTGTTGCTTGCGCATCAGCATTTGCCCGATGGGCGTTATTGAGCGTAATATTTAAAAATGTTGTCAGATCCAACAACCGATAGCCTGGCGCTGTTGGCAACAAAATTTGTGCTAATTGGACCGTGTCAATGGCAGGATTATTCAACACTGGAAAGCCTGTTCGTGCTAACTCGTCGTTCAAATAAGGATAATCAAAATTAATATTATGCGCAATTAGTACCGTATCTTGTAACATGTTACGTAGAACTGGTGCGATTTCTTCAAAATAAGGCGCATCGCGCACATCTTTTTCTGAAATATGCGTAAGTTGTTGAATGTTGCGATCAATTGGTTGCCCTGGATCCACAAAAGATTCAAAATGATCAATGATGCGGCGATTTTTGATAAAAGTCATCCCAATTTGGATGATGCGCCCACCGCGAGCAACACTTTGTCCAGTTGTTTCTAAATCGACAACAACAAACGTTTTATTGGCGTTCATAGCAAACACCTTTCTCTGGAATTTAGTGATGAATTGCGTTGTTAACTTTGCCCTAATCAGACAACACTACGACAAACTTAACAACGCAATTCATCTATCATTTTACACTATTTAGAAAAGTGCGGTACAATAGTAAAGGAAATTCGGAGAAAAATCATGATTAGTCAAATGCTTGGAGTGGGAATTGCCCATGCCAAAATTATTTTAGTCGGTGAACATGCCGTCGTTTATAACCAACCAGCTATTGCCATTCCATTAACGAACCTGACCGTGACTACAACAATTCGCCCAGCCTTTAGCGGGCAGACGATTGAAAGTAGCACGTTTCACGGCGACCTCGATGAATTAGGCGCGAATGTGGAAGGCTTACGTCAGCTCATCCTTAAATTACTGCAATCGTTAAATTTGGTTGATGCCCCTTTCACGCTAGAAATTGAAACCAATATTCCACAAGAACGTGGTTTCGGCGCGTCAGCGGCTTTTGCAACCTCGATCACAAAAGCCTTTTTTGATTACGTGAAGGCTCCCTTGTCACCTGACCAATTAAAACACTTTACCGATTTGGCGGAAGGCATTTCCCATGGCTCCGCATCTGGTTTAGATGCTGCCACTGTCGGTTCAGATGATCCCATCTGGTTCGTCAAAAACGATACCTTAACGGCTTTTAAAATGACCTTAACCGGGACACTTGTGGTCGCTGATACAGGCATTCATGGCCAAACGATGCACGCCGTTAATATCGTGAAAAGTAATTTGGATGATGATTACGACCTCACTTGGCAAAAAATTGTCCATTTAGGCCAAATCGCAGAAAAAGTTCGGACTGATTTAACCCATAATCAGCCCGAACACGTCGGTTTGTTATTTACGGCAGCACACCACGAATTACAATCACTCGGTGTGTCGCACCCCAAACTTGACAACCTTGTCAATGCTGCCCTACATGCTGGCGCATTAGGTGCTAAGCTGACCGGTGCCGGTATTGGGGGGGCAATGTTTGCCCTGGCCAAAAATAACGATGATGCAATTAACATCGCCAATGCCCTCACAAAAGCAGGCGCGCAAAACACTTGGATTCAACCATTATAAAAAGCATCCCCAACGGGATGCTTTTTTCTATTTCAAAATCATTTCAATTTGAGCCACTTCGTCATCAGTGAAAGTCATGTTATCACTAAAGGCTAAGTTATCTACCAGATGGTCAATCTTACTTGCCCCGATGACAACAGTGGCAACGCGACGGTCGCGGAGCAACCAAGCTAATGCCATTTGTGACAACTTCTGACCACGGGCTTGCGCAATGGCGTTTAAGGCGTTTAACTTGGCAATCAACGCTGCCTTCCCGTCTTCAAATAAGAATGCATTCGTCCGGTGAATTGGGTAATCTTCCGGAATATCCTCTAAGTAACGATCCGTTAACAAGCCTTCAGCTAATGGGCCATAGGCAATCAAACCAGCATGGTTCTCATCCAATACGTCCAACAAACCATCATCAGCAGCCGTTTGATTTAACATGTTATAAGACACTTGATTACCAATAAATGGTGTACCAAGTTCAGCAAACAATTTTGCAATGGCAGCTGTTTGTTCAGCATTATAATTGGATACCCCGACATATAACGCCTTACCTTGCTTAACCAACAAGTCCATCGCATAAGCAGTTTCTTCTAAACGCGTGTTGGGATCCCAACGATGCGCATAAAAAATATCAACATAATCAAGTCCCATGCGTTGGAGACTTAAATCCAAGGCGGCCGTCAACGTCTTTTTACCAGAAAACTCACCCAATGGCCCAGGCCACATGTGATAACCAGCCTTGGTCGTGATAATCAGTTCATCACGATACGGCTTCAAATCACTGCGATATACCTGACCAAAAGTTTCTTCCGCTGTGCCATTACTTGGGCCATAATTAGATGCATTATCAAAGCTAAAAATACCACTATCAAATGCCTTCAACATCACTTTTCGAGAATTTTCAAGTGGCATTTGGTCACCCAAGTTACGCCACAAACCAAATGATACGACCGGTAAAATTAAGCCAGAATCACTCACCCGACGGTAAGGTAATTTTTCATAACGTTGTTCATCTGCTGCATATACCATGATTTAAAGTCCTTTCATTATTTGCTCTGCAATAATTTGATGCGCTGCACAATTCGGGTGGACATCTGTCATGGCTGGTAACCATGACTTGGTTTCAATTAACGTGAATTGATCAAAGCGTGCCGTTTCGGCCAAAAATACCTCACGAAACGCCCCATTCAATGGCATCATTAATATAATTTTAGCATTGTGAAAGCGCTTTATCAATTCCAATAAATAGATGCGCAAGCCAAACGCAAACGCAGTCGGTGTGGCACCATAGTTAAAATCGTTGGTGCCATAATTTACTAATACAAGGTTAGTCGTCACTAATGGCCGCGACACATTGTCACCAACGTGCCATAAGGCTTCAATCGCTGTTGGGATTTGGTATGGCGCAGTAGCGGTTAAGCCAGTTCCCCCATACGCAATACGCGCTAACGGTTGACCTAAGGCATCAGCCACCAGTTGTGGGTAGCTCAATTCGGGATGATGCCCATCAGCGGCCATGGCTTCCCCAGCAGTGATGGAATCCCCAACAAACGTCACATAAGGCTGTACATTTTCAATTGGGGCCACTTCGCCCTGATCAATTGTCATGACTGTCACATAGACAGGATCTTGCCAGAAAGCTTCGCTACTGCCCGCGCGATCACGCAATACCATGCGAACCTCGGCCGTCTCTGTAGGTATGGTCACTTGCAAGGTTTGGTCTGTGACCGGCATCTCCTGCCAATCACTGGCATTGATTTGCACCGCAAAAGTCAACCCGTCGTAGTTTTTAGCAAACGATACTCGCACTACGTGAACATGGGTTGTCACAAAGGCTATTGACGCCCCAAATTGGGTAGTCATCATGCCATCATCCGCCACGCCCCATTCTGGTGACAATAGTCGTGTTATGTCAACTGTTTTCATAATTTAACATCCAAGTTATCCGGACTTCTCATAATGTCCTCAATACTTTCGCACGCATCGACCCGTCGAATCGCTTCGGCAAATGTTGCTGCAACTGATAGTTGTACTAACTTATCAAAGCGCTTATCATCGGGTACTTCAATCGTGTTCGCCACTAATGTTTTTGAAATTGCCGATGTGGCTAACTTGTCAACAGCTTGTTCAGACAACACTGCGTGTGGCGCAACAGCATAAATATCTGTCACGCCAGCCGCTGTTAACGCTTCGCTCGCCAGCGTCATGCTTGTGCCCGTGTCAATAATATCATCAATCAAAATCGCGCGCTTCCCCTGCACATTGCCAGTAATGCCAAATGGTGCCGTTTGCAAATCTTCACCGACGCGACGATCAATGACTGCCCATTCTGCATGGAGTAGTTTAGCAAACTTACGCGCACGACCAACACTCGCGTGATCTGGTGCTACAACGACTAAATCTGATCCCAACAGGTCATTTTCATAAAAGTAATGGCCTAAAGTTGGCATTGAAATCAAATGATCAACTGGAATATCAAAGAAGCCCTGCACTTGGTCGGCATGAAGATCCATCGTGATGACACGCTTAACCCCTTGCGATTCTAGCATGTTCGCAATCAAGCGTGCAGCGATTGGTTCACGTGAACGCGCCTTGCGATCTGATCTGGCATAACCAAAATAAGGAATCACGACATTAATAGTCTTAGCAGAAGCACGGCGTGCCGCATCAATGAAGATCATCAACTTCATAAAATTATCATTGACCGGATCGGAAATGCCTTGAATCACATAGACATCCCGACCACGAACTGTTTGTTCAATGCGTTCATAAATTTCATCATCGGCAAATTGCCGTACATCAATATCTGACAAGTTGGTGCCTAAAATATTGGCGATTTCATCAGCCAACTTTGGATTACTTCCAAGGCTAAATAAGCGATATTCAGGGGTCGTCATCTTCTATCTCCGTCTCGTTTTCTTAGTTTCATTATACCAGTATTCAGCTGGTTGCCATAAAATCATATGGGGTGACATCCGCCAAACCAATCATTGGCGAGATGGTTTGTGCGGCAATTAGTGCCGTAGTTAATTGATATTTCTCAGTTACCGGTGGTGGTGTTGGACGCACTACTGGTGTGGTGTTGGACGCATTTTCCGCTTGTAGCCGCTGCGTCAACCAAGTTGCCCGCATCGGCACTGGTGTCTGCGCTGCCCGATTAAATGCTGCGTATTCCCCAACCAAAATTAAAGCTTCTTTCGCGCGCGTCAGGCCAGTATACAACAAGTTTCGGTTGAGCATTAAACCAAAACGCGTGGTGAGTGCCATGACCACCAGTTTAAACTCATTGCCTTGTGCTTTATGGACCGTCGTTGCATAGGCTAACGTCAGTTGATTTAGCTGCTTCTTGGGATACACGAGCTCTTTGCCATCAAAATCAACGACAAGACTATCCTCATTTTCAGTATTGCCTGGATCTTTTTTATAGCGAATGGCGATAATTTTGCCCATATCGCCGTTGAAAATATCACGCTCACTATCGTTTTCAAGTTGCAAGACCTTATCACCCTGTCGAAAAATTGTCTCGCCAAACTGTAACGATTTTTGACCAGGCTTCAGTGGATTAAACAAAGCTTGCGCCATCGTATTTAACGCATGCACGCCCGCAGTGGTTTTATACATCGGGGCTAAAATTTGTAACTCATCAGCCGTATAGCCTTTGTTAATGGCCGCTTGCACGACTTGCTCAATCGCCGTCACCACCTGGTCTGGGCCGACCATAAAAGTCGAACGGTCACGTTGATTGGCCATAAAGTCCTCGGGCAGCTGACCATTTTTAATATGTTGTGCCAATGTGGTAATACTACTACCGCGACCCTGCCGATAAATCGTTGCCAGTTCGATATGAGCAATTCGCTGACTGGCCACAAAATCAGCCAAAACATTTCCTGGGCCAACCGACGGCAGTTGATCCGCGTCGCCAACAATAATGACTTTCATGCCACTCGGAATGGCAGCAAACAACTTTGCCGTCAATTCAATATCCAACATGGAGGCCTCATCAATGATTAACAGCCCACCTGCAATCGGATTTTCGGCATTAAATTCTGGTTCATCTAAATCTGAAATTCCCAGTAGCCGATGAATCGTCGTGGCCTCATGGCCAGTAACTTCGGTCATCCGTTTGGCCGCCCGTCCGGTTGGTGACGCTAATTTAACCGCATAATTTTTTAAAAAATCTTGGGTATTATCAGCATATTTCGCCTGTTGCTGCAACAATTTATGCCAAGTTGCCACAATTGTGCGGACAATTGTCGTTTTGCCTGTCCCAGGGCCACCCGTCAGTAGGAACACCTGCGCATTTAAGCCAGCTTTCACCGCCGAAATTTGCGTGTCATCTAACTGCAAGTGACCTGGAGTTGTGACCGCATCCGCAATCGCTTCCGGTGTGATATCAAACGGCATTGGCGCGCGTAACAAACGCTTAAGGTCTTGGGCAACTTGCCGTTCAGCTTGATAAAGCGTTGCCGCATATAAGCGACCTTCATCATCGACTAAAATGTGATTGGCAATTAACGCTTCAATGGCTTGGTCAATATCGGCTTGTAACTGCTGGTCATGCAATAATTGCCCCGTGGCTTGTAGCAGTTGTGCGCGCGATAGATAAGTATGGCCATATTGGAAACTGACATTCATCATCGTGGCGTAGACAGCCGCCTGCACTCGGCGCTGATCCGTACGTGCATGACCATTTTTTTGACCAATGGCATCGGCAATTTTAAAAGAAACCCCATCAAATTCAAAAACCAAACGATAAGGATCGGTTGTTAAAATTTCCTCAGCTTCATGTCCGTATTGGTCATAAAGACGCCCAGCCAAATCAGCCCCCAAGCCGTACTGATTACCAATTTGAAATAATCGTTCCAAACCAAGGTTCAATTGAAGACTGCGCGCTAATTTTTGCGCCGTTGCTGGTTTAACGATGCCGTCCAACACCTGTACATCATCTAAAATCAGGGTGACAGCGTCAAGGCCTAAATGGTCGACAATTTTTTTCGCCGTTTTTTGACCAATGCCTGAAAATTGGCCACTCGCAAAATACTTAATCAAGCCATTTTCATCGGGTGGCAATTCATTTTCATAATGCGATACTTTTAATTGTTGGCCGTACTTCGGATGTCGGACCACTTGTCCGAAGAAAGCATAAGTACTCCCTTCTTGGACATCAGCAAACGTTCCAGTCACAATAATTTCTGGGTTCTCCCAGTCGGTCAGCGTACTATCATCGATTTGCACGGATAAAATTTTAAAATAAGAATCACTGGACGCAAAAATGACGTGTTGCAACGTCCCAGTAACTTTGTCCAATTGGTCAGTTTCAAATGTCATCGTGTGCTTGTTTTAATCCTTCACTGCGCTCGTGTCAACTTAAATGGTGGTACCGTCATTTTGAAGCTTATTGAGATACGTTGTATTGTTCCAATCTTCGATTTCAAACTGTTGGCCATCAGTCGTTGACAGCACTGTCGTTGATGTATTACTTAAACCACCACGCTCACGAATCGCCATTCGCGGTGTTTGTAGGAGTTCATTGATACCAAAAGATAAGGCCATCCCGTGTGAAACAATCAAAATATTGTCCGTTGGATATTGCTGTGCTAGGTTTTTAATAAACCGCGCAAAACGCGCACTCGCTTTTGTATACCCTTCCCCACCAAACTCAGTACCTTCAAATTGATCTAAATCATGGCGATAGTTATGGTAGGCGGTCGCATAGTCGACTTGCACTTGCGCTACCAATTCGCCTTCCCAGCGACCTAGGCCAACTTCGGCAATATTTGAGCGCAGTGACAAGGGACCGCGATAGTTCATTTCGCGCGCAATTTGCGTAGCGGTAATCCGCGCACGCCGCAATGGCGAAGCAAATACCCGTGTGAATTCAACGTCCCGCAAAAAGTCGGCGACTTTCACCATATCATCATAACTTGAAGGTAATAAATCAGAATCACCATTGCCCCCTTGAAAGCGGCGTTCGAGATTCCAAGCCGTTTGGCCATGTCGTACAAAATAAAATTTAGTCATATTAAATCTTTTCTAGCACCCCACGTGCCACAAGCTCATCAACAAAAAAATGATACAAAGGCACCATTTCTGCTGCATGTTGATTTTTAAAAATGTCAACACGTACCACATCTCCAGCAGAAACGGTACTCATCTTGAAACCGGTCAAATCTGGGTTAACCGTCACTTTTAATTTGACTGCGTTAGCCAATGCTTTTTCCGGTTCGAGCGAGCGATGTAACGTATAGGCACCGGCATTATTCGTAATGAAGCCTAAGTCGCCAAGCGTATACTTTTTAATCTGTGGACTGAGACGGTAGGTGGCATCACCTGGAATCGTTACTTGTTGATCAAAAGCCATTTCTCATTTTGTGTCGCCAGCAGCATTTTCTGGTTAGGCATCTCACCAAAATCCGCCTGTGACAGACACTTCCTCCTAAAACATACTGACTTTATTATACCAAAAAAGCCCCGCTCACGCGGGGCTTGCTTGTGAAAATCTCTGGCTACTTCGATTAGAACTTTTGATTAAATTGTGAGCCAGCTGGGTGGTTTGGCACTTTAATCGTACCGTCAATAATACCCTTTTCCGCCTTATCTACTGCTGTCTTTTGTGCTGGTGTCAATTCTGACTTTGTCAAATAAACACCACGTTCCTTAAGGCCGTAGGCCACTGTTTTTCCACCTGGGAAACTGTGGTCTTTGTTATAGGCATCGGCGATGTTTTTAACACCTGCCCCAACGGATGTGATTGATGAGGCCATCGTTGAAGTTTCTGACTTACCATCTTTTGACTTATAAGCCCCATCAGCCTTCTGATCACGGTCAACACCAATAATATACAAACGTTGCTTTGAATCAGCATCCAACTTTGAATTTTCAGCTTTTGCTTCAGTAAAAGCACCATTCCCAACAAAACCAGCAGCAGCAAAGATTGTGCGAATGCCTGAGGCATACATTGCCGCAGCAATCGTCTTACCCTTAGCTGAGTCGGTAAATGAGTTGGCATATTGCTTTTCGACCGTTAATGTGGGATCAGTTGCCTTCACACCAGCTTCAAAACCAGCATCAAACGCATCAATAATGTTACCGTGAATACCGCCAATAAAGCCAACAGCCTTTTCACCGTTTTCCTTGGCCTTAATCGCGGCCGCTACACCGGCAAGATACGATGATTGTTCTGAACGAAACATGACTGACGCCACGTTTGGTTGCTTCGTCACAATATCATCGACTAATACAAACTTTTGCTTGGGGTTCAATTTAGCTGACTTTGTAATCGCTTGGTTTAACGAATACCCAATCCCATAAACAATCTGGTATTTATGATTTTTGGTTGCCAAATTAAAGTTTTGATCCAAATCTGAATGATCCGTGGTCGTGAAATACGTCACTGGCGCATTTTGTCCCGCCTTCATATGATGGGCTGCCGCATATTGCTTAGCACCTTCCCAGGCGGATTGGTTAAATGAATGATCATCCACACCGCCGACATCTAGGACCAAGCCAAGTGATGCGGCATTATTTGCCTGCCCGTTTTGCGTTGACTTATGCGACAAACCCGTATAAATACCGCCGCCAATAATGGCAATAGCTGCAAGACCTGCAATGATTTTAGTTGATTGTTTCATGGTGATTGTTCTCCCTTGTGAGGTATGCAAATGCATAGCACCGACCCCGTAATTTAAACTTTACGTTCACGCGACGTCAAACGTCACTGTAAAGACTAGAATCTATTATACGTGTTCTTTACTTAAGAACAAGGTCAAATCATGGGCTTGACATCACAAACAGCTGTTCGCTGTTTAATACATCTCTGCTGCTAGCGTAGTGTCTTCCGCTTTGACAGCAAAGCGAAGCCCCTTAGGGAAGAAGTTTTTAATTTGGCCATCAACGTACCGTCCCCAGCCCGCGCCATTACCGTTGGCCGTCATTAAGACCCATCCTTTTTGTAAAGGTGCAGCTGGTCGAACCACATCACCATGGACAAATTGTGCCCAATCATCAGGCGTCATAACATAAGTTTGGCTAACTGCCTGTGGTGGCAAAGCCAAGGCCAACGCATGCGCTGGCTCAAAGCGGTTTTTCTTAAACGTGCCCAACTCCAGTCCTAGTCGCAAAATTTTCATCCCTGAAATATCAGGCGTGCCCACTGGTGCCATATAAAGTCGATCACCAAATAAGGTTAACGTATGCTGGGTCATATCAAAGTCGGGTAGCGTTGTCGCCACAAAATCAGCAAAAATCTTTTCTTGGCTGCGACTCAATGGTGTTGGCACTAACGGTTTAACGACCGCGGTTGTCGGCGTTGCGTCAGCGTCTTTTTCTAATTTGGCAGCAAAGTGACCCTCACCTTGTAAGGCTTGTGGCCACAAACGAGCCGTCCCCTCAAGTACCGTGAGATCTACTGTCGTTGATACGGTGGTTTGACCAGCAGTGTAAGCCTGTTCAGCCCATGCTGGCCGACCATCTTGGACATGTGTATGGGCTGGTTTATCAATTGGTACAAGCTGCATTTCTGGATATTCTTGCATGAGCCAAGCAATCATTTGCTCATCTTCTTCTGGCGCAAACGTGCACGTCGAGTAAACGATTTGTCCACCAGGCCGAAGCATTTTCATGGCTTCGCGCAAAATCTCACGTTGTAAGTCAGCTAATTCTTGCGGGAAATCTTGATGCCATTGTGCCACTGCGGCCGGATTTTTACGAAACATCCCTTCGCCAGAACATGGCGCATCCAGCAAAATTTTGTCAAAAAATTGTGGCAACTTTGCACTTAATTCAGCTGGTGCATGCGAGCTGACGATACTATTTTGCACGCCCATCCGTTCAATATTTTCACTTAAAACTTTGGCCCGATTCATAAAGATTTCATTGGCCCAAAGTAAGCCTTCCTGTTGCATAAAAGCCGCAAGATGGGTTGTTTTCCCACCGGGTGCGGCGGCCAAATCTAGCACCCGTTCACCAGGTTTTGGCTGTAAGACTTCGCCAACAAATTGTGCAGAGGGTTCCTGAGAGTAAACAACGCCAGTGACATGGTCAACACTGTGCCCAGAAACTGCCCCAAAATGGCCCCATTTACCGTATGGTACTGGCCCGTTATCTGGGGTGTCACTGACCACGGGATTGGCTTTTAATGGATTAACACGGTAGGCTTTTTGCACCTGGTCATCAAAAGTGTCAAAAAAAGCCGGCGCTTCATCGCCTAATAAACGGGTATATTTAGTTGTAAACGCTTCTGGTAATTGTTGCATTAGAACTGATCCACTTCTTCACGGGTTGGAATTGACGGAATGGCGCCTGGTCGCGTAACGGCAATGGCACTGGCTGTGCTAGCACGATCAACAGCGTCGACTAAATTACTAAAATCGGCGGCAAGTTCACTTGCTAGGGTCCCAATAAAAGTATCCCCCGCAGCTGTCGTATCAACAGCCGCAACTTTTTTCGGCTTTGCCCACCAACGGTTGGTACCGTCAGCGATAAACGAGCCCGCTTCCCCAAGGGTAATAATACTGCGAGCCACCCCTGTTGCTAAGAGGGCATCACTGACTTGATTCAACACCGCAAGATCATTTTCAACAGTGATACCCGTTAATAATTGGGCTTCTGTTTCATTAGGCAAAATAATATCTGTCAAACCGGCCAAGGTTGGGGTGACCTCATAAACTGCTGGTGCGGGATTCAGCACAGTTTGCACATTGTGCGCTTTGGCCATTTTAAAGGCTGCGGTAATCACGGCCAGTGGTACCTCAAATTGCGCAATCAACGTATCGGCTTGGGCAATCAAATCCTCATCTAAATCATCAACAGTCAAGGCTTGATTGGCCCCACCATGAATCAAAATTGTATTGGCGCCGTTGTCTTGCAACATGATATAGGCTGAACCAGTTGGTACTGTTGCATTGGTTTGAATCGCCGCCACATCGACGGCTTGATCAGCTAAGGTCTGGCGCATAAAGTGGCCATTACTATCTTGACCCACTGCGCCAATAAAGGCCACTTGAGCGCTTTGACGGGCTGCTGCAACTGCTTGGTTGGCACCTTTACCACCAGGCGCTGTTGTCACGTCCGTTAAAGCCATTGTTTCCCCAACTAATGGCATACGAGGCATCTTCATAATGCTATCAACGTTGAGACTCCCAAGGACAACAATTTTTTTCGTCATATTTTCATTTTGGTCTTCACGCGCGCGTTGCACATGTACGAGATAACCTGTACACATGGCATCTTTTCTGCCGTGAATGACTCTCCTCCGCGTATTTTCATCTCTTATCATACCATGTTTAAACCATGCAAAAAAGCACGGCAAACCGTGCTTTTCGATTCAAAACTGGCCGATTAATGTGGTAGTTTCTGTTGCTTATCTTTTTCTCGGAAATAACGGTACACCGTCAAGGCGACCACTAAGATACCGATTGATAAGGCCAATAGCAACGTTTTCATCGTTTGATCATGATATACCAAAATCGCCCGAATCAAGGCAGTCACCCCGATATAAAGAAAACTTTCCATCGAAATATGAGCGTCCTTGATAAAATATTCGCGGACCAAACTCATAAACTCAAAGAACAAGAAGACGGCAAGCGTGGCATCCGTAATTTGATTAAAGTGTGACCGCATATCCCCCACTGTCAGGAGTAAATGCGCTAAATTATAAATTTCGCGCAACAAAAAGCCAAAAATCACAATCCCGATAAGAATCATGAGGCTATTTAAGACATATTCAAAATAATTAGCCACTTTTTGGTGCCATTCGTGTTTCATACTACACTCTCCGTTGTTGTATCTTGTTACACGCCGTAGCGCGATTGTGGTGACTGGTGGTTAAAAATCAAACAAATTCAATTGATTTTCGTCTGGCATGCCATCTAAGACTGAATTTTTCGTCAAATAATCAATGACTGTTTGGGAGACCTTCCCACGCTTTTTCAAATCTTCCTTACTCAAAAATGGCTTTTCTTGGCGCGCCACAATGATTTGCTTGGCCACGTTATCGCCCAAACTTGGGACTGCGGAGAACGGTGGGATGAGTGTATCACCATCAATCACCCACTCGCTGGCTTCTGACTTATATAAATCAACCATTGAGAAGGTAATCCCACGTTCTAAAGCTTCATTCGCCATCTCCAATACCGTCAAAAGGTTTTTATCGCCAACCGTGGCATCATTACCCAAGGCGCGTAAACGCTTTAACGCTTCTTTTGTCGCATTTTTACCGCGGCTCATGGCCACAATATCAAATTGATCAGCGCGGACTGAGAAGTAGGTCGCATAATAAATCGTTGGGAAATACACCTTAAAATAGGCAATTCGTAGGGCCATCAAAACATACGCCGCCGCGTGTGCTCGGGGGAACATATATTTGATCTTGAGCATCGATTGGATATACCATTCTGGAATCTTTGCTGCACGTAACTGGGCCTGATACTCATCCGTAATCCCTTTCCCTTTACGCACTTTTTCCATGACCTTAAACGCATCAGCTGCTGGGAAACCCCAGTTAATCAAATCCGTCATGATCTTATCACGGGTTCCAATCACGGTTCCAATCGTTGCGGTTCCGTTTTCAATTAATTCATTGGCGTTCCCTAGCCACACATCCGTCCCGTGAGACAAACCAGAAATTTGCAATAGTTCAGAATAATTGTGGGGTTGCGTTTCTTCCAACATGCCTCGCACAAAGTTCGTCCCAAATTCAGGCAAACCAAGTGTGCCTGTTTTAGAAAAAATCTGTTCTGGCGTCACGCCTAATGCTTTTGGCGAGGTAAACAGGCTCAAGACGCCAGGATCATTAACTGGAATTGATTGCGGATCAATCCCTGACATATCCTTTAATGTGCGCACCATCGTCGGATCATCATGTCCCAAAATATCCATTTTGAGCAAATTATCGTGAATCGAATGGTAATCCATGTGCGTTGTTTGCCACAATGATTTTTGATCATCGGCCGGATATTGGACCGGTGTGAAATCATAGACATCATATTCACGTGGCACAATCAAAATCCCACCTGGATGTTGCCCTGTTGTCCGCTTAACCCCAGTAATTCCTTGGGCCAAACGTTCTACTTCTGTCCCACGGTAATGCTTATCATGATCGCGTTCATAACCTTTGACATAACCAAAGGCGGTTTTTTCCGCCACCGTCGCAATCGTACCGGCACGGTACACATTGTGTTCACCGAACAAGACTTTCATGTAATTATGCGCAATCGGTTGATAATCGCCCGAAAAGTTCAAATCAATATCTGGCACCTTATCCCCTTTGAATCCCATGAAGGTTTCAAACGGAATATTTTGCCCATCACCGATCAACATTTCACCAGGATGATTTGGGTCTGGTTTATCTGGCAAGTCATAGCCTGATTCATAAACTTTTGGGTCAGCGAGTTCAAAATAGTCGCCATGGGCACTACGATAATGCGGGGCAAACGGATTAACTTCGGTAATCCCAGACATTGTCGCCACAAATGATGACCCGACTGAGCCACGCGAGCCAACCAGATAACCGTCTTTATTGGACTTTTCAACCAAACGTTGGGCGATCATATAGTGCGGCGCAAAGCCGTTACCAATAATGGCTTTTAATTCTTGATCAATACGGGCTTGAATGACATCTGGAATGGGATCACCGTACCATTTTTTAGCCGTCTCCAGTGTTCGCCGGGTTAATTCCTCACCAGCAGTCGGAATATTTGGCGGGTACGAGCCACTCTTAAGCGGCGCCACATCTTCTAGACTATCTGCAATCACATGCGTATTGTCAATCACGACTTTCTTCGCCAAGTCCTCACCCAAGAACGCATAATCGTCAAGTAGTTCTTGCGTTGTTTTGAAATGCAATTCTGGTAAGGTTGTCCGATTTTGCGGATTACCTGGCTGGGTGGCAATTAAGATTTGACGATAAATCCGATCTTCTGGATTCGTATACTTGATATCGCCAGTAACGACCACCGGCTTATCCAATTCATCACCAATCGCCACCATATCACGGAGAATATCATGTAATTTATCGGTATCAGCAATCAACCCCGATTCAATCATCGGTGCATAATTGGCGGTGGGCTGAATTTCAATAAAGTCATAATACGCCGCTTTTTCTAACGCTGCATCATAACCTTTTTCAATTAATGTGACAATCACGTCACCACCTGTATCACCTGTACCGACTAATAAGCCTTCCCGATGTTGTTCCAAAACGGAACGCGGAATACGTGGTACACGCGCAAAAAATTCAATATTTGAGCGCGAGACTAATTCATAAAGATGCTTTAAACCGACGGCATTTTTTACCAACAACGTAGCATGTACCGGTCGGCCATGTTTCCAAGCATCCCCTTCTGTCATATGATCATTTAGCTGTTGATGGCTGGTCAGATCATAGCGTTCTTTGACCTCTTTCATTAAACGCCACGCAATATGTCCGGTCGTTTCCGAATCGAAAATGGCTCGGTGCGCTTGTTCGAGGTTGATATTAAAACGCTTGGCGATTGTCCCTAATCGGTAAGATTTGTAATCAGGGTACAGCCAACGGGTAAATGGCAACGTATCAATTACCGGATTGCTGATGGCTGGTTTTTGATAGCGGGCATATGCAGCATTCATAAACCCAATATCAAACGTCACATTGTGCCCAATTAGGACCGCATCCCCAACCCAATCTCGGAAACGTTGGATGACGTCGCTTTCTGGATCGGCATTGGCAACCATTGAATCCGTAATTGATGTCAGTTCAGTCGTAAATTCTGACAAGGGAAAACCAGGATTGATGTATTCAGAGAATTGATCCACCACATTCCCGAGTTGCATCTTAACCGCGGATAATTCAATGATTTTATCCGTTACGGCTGAAAGTCCTGTGGTTTCCAAGTCGAAAGCGACAAAAGTTGTCTCTGGTCCGAGTAATGGCACATCAGCTAGATTAAAGGCAATTGGTTCCCCATCTTCAACTAAATTCGCTTCCATCCCATAAATCATTTTGAGATCATTTTTCTTGCCGGCAGCCACGGCTTCTGGGAAGCCTTGCACATTCGCCGTGTCGACCACGCCTAATGCTGTTTGGCCCCAACTTTTGGCCAATTTGGCTACTGCGCCATAGTCGGTCACCGAATCCATTGTTGACATATTGGTATGCACATGCAGCTCGATATGCTTTTTATCACCTGGATAGGTGTCAACGCGACTCTCATGGTCAATCACTTGCAAATCGTAAATGTTCATCACCAATTCACGCGCATAAGTGTCTTCTTGCACATTACCAGACAACCGGACCCACATGCCGGGTTTTAGCCCGTCAAAAACAGCTTCGTCCGTTTCATTATTTGAAAATTTCTTGGCCGCAATCGAACTCGAATAATCTGTGACTTTGATCGTCATGAGCTTACGCCCAGAACGCAACTCGCGTACTTCATGCGCAAAGATATAACCTTCGATCACTACCCGATTTTCTTCACCTTCAATCGTCTCAAGACGCGTGATGTCACCATCAGCAGCGATTTTACGTCCCAATGTCAACGGTACCCCTTCAGATGAAGCCTTGGGTTTAGCTTGTTCCGTTGCTTGGATGGCTTTTTGTAAATCTTCCTGCGCTTTGGCATGATGTTGGGCAACGCTTTCAGCAATTTGTTGGGCTAAATCTTCGTCTTGTTGCGGTGTCAACAGTAATTCTGGGAAGCCATAACGACGATAGGCCTGACTAATTGACTGCAAGGCCGTATCGGTCAGCGCGTTATACAATAATTGCGCGCCGACGGCAATGCCAAAATGTTGGGCATCAATTTGGCGCAACATCGTATTACTTGTTAATTGTTGACTCGCCGCGTGATTTAAGTCCGAGTCGGCTAAGGCAATATGCCAATATTGATTGACCTGTGTTGCATCAATGGTTTGGACCGGTGTCTCAATGTTTAATTGGGTCTGTGCAATATTGGTAAACGCCGCTTGTAATTGTTGCCGAAATTGCATGAAGACATGGACCGGTAAAATGTCATTTAATACGATATGAAAAGTCCACGTTTTGGCTTGTTTGGCGACGGTGACTTGCTTCAAACGTCCCTCAGCAAAAAATGGTTGCACATCATCAGCCAGCTGAATTTGTGAGATGAGATGTTGCAGTTGTTCTTCTTGGGATATTGCCATGGTTCCCCCTTCTTTTACTGATTAAAAAAGCCGATCAAATCGGCCTTTTGTGCGTGATTATTTATCGCCATTTAACAAAACTGAAACTGAGTCGACTACTTCACTGACCCGCATTTCAATGTTGGTATTGCTTGCACGTACTTTGACTTCGACAACGTCTTCAGCAGCTTTTTTACCGACTGTGATACGGATTGGCAAGCCAATCAAATCAGCATCGGCAAATTTAACGCCCGCGCGTTCCTTACGATCATCAACCAAGACATCAAGCCCTTGCGCTGTCAATTCAGCTTCCAGTTGACTCGTAATCCGTACTTGATCTTCATCTTTCAAGTTTACTGGCACAATGTGCACATCAAATGGTGCAACACTTGCTGGCCAAACCAACCCATCGTCGTCGGCCATCTGTTCAGCAATCGCACTCAACAAACGTGACACACCAATCCCGTATGAACCCATGATCATATCAATTTGACGACCATTTTCATCAAGAATTTGGGCACCCATTGTCTTTGAATAACGTGTTCCGAGTTTGAAAATGTGACCAATTTCAATCCCACGCGTGAACACCAAGTGACCCTTGCCATCAATGGCTAAATCACCTTCACGCGCAGTACGGAAATCACCAACATTTTCTGGATCTAGTGCCACATCACGTTGCCAGTTAATGTTCACGTAATGCTTGCCATCTTCATTAGCACCAGCAGCAAAGTTAACCAAATCAGCAGCTCGTTCGTCGACTAACAAACGCACATTTTCTGGCAAGTTCACTGGTCCTAATGAGCCAAATCCAGCCCCAATTAAGTCACGCACTTGTGCCTCATCCGCTAGTTCAAGCGTGTCGGCTTGCAAGAAGTTTTGCACCTTCACATCATTGACTTCATAATCACCAGTTGTCACAACTGCGACTAATTCGCCATCGGCAATAAAGGTAATGGTCTTAGCCAATTCCGATGCTGGCACTGACAATAATGCTGACAATTCGTCAATTGTCTTTTCATTTGGTGTGTTAATTTTTTCCAATGGCAAAGGTTCAACTGTTGACACTTGACGTTCGTAGTAATCTTTTGCCATTTCTAAGTTCGCTGCGTAGTCTGACGCATCAGAATAGGCAATGATATCTTCACCAGCTGCCGCAGGCGCTGAGAATTCTTTAGAATCTGAACCACCCATGGCCCCAGCATCCCCAACGATTGCACGGTATGACAACCCAATGCGATCAAAAATATTGGTGTAAGCCGCTTCCATGTCGTGATAAGCTTGGTCCAAACCAGCTTGATCCGCACTAAATGAATACGCATCCTTCATAATGAATTCACGTGTCCGCAACAAACCAAACCGTGGGCGATTTTCATCACGGAACTTTGCTTGCAATTGGTACACGATTAATGGCAATTTCTTATATGACTTGATGTCATCAGCCATCAATTGCGTAAAGGTTTCTTCATGGGTTGGCCCCAAAATAAAGTCACGCGCTTGACGGTTTTTGAACTTATACAAGGCAGGGCCATAAGTTTCATAACGCCCTGACTTTTCCCACAATTCTGCTGGCAAAATTTCTGGTACCAACATTTCATTGGCATCAATCCGATCCATTTCCTCGCGAATAATGGCTTCAATTTTATTCAATACCCGTTGCGCTAATGGCAAATAAGCAAACATTCCTGCTGCCACTGGGCGAATAAAGCCTGCTTTGAGTAAGAGTTGGTGACTTTTAACTTCCGCATCAGCTGGTACTTCGCGTAAAGTTGGCATTAATAGTTTAGATTGTTTCATGAGAATCCTCGTTTTTCCTTTTACAGTATGTACGGCGCTAAGCGCCTTATTATTTGAACAACTAGTTATCTAAGTAAATCATTAATGGTTACCGCGACCAGCAAGACCACCATAAAGGCTGCCCCAGCAACGGTCACCGCATTTTCGATATTTTCTGGTAATGGTCGACGCCAAATGGCTTCAATCAAATTCAAGAGCAACTTGCCGCCATCTAAGGCCGGAATTGGAATCAAATTCATCATCCCTAAATTAATGGATAGCATCGCCATATAAACCAAAATATTTAAGAAACCAGTTTTGGCAACTGTTGAGGTCGTCTTAGCAATTGATACCGGCCCCCCGAGTTTGTTCAGGCTAAAGCCACCACTAAACAAGTGCGTGATGGCATACCAGATGCGCTGCGTGGTACTACCCGTTGCTAATATACCATACTTTAGGCGTGCACCAAAGTCGGTATATGTTTTTGGCGTAATCCCAATTAAACGCGTAGTCACCCCGTCAACTTGAACTTGCTTTGGAGTCAATGTCAGTGTTGCTGGCTTCCCCTGCCGTAACACGGATAGGGTTAACTTTTGGTTGGTTGACTGGCTAATAGTTGTTGCTAACTGTTCCCAAGAGTGGATCTTTTGGCCATTAATCGTTTGCACTTGATCATTTGGCCGTAGACCAGCCTGTTGCGCCGGCATGTTAGATTGAACTGTGCCAACGATTGGTTGATTCAGGGTCACACTAGGTTGTAAGAAACCGAGTAAACAAAAAACAACCAAAGCTAAGACAAAATTCATGACTGGGCCCGCAACGTTGATCAAGGCACGTTGATAAACTTTAGCACTTTGTACCCAAGTATCACGCGGCGCAATTTGAACGGCGATGCCCTGTTTATCAATGATGGTTGCATCATGATCAACTTTAACCGTCACCATATCGGTCTCGTCCGCACGGTAACCCGTCAACGTGAGCGCGTCAGTCAAATCAAAACGATCAATTTGAAACGGTACCCCCTCGCCCAATTCCTCAATACGAGTGTCAATTGTGGTCACAATCCCCTGCGCATCAAAAATTAAGCGGACGCGTTGACCTGCGTCTAAGTCGGGTGTTTCATCCATTCCAGCCATCCGTACATAACCACCAACCGGTAAAACACGAATGGTATACGTTGTATGGTTGCGACGCCAACTGAGTAATTTAGGTCCCATCCCGATTGCAAATTCACGGACAAGCACCCCAACTTTTTTGGCGGCAATAAAATGGCCAAATTCATGAACGGTCACCAAGACCCCAAAAATAACAATAAAAGCAATGATGGCTGTTAAATTCATAAGTTATCCTAACATGCCCAAAAGTGACATCAATGGCATCACAATCAACATTGAATCAAAGCGATCCAAAATGCCACCGTGACCAGGCAAAATGTGTCCTGAATCTTTCACACCATAGTGACGCTTAAAGGCTGATTCAATCAAATCACCAAGCTGACCCGCAATCGATAAGAGCACCGTAAAGGCCAGTAATTCAATAAAATTATAAGCAGGTAACCAGTGGCAAATCGTGTACAACGCTGGGACAATGATGACGGCAACAACACTGCCACCAATTGACCCTTCCCAAGTCTTATTCGGACTAATTTTAGGCGCCAGCTTGTGCTTGCCCATTGCCCGACCTACCATGTAAGCCCCTGAGTCAGTAATCCAAACAATCAACATGCCAAACATCACCGTCGCCAATCCGACGCTATCTGCTTGATAGAAATAATGGAAGCCAGTCCCAATATAAAGCATAGCCAATGTCAAAGCGCCCGCATCATCAAAATTAAAATGATTACGCACAATGATGGTATTGAGCAACATGAGGAACGCTAGAATGTAGAAAACAACATGCGCACTTTGGACAACAGGTACCCCTTGCCAAAATTGGTTAGGCAAGATCAAGGCAACCACCCCGACAAAGGCAATCAAAGCTTCAATTGATACCAAGAAACGATGCTTCATACGTAGGATTTCACTCATGCCAACAATGCCCATTGCCAAAGTTAACACAAGTAGCGGAATACCGCCAATAATCAAGAGTGGTACAAATACAATTAAGGCCACAACGGCCGTGATGACACGTGTTTTCATATCTTAGGACTCACTTTCATCCGTCTCATTTAAACCGCCAAAGCGCCGGTCACGTTGGGTAAACGACGCAATAGCCGCCAGCAAATCGTCAGCCGTATAGTCCGGCCACAAAACATCCGTAAAATAAAGTTCGGCATAAGCTGCTTGATAAGGCATAAAATTACTCAAACGCAGTTCGCCTGACGTTCGAATTAACAAATCAGGTGCGGCAAGCGCCCCTAAAGCAGCCGTTTGTAAGGCCGCAGAGAAATTCTCAGGGGTAATATCAGCCGGATCAAGATCGCCAGCTGACACTTGTTGTGCCAATTGCTTAGCTGCTTCAACAATTTCAATTTGCCCACCGTAGTTCAGTGCGAAGTTCAACACCATGCCGGTGCCACCAGCAGTCTGCGTAATCGCATTTTGGACTGCACGCTGTGTGCCTTCCGGCAACTGAGCAATATTCCCCATCACTTCGACCCGAATATTGTTTTTAATCAAATCAGGGACAAAATCATTGAAAAAATCAATGGGTAACTGCATTAAAAAGTTCACTTCGTCATTGGGTCGTGACCAATTTTCCGTTGAAAAAGCGTAAAGTGTCAATACTTTAACGCCAAGATCACTGGCTGCCGTTGCAATCCGCTTAACGGTATTCATCCCAGTTTTATGACCCGCAATCCGCGGCATCATGCGTTTTTTAGCCCATCGTCCGTTACCATCCATGATGATGGCAATATGGTCAGGAATTTTAAGTTGTGCTGGTACAACTTTAGGATCTGTTTTTGTTTTAAAAAGCGCCAAGAGGCCCCCTCCTTCATGCGCAAAAGCGCAATGGTATCTCATTTATTTTACCAGATGTCTAGCCTTGGCACAAAAAAACGTGATAAGAATTTTCTTATCACGTTTTGGGCTTATTGCACTGTCACTGACTTCGCCAAGTTACGTGGGCGGTCAACGTCCAAACCACGATCAAGCGTTGCATAGTAAGCAATCAATTGTGCTGGGATCACCACCAACAATGGCATCAAAAGTTCATTAACTTCTGGCAAAACGTAGGCATCCCCTGGCTTTGCTAATGACTTTGTCGCAAAGACAATTGTGTTTGCCCCACGAGCTGCGACTTGGGCAATTTCACCACGCACAAGACCAGCTGTTTTCGCTTGTGTTAACAAAGCAAAGACTGGTGTGCCTTCTTCAATCAATGAGATTGTCCCGTGCTTTAATTCACCAGCAGCAAAACCTTCTGTTTGCACGTATGAAATTTCCTTCAACTTCAAGGCTGCTTCAACGGCAACTGCGGCATCCAAACCACGACCAATGTAAAAGGCTGAATGACGACCACGCAAAGCTGATTCAGCAATTGCCTTGAATTCATCTTTTTGATCGATGATGACTTGCATTTCAACTGCCACCTTCGCCAATTCATGCTTCAAGTCAAGACCGCTGTCCCCTACGGCATGGGCCAAAATGGCTTCAACAATGATTTGAGCTGTATAAGCCTTCGTTGAGGCCACGGCAATTTCTGGACCTGCCAACAATGGCAAGGCAAAGTCAGCTTCACGTGTCAAAGTTGAATTCATCACGTTAGCAATTGTCAATGAGCCATAACCTTGCTTCACCACGTTATCCAACACTTCACGAGAGTCGGCTGTTTCCCCTGATTGACTCAAGAAAATAAAGAATGGCTTCTCGCTCAACAAAGGTTGGTCATAAGCAAACTCTGATGAAATGTGAACTTCCGTTGGCTTACCAGTCCATTGTTCAAAGTAACGCTTGCCAACCAAACCAGCGTGGTAAGACGTCCCAGCAGCGACAATATAAATACGGTCAGCGGCCTTCATGGCGTCAATAATGGCTGGATCAATATTTTGAATTTGGTTGTTGTCATCAAAATAATATTGTGACAATGAACGCGCCACCACAGCTTGTTCATCAATTTCTTTCAACATGTAGTAAGGATAAACACCCTTATCTGTTTCTGAAGCATCAATGTCAATGTGGAAAGGTTCACGTGAGATTTCGTCACCTTCAGCGTTGAACAATGTCACGGCATCCTTATCGATTACCGCAATTTCACCATCCATCAATTCGATGAAGTCCTTCGTTACATCAAGCATTGCGGCGGCATCTGATGTCACCACGTTAGCTTCTTCAGACACACCAATCAACAATGGTGACTTCTTCTTAGCTGCATACATCACATCTGGTGTTTCACGATCCATCAACAAGAAACCATAAGCTGAGTTTTCATCCAACAAGCTAATCATTTGACGGAAAGCATCGAGTGTTGATAAGTTGTTTTCTTTTGAGAACTTATCAATCAATTGCACCGCAACTTCAGTATCAGTTTGTGAATGCAATTTCACACCTTGCAAATACTTTTCACGTAATTCATCATAGTTTTCAATCACGCCATTGTGGACCAAATAGAAACGGCCATCTTCTGACATATGTGGGTGGGCGTTTTCAACAGAAACACCACCATGGGTTGCCCAACGTGTGTGGGCAATACCAGCAGTTCCCGCAATCCCTTGGTCTTTCGTTGCTTCTTCTAGCTTGGCAACGCGTCCTTGTTCGCGAACTAAATAGTCACCAGCTGATCCGTTGCTGACATAGACACCAGCTGAATCATAACCACGATATTCAAGTTTTTCTAAGCCTTTTAACAAGTTTGGCAACACTTGGTTCACACCAGTATATCCAACAATTCCGCACATAGTTTATTTACCCTCTTTATTAAATTGGTCAATACGTTATATTAACCTAACATTCACTATTCTACGGCAATATTTTTACTTTGTCAACAAATTTTAAAAATTGGTCTAGTTGAAATCAAGACTTAAATTACCCGTTATCAACCCAATATTTCAGGCTGCATCACCGCCCATTTGTGGTAAACTATTAAAAAATTGAAAGCGAGTGTTATTGTGGCAAAAACCGTGTCATGGCATATTATTAACGCCAAAATATTAGATGTCTTCAACTTAACTTTTGATGAAACTGAACTCTGGATTGATGATCAAAAGATTGTCTATCGTGGGCAACGTTCCGACTTACAAGCCGCGCATACCTATGATGCCAAAGGCCAATATATCGTCCCTGGTCTCATTGATGCCCACGTCCATATTGAAAGTTCATTGCTCGCCCCCAGTGAATTTGGTAAGCTGGTCATCCCACGTGGGGTGACGCGTATTTTTGCTGATCCGCATGAAATTGCGAGTGTTTCCGGCGTTTCCGGCATTCAATATATGTTAGAAGAAGCGCGTCAGTCACCACTACACATTCATTATATGCTCCCGTCTTCTGTGCCAGCGACGCCATTTGAACACGCCGGCGCAAAGCTACATGCCGATGCGCTTAAACCTTTTTATAGCGTGCCTGAAGTCAACGGTTTGGCCGAAGTCATGGATTTCCCAGCGGTCTTTAATGAAGATAGTGACATGCACCAAAAAATTCATGACGCCCAAGCCGCCGGCAAACAAGTCGATGGCCATGTGTCCGGCCTTTCACGTAAACAGCTGGCGATTTATCGCAAGTACGGGATTAGCACCGATCACGAAAGTGAAAATGCCAAGCAAGCACTGGAACGTTTGAACGCTGGTTTTGCTGTTTTTGTCCGTGAAGGGACCGTTGAACGTGATGAATTAGCGATTTTACCAGCAATCACCACGGCTAACCAATCCCATTTTGCGTTTGCAACCGATGATAAAACTGCCAATGACCTGCAACGTGAAGGCTCAATTGACTTTAATGTTCGCCTAGCGATTCAAAACGGCATGTCGCCTGCCATGGCCTTTACGATTGGCAGTTACAATGCCGCCAAAGCTCAAGGGTTAACTGATGTCGGCGCCCTCACCGATGGGTTTGTCGCGGATTTGGTCATCATCGATCAATTAAACGACTTTACCGCACAAAAAGTCATGGTTAACGGCCAATGGTATAACGAAGCCGAAACCACGGTGTTGCCCCTGGCCAATCAGTCACTGAATTTCACCTTAACGGCGGCGGATTTGACACTACCTTTGGATCCCGAGAAACCAGCTCATGTGATTGGCATTATGCCGCATCACATCACCACAACACATCTGGTTGAAAACGTGCCAACCGTTGATGGTCAGTTTGTCGCTGATGAGACTTACGCTAAAATTGTCGTTGCTGAGCGTTATCACAACCTCGATCACGGGATTGGCATCATTAAAGGGCTTCACTTAAAAAGTGGCGCGATTGCTTCAACGATTGCCCATGATTCACATAACGTGATTATTGCTGGTACTAATGATGAGGATATGATTTTGGCAGCCAACACACTACGTGATATGGGCGGTGGTGAAGTGGTGGTGCACAACGGCCAAGTGACCACCCTGCCCTTGGCAATTGGTGGTTTAATGTCAGAGGCGCCCTATCAAACTGTGATTGAGAACGATCACAAACTGCAAGCGGCCTTTGCTGAACTCAGCGACATTCCATTTGATCCGTTTTTGACCTTGTCTTTTATGGCACTACCAGTTATTCCAAGTCTTAAAATCACTGATCAAGGCTTATTCGACTTTAACCGTTTCTCATTTATTACAATTCAGGATTAATTATGAAAACATACAGCATTTCACCAGAACACTTATTAAAAATTTTTCTCGGTCAACCCGACAAACTTGACATTGATGACACTGGTCTTGTGCTACTCGCTACCAATCAACACGACCAACCCAACCTGCCGTCAGAAATGGCGGGTGGCATTGTTTATTTAGAAAATCATCAACCAACTTTGGTTTCATTGGTCCATCCATTTGCCGTCCCTGAACAAACGGGCGTATTTGAAACGGCTGATCAACTGATTCATCGTGAATCCATTAACTGGTTTGGGCCCCAAGCCATCGTGGTTGAAAAAAAGTTACAAGACTTTGCCAAACAATATGATGGCCCACGTACTGATAACGGGCAAATTCCCCGCGCTTATATTCCCGATAATATTGCTGAACCCGCGATTTTATCAGATCGTTATTGGCAAGATTATGCCAAGTTTGTCAATGATCCAGACGGTCAGTTTCAAGCGCAAATCAAACCCCTCTTTAACGACTAAAAAAAGATCGACGCAAGTCGATCTTTTTTAATGTTCTACACCAGAACTGCCATCACTAATATTAACATGTCGTGGTTTAGAACCTTCGGCAGGCCCAATATAACCTCCTGCTTCGAGGTCATCAATCAAGCGAGCTGCGCGATTATAACCAATGCGGAAACGCCGCTGCAACAATGAGGTAGAGGCTTTTTGTTGTTCAATAATGAACTGTAAAGCTTCTTGGAACAACTCATCTTCACTGTTGCCTGCACCGCCACCATCACCCGCATCTTGAGCAATTTCTTCATCGGTCACTGTCATCGCTTCTGAGTATTGGACTTCTTGTTGTGCCTTGACAAAGGATACTACGTTTGTCACGTCAGTATTACTAATAAAGGCGCCTTGGACACGCTGCGTTGGCTTACCTGGTGGGGCAAAAATCATATCGCCACGCCCCAACAATTTTTCAGCCCCGTTTGTATCGATAATCGTGCGTGAATCAATACCAGAGGCTGTTCTAAAGGCGATGCGCCCTGGAATATTACTTTTAATCGTCCCGTTAATTACTTTAACATCTGGTCGCTGAGTGGCCAAAATCATGTGAATCCCAGCCGCACGGGCCTTTGCGCCTAGTCGGGCGATGGACACTTCGATTTCGGAACCGACTGTACTCATCAAATCCGCAAATTCATCGACAATCGCAACAATATAAGGCATTTTTTGCATCACAGATGCGCCAGTTGTCTTAGCTTCCGCATTTTGTTGCTCGACCGCAGCATTGTATTCCCCAATGTTACGCTTCCCAAATTGGGCAAGCAATTTATAGCGATTTTCCATTTCGTCAACCACTTTTTGGAGTGAACGCGCCGCTTTGCGCGGATCAGACACTACCGGTGTCAACAAATGCGGAATCCCATTATAAATCGATAATTCGACCACTTTGGGATCGACCATCATCAACTTAACTTCATTTGGCTTGGCTTTCAACAAAATCGAAATAATAATGCCATTTAACCCAACCGACTTACCCGATCCAGTTGAACCGGCAATCAACAAATGCGGCATGTCGGCCAAATTAGCCATAATGATATTACCCGTCACATCACGTCCCAATGGCACATTTAATGGATGGTCATCATCCTTTGGTGCCTGTTCAATCATATCGCGGAAACCAACTGTCGCTTGCGTATCATTTGGCACTTCAATGCCGACGTAAGGTTTCCCTGGAATTGGTGCTTCAATACGGATAGACTTGGCTGCTAAGGCCAACGCTAAATCATCAGCCAAATTGGCAATTCGGTTAACTTTGACCCCTTGACCTGGTTTCAATTCATACTGAGTCACGGTTGGCCCAAGTGATACACTCGTTACTTCCGCTTCGACACCAAAGCTTAACAGCGTATCATGCACGAGACGTGATTTTTCTGTCAAACTTTGGAATTCCTTGGTCTGATCAGTTGGCGATACCTTGGTCAACAAATCAGCCGTTGGCAATTCATAATCTGGATTATCTTGGCCTGACGTTTCTGTCGCCAAAGCCAATGGCTCGTCATCATCGCCTGTATCAGATACTGGCGGCGTCGCGCTTGCTGGCTTAGGCGTTGACACAACTGGTGCCGGCGTTGGTGACGTTTCAGCTGGTGCCACTGGTCCTTGCCATTTGATTTCTGGTTCGACAAACTCAGCAACTGGCGTGGTGGCTGGCGGTACCACAGGGTCAGCTGTGGCTGTTTTGGTTGATTTCACACCTAACGGATCATCACCAAAGTCTGTAATACTCTTTTTGGGACGTTCCCGACGTTTAAATAAAGGTTCGCGTGGTGGCATGTTCGCGCGCTGTTCTTGCACATAAGCCACCCCATTTTGTGCTTTTTCAATCCCTTTTTGCGTCAAATCACGCGCCGGAATTCTAAAGAAGATGATGACACCACTCAACAGTAAGATTAGGGAGAGCAACCAAGTCCCAATGTTGGCGACTAATGTAAAGCAGCCGTTATAGAGCATGGCACCAACTACCCCACCACCGACGGGGGTATTGGCAGATTTATTGGCAAAATCTTGACCAATCAACGTCATCACAGTTTGGACATAACCATTACTATTTTTCACAGTATAGGTAAAAAATAACAACGACGACAATGTTAACAGTGCGACAAACGCCATGATGGCACCAAGCCAAAAATGCCGCGCAATTTTTGGTAGCCGCTTATAAATCATCGCATAGCCCAGTAACACCGTCATTGGGACTAATACGCCGAGATATAAATTACCAAATCCCAATCGGAAGACATTGGCCACATAGGCGCCTAACAAGCCCAATTTAAACGTCCCCATGACGCCTAAAAAGATGCTTAGAAGCAAGGCAATGTTTTTGCCAATCACAGCATTCATGCTTTTTTTTCGAGTTGATGCAGTTGTTCGTCGGCGTTGCGGTGTTTTACGAGTTGCCAAAATCAATCCCCTCTAAATCTGATCGTTATGTCTTTTATTTTATCATGAAACCAAATCAAACTGGTGTTCGCTTTTTAATGATTATCCTGAAAACATAAAAAGCCGCAACCGAAGTTGCGACTTGATATAGCTCGTGAGAGAATCGAACTCTCGATTCCGCCGTGAAAGGGCAGCGTCTTAGCCACTTGACCAACGAGCCATGGTCAGTGTGTTTCATAACTGAAACAACTATATTATAGTAGCAAGATTTTCGCCCTTTGTCAACACTTTATTTCAATTTATCTTGTTCGTAGGTGTGCGTTGTTTCCAAATTAGGGAAACTTTGTTGACGCAGTGCCTCATATAAGACAATCGCCACAGTATTTGATAAGTTTAATGATCGAATATGCGTGTCATCTTGTGGAATACGAATCGCTTTATCTGGGTTTTGGCGCATAAAGACTTCTGGCAAGCCAGTCGTTTCTTTACCAAAGAGGAAATAATGATCGCCATCAGTAACCGAATAATCGGGTTGGGTATAGTCGTAGTTCGCAAACTTTGAAACTAAATAGAGATGATCCGTCTCACGCAAAGTGTCTAGAAAGTCTGGTAGACTATCATGCTTGACCAATTGGACATGTTTCCAGTAATCCAATCCAGCACGCTTAACATGCTTATCATCTAATTCAAACCCTAAAGGTTCAATCAGATGTAATACGGCATCCGTTCCTGCAGTTGTTCTGGCAATATTACCAGTGTTGGCCGGCATTACCGGTTCAAATAACACAATATGATTTGTCATTGTTCTACTTCTTCCGTTCCTTCTTTAAATAAGGCAGAGTTACTACGCCACCATGTATAAATTCGCGTCACAAGGACCTTGAGGACCGCGTAAGTTGGCACACCCAAAATCACGCCGAGCACCCCAAAAATATGCGCACCAGTTAACAATACCACAATAACGGTCACCGGATGAATCGCCAAAGCATCCCCTAAAATTTTAGGCGCGATAACATGTCCTTCAATTGGTTGTTCAATCACTAGCACAATAATCACCAAAATGAGCAATTTAGGGCCACCAGCAATGAGGGCCACAATGAAAACGGGTACCTGAGCTAAAATTGAGCCGACGTAAGGAATCATATTGAAGAAACCTGCCATCATCGCCAGTAAAATGCCATAAGGTAAACCAATAACCGTATACCCAATCCCAAACATAATCATGACAGCCAAACCAACGCCCAATTGTCCACGAATATATTTAGCAATTTGCTTACTAATATCGGTTAATAATTCCCGTAATGAGTGTTGTGCTTTAGGGGGAAACTTTTCAGCAACAAAGCCTGAAAACTTATGCCCATCTAGCAACATATAGTACAAAATAAACGGTGTCGATACGGCTGTAATCCCAACCGATGTCAGTGTTGACGCCAGTGAGCTAATGCCAGCTACCCCTGTTGTCAGGTATTTTTTACTCCAGTCAATCACATTTTGGTTAATGCCGGTGTTGGTCGTATTTAAGAATTCCCGTACCGGTTTAAATTGACTAGACTTAAACGTTTCGTTAATAAAGTTTTGACTGGTATGCCAATAACTTGGCCAATTATCAATAAACGTCATCACTTGAAAACGCAAAACGACGACTAACATCGTGATTAAGCCAGCAGCAAGCCCAATAATGGCAATTAATATCAAACCAATTGCCAACGCTCTTGGAATATGGGTATAACGTGTGAGTAATTTTACCAAGGGGCTCAACAGATAGTACAAAACCCCAGCGATTAAAATTGGCGCCCCAACAGCCGTAAATAAGGCACGGATAGGTTCCAAAATAAACCGCACTTGCCAACTCAAAAAAATAATTAATAAAATCAGTAAAATCACCAATAACCCGTTCAATAAGTTATTGCCTGACAGCCAGCGTCGATACCATGATTGTTCTCTCATTCTAGCTCTTAACCTCCAATCTCGTATGACCGTTTTGCAACAGTTGCGTTAGTTTATCAACGACAAACTACTATTACTACCATAGTACCATATTTAAATGGTGCATTTTATTGCAAAATTTTACCTCTGCCCACAGCTGCTCACCCCAGCTGTGGCTAAATTATGATAATATTAAGATAACTCAATTTTTGATAGAAAGAACGTTTATGACAACCACAGCAACTGCCCATACCAACATTGCCCTCATTAAATATTGGGGGAAAAAAGATCCTATTTTAAATCTACCAACCACGAGCTCAATTTCACTAACGCTCAATGAATTTTATACACGCACGACCGTAAGCCAAAATGCTTCAGCTGATGAATTACTGATCAACGGGCAACCTTTTGATAGCCAACGTATCCACCGCTTCTTAGATATGCTACGCGATACTTTGGGTGACTTTGCCCCACTGACTGTTGCATCAGAAAATCACGTGCCAACCGGTGCAGGACTCGCGTCCTCTGCCTCAGCTTTTGCGGCTTTAACTGGCGCAGTAACGCGCGAATTGGGACTCGATCTCGATAACATGACATTATCGCGTTTAGCCCGTCGGGGTTCTGGTTCCGCTTCACGCTCGTTTTATGGTCATTTTGCCATTTGGCATGAAGGTCATGATGATGCCTCATCATTTGCCGAAAGTTTGCATGCCCCCGACATGCCCATTGCCTTAGTGGTCGCGGAAGTCTCAACGGCCATGAAAAAGGTGGGGTCGACTGAAGGGATGCGGCGCGCGGCAACATCGCCTGATTATGCGACTTGGGTTAAAAATAGTGCGGCCCAATTACGTGATATGCAAGCCGCAATTCAAGCCAGTGACATTGAAAAAATCGGCACGATTGCCGAAGCCAATGCCTTAGCGATGCATGATTTGAACCGAACAGCCCGCCTGGAACCATTCACTTATTTTACCAATGACACAACCGACATTTTGACCTTGGTCGCTGACATGCGCCGTCAAGGGTTACTAGCTTTTGCAACGCTTGATGCCGGTCCAAATGTTAAAATCATCACCACGCAAGCACACGCACCACTGATTGTGTCACAGTTACAAGCCGCTATGCCTGATCTCCATCTTGAAATCACCACTAGCGGTGCAGGTATTCATTATGATAACTAAATGCTCAGTTCCCGGTAAACTCTTTTTAGCTGGCGAATATGCCATTACGGCACCTGGCCATACCGCAGTTATCGCTGCCACAGCGATGGGGCTAAACTTAACCGTAACCGATGCCCCTACCTCATCCGTCACGTCTAATAGTATTGCGACAGCTTGGCATTTTAACATGGCGGAGCCGATCACCGTTGGGCAAGATCACTGGCGTTATGTGCAAGCCGCCATTAAAATGCTTCAAGACTATACCCAATTTGAAACAACTTTACCAACGCTATCAGACGTTAACATCACCATCGAAAGTGATTTAAACGGACCATATGGCAAACTGGGGCTCGGCTCTTCCGCAGCCGTCGTTGTTGGGATTATTGCCGCCCTTGATGCCCATTTTTCACTGCATTTGCCACGCCTAACTCGCTTTAAGCTGGCTGGTTTGGCTCATTATTTCGTGCAAAAAAATGGCTCCCTTGGCGACATTGCCGCCATTACATACGGTGGCGTGATTGCGTATCAAAGTCCGGATTTAGCCCAAGTGATCGATACGGCACAACAGTGGCCAACGCCGGGAGCGATTACACGCGACTGGCCAGCCCTCAACATTACCCCCTTACCTTGGCCAAACCACTGGCGCTTATTACTCGGCGCTACCCATGAATCAGCTGATACCAAATCAGCCATTCATCAGCTCGACCTTAGCGCTACTTTCTTGACGCAGAGTCAACAAGCCGTCTCACGTGTTATTCAAGCCTTAACGACGCATAACTATTCCCAATTAGTTCAGGCATTCCAAGCAAATCAAAACTTACTGCAAAAACACTTGCCAGCAGGTTATGTGACGCCAAAACTTGCCCATTTCCTCGCCAGCTTAAACCAAGTTGCCGGAAAAATTAGTGGTGCCGGTTATGGCGATAATGGTTTTGCCGTGGTCACTGATGATGCAGCGGCACTCATCAAAGTTTGGCAAGCGGGCGGTATTGATCCCCTATTTATGACGATTTTTCCCGAAAACGAGGTGCACTATGACTGAATCTGCACAAGCCCATCGCAAAGATGAACACCTATCACTTGGTGTCAAACTGTGGCGGCAACAAGAAAATAACCCCATTGGCGCAACTTTTGCCGATGTCCGCTGGTTACCAGCCACTTTCCCTGAAATGGCGGTCGCCGAAGCGGATGTTCACACAACATTGTTTAATCATACGTTTGACTGGCCTTTTTATATTGAAGCGATGACGGGTGGCTCAAGTCTGACCGGCCGCATCAATGGTCAACTCGCAAGCGTTGCTCAAAAAACTGGTTTAGCGATGGCCGTTGGCTCACAATCGATTGCACTCAAAGAACCGGAAGCCGCACAAACCTTTAAAATTGCCCGCGAAATGCATCCTGATGGCTTTTTAATCGCGAATCTAGGCGCTGATCATCCAATTGCCCATGTTCGTGACGCCATTGACATGATCGATGCCAATGCCATCGAATTACATGTCAATGTGGCACAGGAATTAGTGATGGCTGAAGGTGATCGTGCTTTTTATTGGCTTGATAACTTAGCAACTGTCATTGCAAAGTCGCCGGTACCGGTCATTATCAAAGAAGTTGGTTTTGGCATGAGTCAAAGTGCTTTTGACACCTTAAAGCAGTTACAACCTGCTGCTATTAATGTTGGTGGGGCCAATGGCACAAACTTTGCAGTGATTGAACGACGGCGTAATCGTCAAGCCGACAATTTTAATATTGATCAGTTTGGTTTATCAACCGTTGAAAGTTTACTATCAGCACAATTGGCGCAGAACACGCTGCCGGTGATTGCCACTGGTGGCATCGCGTCGGCTAATGACATCATGACAAGTCTCATGCTAGGCGCAACAATGACGTCCAGTGCAGGTTACATGCTCAACACTTTAATGACGCATGGCGAAGCCGGCCTCGTTGATGAAATTATCTCATGGCAACGTGCTTTACCACGCCTCATGACCCTACTTGGTGCACGTCACATCTCAGAGTTACAATCAAAACCGCGGTTGTATGCCCCAAATCTACAAAACTTTATCAACCAAACTAAAAACGCAACGCCTTAAGGCGTTGCGTTTTTAGTTTGGTTACTTAATCAAATCAATTTTATCAAAATCAATAATGGCAATAACCGGTAAATTACGGAAGAAATTATTGTAATCCATACCATAGCCAACTAAGAATTCATCGGGCACATCAAGGCCAAAGTAATCAACGTCAAAGTCAACCACCCGAGCAGCCTTTTTATCAGCTAAAGCCACTGTCGTGACACTGGCTGCCCCTTTGAGTTCAAAATAGTTTTGCAACCATTGCATTGTCCGACCAGAATCAATAATTTCATCGACAATCACGACATCACGTCCTGTTAAATCCATGCTCACGTCATGGACCACTTTAACTTGACCAGTTGAAGCAGCGCCTGAATAACTTTTGACATCGACAAAGTCAAAGTCAACATCCAGTGGCATTTTCCGGAGTAAATCCGTGGCAAAAATCACCCCGCCCTTGAGGACTGCAATAAAAACTGGCCGCTTGTCATTATGCGCAAATTTACTGGTAAGTTCATTCGCCACACGTTGCACTTGTGCTTGAATATCTGTTTCTGTTGCTAAAACTGTCTTAATTGCTGGATGGTTAATTAGTGATGTCATGCCAAACCTACTCTCATAAAAATTTCATCAACATGACGCAAGTGATAGTGATAATCAAACGCGTCATCAATTTGTTCTTTAGTCAAATGGGCAGTGATTGTTGGGTCCGCGTCAACCAAGTCACGGAACATCAATTGTTCATCCCATGAACGTGCTGTCAATGGTTGCACCGTATCATAGGCTTGTTCACGTGATAAGCCGGCGTCAATTAAGCTCAACAACAAACGTTGTGAATAAATCAAACCATAAGTGCGATCCATATTGTGACGCATTGTTTCAGGGAAGACACCCAAATTCTTCAAAATACCTGTTTGACGATTCAACATGTAATCAAGGGTTGTCGTCGCATCAGGCAAAATAATGCGTTCGGCTGAAGAATGTGAGATATCGCGTTCATGCCACAATGTCACATCTTCAAGTGCTGTTACGGCATAGCCACGCAAGACACGTGCCAAACCAGTAATATTTTCATTACCAATTGGGTTACGCTTGTGTGGCATTGCTGAAGAACCCTTTTGCCCTTTAGCAAAACCTTCTTCAACTTCATGGATTTCTGAGCGTTGCAATGAGCGAATTTCCGTTGCCAATTCTTCCATTTGTGTTCCAATCAACGCAATTGTTTGCACGTAATCAGCATGCAAATCACGTGGCAACACTTGTGACCCAATTGGTTGTGGCGTCAAGCCCAATTCCTTCATGGCCACAGCTTCAACATAAGGTGGCACATTGGCAAACGTTCCTACGGCACCAGATAACTTACCTGTTTCGACTTCAGCAGCCACGCGATCAAAACGTTCAATCGCGCGTGTTGCTGACGCATAGAAACGCGCCATCTTCAACCCAAAAGTGGTTGGTTCGGCATGAACACCGTGCGTGCGTCCCATCATGACAGTGTCTTTATACTTCAAGGCCAAATCTTTAATGGCTTCGCGCCATTCTTGCAAATCTTGCTTAATAATATCGTTGGCTTGGCGCAAACGTAATGCTTGCGCTGTATCAACAACATCAGTTGACGTTAAGCCATAGTGAATCCACTTACGTTCTTCGCCAAGTGATTCTGACACGTTACGCGTAAATGCCACAACATCATGGCGCGTTGATAACTCAATCTCTGCAATGCGGTCAACGTCAAAAGTGGCGTTTTGGCGGATTTTTTCCAAATCTTCTGCAGGAATGTGCCCTGCAGCGACCCAGCCGGCATCCACAGCAATTTCAACATCGAGCCAAGTTTGATATTGGTTTTGGATTGACCAAATATCACGAAGCGCTTGACGAGAATAACGTTCAATCATGTTTAAGATTCCTCTACTTCATTAGTGTTCTAGCTTTCAATTCAATTGTAACAGGTAAAACACGAGTTGCGTTCGTTATTTTATGAGGTTTATCTCACAAAGTTAACGAACAGTTAGTAAAATACGAACAATCACGTCGTTTATCTAAGACAAAACGAACGTTAGGATTGTAAGCGTTTTACTCGATAATGGTTTGCGTTGGTTTCACCACAAACGTGGCAATCCCCAAAGCCACCGCATACAAAATCGCAATCGCGATAAAGACATTTTGATACGGCATCCCCAAACCATGCACAATCAAACTCGCTAGTTGATTTCCCGATAAACCGGCTGCTGCCCAAGCCGTTAACGCTAGGCCGTGAATTTTTGAAATCGCATGCATACCAAATCGATCTGCTAACAAAGGTGGTAAGGCTGAAAAACCACCACCATAACCGGCATTAATCACAAAAAATGTTGCCACAATCACAACCGGCATCACCGCACTCTGATCCGGTAAGAAAAAGGCTAATAACGCCATCACCAATGACAGGATGAAAATCACTTGATAAATCGTATTGCGGTCTTGTAAGCGGTCTGAGAAGCTCGCCAACCCAATGCGCCCAGCGGCGTTAAAAAAGGCATCCACACTCACTACCACCGCAATTGCTGCCAGCGAAAAGGCCGCCGTCCCCGACGGGGTACGTAACCCAGCTAAAATATCTTTTTCTTGGGAGATAATGGCTAGACCGGCAGTAATGTTTAAATAAAACATCAACCAAATCCCCATAAAGTTACCATTTTTGAGCAATACCAGGGGATTAAAAGGCTGCTTGAGGGGCTTTTCTTGCCAATCAGCCGGCTTACGAATCAACCAAGCCCCTGCCAGCATCATCACGGCAAACACGCCACCCAAAATGACAAACATTTGCCAGAGGCCAATCCGTAGTTGTAGTTCGATCATCACGGGTGAAAAAATCATCTTGGCTAAGCCAAAACCCGCTACTGCCAAGCCCGTTCCCAAGCCCTTATTTTCTTTAAACCATAACATCAAATTTTTGACTGGTGTTAAATAACCAATCCCTAACCCAATGCCCATGACCACACCATAAAAGAGATAAATTCCGAGTAATGATTTTTGTTGAATGCTGATGCCAGTGCCGATCATCCCCGTCACAAAAAAAATCGTCGCCAAGATGGCGGATTTCTTAATATCTTGTTCCACAAAGTGACCTAAAGCTGCTGCCGATAACCCTAAAAATAAGATTGCAATTGAAAAGGCCCACTCCACGTTAGCCACCGATGCCCCGATATCATCGGCAATCGCCTGCTTAAACACACTCCAAGCATAGACCGTTCCAATACTGCCATGAATCAATAACGCTGGCAATGCCGCCCGCAGCCATTTATTTTCCATTTATTCGTCTCCTCACGATTTATCTTATCATTTAATCATACATTTCTTTTTTTTGTAAACAAATGACGTACAATTATAAAATATAATATGAATTAAATAAAAAAACACGGACTTTAAGCGTTCATGCTTAAGACAACCGTTCTTCTGGTTGATAGTTAATTGGCAGCCATTCGAGGACGCGTTCGATATGTTGATCCCAATAATACCAATCATGAGTGCCGGGACTTGTTTCAAACGTCACGTCATAGCCTAAGGCCTGAATTTGTGGGATAGTGGTTAAATTATTGTGATATAAATAGTCCTGCTCCCCAATCCAGGCGTAAAGTTTCGGGCGTACAGGTTGCGTTTGGACTTGTGTTTTGGCAAGCGCGATAACATCATTTTCTGAACCTTGTAACTGATCCATATCGCCAAAGATACCGGCCCAGTAGGCCGGACTTTGCCAAGTTGTGCGTCCAGGAAAATTTGGATCGCCCAGTAGCGCGCCAGAAAGTGAGGCAGCATAACTAAACTGGTTGCTAGCCAAGGCCATTTTAAAGGCCCCGTACCCACCCATTGACAAACCAGCCACAAAATTTTTCTCACGTTTTTGTGAAATTTGTGGGAACAATGTTGCCACTTTTTGCGGTAACTCATGGCACAACGCATCAAAATAAGCCATCCCATATTGTGTATTGGTATACCAAGCTAAATCAGTCGACGGCATGACAATGGCTAACGGCGTTTGTCGCACGAGACGTTCAATACTTGTCCGCCGTGACCAGACCGCTTGATCGCCCGACATGCCATGCAATAAATACAAAACAGGAATATCTTGCAGGTCAGCTGCTGTCCATGCCGGCATGTGATCAGATAGTTCTGGTAAAATCACTTGCATCACGCGATCCATTCCTAATACTTGTGAGTAATAATTCACTTCAAGCTGTGCCATGGCGTATCCTTCGCTTTCTTTAATGCATCGCCAAAAACGTTAGCAGTAACCTGCTAACGCCGCTATTTAAAAGAGTCCAGTTATTTTACCAGTCTCGTCAATATCAATGTCGAATGCTGCTGGGTGTTTTGGTAAGCCCGGCATTGTCAAAATTGTTCCCGTCATCGCAACTAAGAAGCCGGCACCTAATTTCGGCACAAACTCACGAATGTGAATCACAAAATCTTTTGGCGCCCCGAGTTTTTTGGGATCGTCAGAGAAAGAATATTGTGTTTTAGCCATGATAATGGGTAATTTATCCCAACCACGTTGCTTAAATTCTGCGAGTTGTTTTTGCGCTGTGGCAGATAATTCAACCCCTGCACCCCCATAAATCGTGGTCACGATGGCGTTGAGCTTCGTCAGTGCGTCATCGTCAGGTTGATAGAGTGGCGTAAAGTCGGCTTCTTGATCAGCCACTTCAATCACAGCAGCAGCGAGTTCTTGCGCCCCAGCACCACCTTTGGCCCAAACTTCGGTGGTGTACGCTGTTGCCCCAAATTGTTCAGTATAAGCTTTAATGGTTTGAATTTCTGCTTCGGTATCGGCAGTAAAACGATTAATGGCCACCACCACGGGCACACCGTAACGGCCCATAGCCATCAAGTGTTGCCCCAAGTTTTCAAGCCCGGCAGTCAGTGCTGGTATATTTTCAGCATCTAAATCAGCTAAAGCCACACCGCCATGATGCTTCAAGGCGCGAACCGTCGCCACGACAACAATCGCATCTGGTGTCTTGCCCAATAATGGCACCTTCACATCCAAGAACTTTTCACCACCAAGGTCAGCGCCAAAGCCTCCTTCAGTCACCGCATAATCTGCTAATTGCAACGCCGTTTTAGTTGCCAAAATAGAATTTGTCCCTTGGGCAATATTGGCAAACGGGCCACCGTGAATGATGGCTGGTGTATGTGCTAACGTCTGGACTAAGTTAGGCTTAATGGCATCTTTCAACAAAACCGCAATCGCACCGGCAATACCCAAATCTGCTACCGTCACGGGTTCTTTGTCGTAGGTATAACCAACCACAATGCGCGCCACACGAGCTTTCAAATCCATTAAATCAGTTGATAAGGTCAAAATGGCCATCAACTCTGAGGCAACTGTAATGTCAAACCCATCTTCTCGCGGTACGCCAGAAGTCGGTCCGCCCATCCCAATGGTGATATGGCGCAACGCACGATCATTAATATCTAACACGCGCTTCCAAATAATACGACGCGGATCAATATTTAACGGATTACCTTGTTGTAAACTATTATCCAATACGGCAGCAATCGTATCATGGGCTGATGTGAGCGCATGAAAGTCACCAGTAAAATGCAAATTAATATCCGCCATGGGGATGACTTGTGCCATCCCACCACCAGTCGCACCACCTTTCATCCCCATCACAGGGCCCAGTGAGGGTTCCCGAAGGGCAATCATGGTTTTCTTACCAGCCATTGCCAACGCATCTGCCAAGCCAACCGTCACCGTTGACTTCCCTTCACCAGCAGGCGTTGGGTTAATCGATGTGACCAAAATAAGTTTGCCCAACTGCTTTGATCGGGGCATCGTTGGATCTAATTTAATTTTGGCTTTATCAAAACCGTAAGGTTCAATTTCATGGCTGGCCAAACCGGCAGCAGCAGCAATCTCTGTAATTGGCTTAACGGTTGCGGCTTGGGCAATTTCAATATCTGTTTGCATCTCTTTATCCTCGTTTAACTGCACTTCTCACATCTTATCCATCTCATGTTGGACAGCCTGATAGGCAATGTCATGACGGTACTGTAATGTTAATTGTAATTGATCAATAGTCTCATACACTTTTTGTTGCGCTGTTTGCGTATCTTGCGCATGGGCGACAACCGTCGCTACTCGGCCACCGCTGGCAAGCCCATTTTTCACACCGGCATAGTTAATCTCTAATGGTGCCACATCACTTGGTGTTGGGACACTAGCCCCTTTTTCAGGTGCTTCTGGATAACCAGCAGCCGCCAAAACAACCCCGATATAGACGTCATCTGTTTGCCATTCTGGGTCAACTGCCTGACCTTGGAGTAAATCAACAATTAATTGATAAAAATCACCCCTGTATTGTGGCAACACAACTTGTGCTTCGGGGTCACCAAAGCGCACGTTAAATTCAATCACTTTAGGTCCTTCAGCCGTTAACATCACCCCTGTATATAAGATACCGGTGAACGGTGTGCCCTCTTTTGCCATGGCGGCAATCGTTGGCATGACGAGCGTGTCAATGGCTTGTTGTCGAACTTCTTCAGACAACCAACGCACTGGACTATACGCACCCATACCGCCAGTATTTGGCCCCTTATCTTGATCAAAGCGGCGTTTGTGATCTTGTGCCAATGGGGCATGCGTGACTACGCCATCTTGACCCACTAATGAAAAAATTGAAAACTCAACGCCGTCAAGATAACTTTCAATGACCAATTTTGCTTCTGGCTGACGTGTATACAGGTCAGTTAAATAATCCGCTGCTTGGGTAGCTGTTGTGACAATCGTCACCCCTTTGCCCAAGGCCAAGCCATCTAATTTAAAGACAATTGGCAATCCAAATTCAGTCACAGCGACTTGGGCAGCTGTGTGATTGGTCACCGTCCGTGATTGCGCCGTTGGAATATTGTATTGGTCAAGTATCCGCTTCGTGAATGACTTAGACCCTTCTAATTGCGCTGCTGCTTGCGTTGGGCCAAAAATTTGCAACCCTGCTTGGCGGAACGCATCCACCACGCCCAGTGTCAAGGGTTCTTCGTTCCCAACAAAGGTCAAATCAACCGCTTCAGCCACTGCTAAGTCACGCAAGCCTTGTAAATCTGTGACGGCGACGGCTGCGCGCTGCAAGCCGTCATCCGTCATGCCATCATTACCAGGCGCAACAATGACTTGTTCAACCTGGTCACTCCGCAAAAAGGCCTGAGCAAGTGCATGCTCTCGCGCACCTGAACCAATTACTAATACTTTTTTCATATTATCCTCTAAACTGACTACTAAATATCAAACTATATACTTAGTTTAGCAGAATTTTATCGGCTTGTGTTCGTGTCTAAATTATCTTTTTCTCACAAATATAAAAAACGTTCGTTAATAACGAACGTTTTGGCGATTAGCACGAAACAAAACGAACATTAAGGATGTATGCGGTTACAACCATGATAACGACCGTTCACCAGCAATCCTTGGCCCCAATGCCAATTCATTAATTTGCGGATCATCAAAGACGGGCAGCATTTCTTTAAAAGTTGGGGGTAACAGCATGTCGTTTAACGCTTCACGCGTCGTCCAAAAAATTTGACCTTCACGTCCAGATTTAATGTCACCTTGAAACTGGGTTGCCTTAAACAAAAAGACGATGTACCGCTGACCATCTTGTAAAGGCCATTCCTTCAACCCGACCAGCTGGGGCTGTGAAATCGTCAACCCTGTTTCTTCATATACCTCACGGATAGCACTGGCCACAATTGTTTCACCCGCTTCGATGTGACCACCAGGAAAAGTCACACCTGGCCAAGTTGGGTTTTGTCGATCTTCGACTAAAATTTCATGCGTCTGTGGATTTTCAATCATAATCATGTTCGTTAATTCGACTGGGGTTGTTCTTGTCATCTGTGTACCTCTTTTGGCATTATAGCATAAAAAAAACGCCCCAAAGGACGCTTAAAAGGTTTAATGCTTAAAATGACGTGTACCGGAAAAGACTAGTACAATGCCCAATTCATCGGCTTTAGCAATCGAATCTTTATCCTTAATTGAACCACCTGGTTCAACAATCGCCTTGATCCCATGTTCGGCTGCATATTGGACCGAATCATCCATGGGGAAGAAAGCATCTGATGCCAAGACTGCTTCATCAAAGCCTGGCTTTGTTTCAGCTTTTTGAATCGCATAGACCACTGAGTCAATACGATTTGGCTGACCTGCCCCCATTCCCAAAGTTTGACCATCGCGCGCCACAATAATCGCGTTAGACTTCACGTGCTTGACAACTTTTTGCGCAAAAATCATCGCCCGTAGTTGTTCGGCTGTGGGTTGGGCCTTTGACACAACTTCAAAGTTTGTTTCAGCATCCGTATACAAATCACGTTCTTGCACCACAACGCCACCCAAAACAGACGTGACTTCTAACTTTTGTGGTACTGTCGTTGTAAATGGCACCGTCAACAAACGTAAGTTTTTCTTGGCTGACAAAATTTCAAAGGCTTCCGGTGTGAAACTTGGCGCAATAATGATTTCTAAGAAAATCGCGTGCATCTTTTCGGCCGTTGCGGCATCAACTTCACGGTTCAAAGCGACAATCCCACCAAAAATGGATACATCATCAGCGGAAAACGCCTTGTCCCAGGCTTCTTCCAAGGTTGACCCTTGCCCGATACCTGCTGGGTTCATGTGCTTCACAGTGACAACTGTTGTTTCGTCAAATTCAGCAATAATGCGCAAAGCGGCATCAGCATCGCGAATGTTGTTGTATGACAATTGCTTACCATGCAAAATGTTAGCATTCAGCACAGAATAAGCTTCTGGCAAAGCTGTCTTATAGGCCGCTGCCTTTTGATGTGGGTTTTCACCATAACGCATGTCATCAAACTTGTCGTATGGCAAAGTCAAGTTCTGAGGAAATTCTGTTGTCGTCAAATAATCCGCGATTAAGGCATCATACGCCGCTGTATGTTGGAACACTTTGGCAGCTAATGATTTTCGGTAATCCGCATCCACAGTGCCAGTTTGCAACTTGTCAATCACAACATCATAATCGGCTGGATCAACAATTGGCAAGACAGCTGCAAAGTTCTTGGCGGCAGAACGCAACATTGATGGGCCACCAATATCGATATTTTCAATGGCTTCAGCCTCTGTCACGCCATCTTTTTGAATCGTTGACTTAAAGGGATACAAGTTTACGATCACCATATCAATTGGTGTAATGTCAAATTCACTTAACTTGGCCATATGTTCTGGCAAATCACGACGTGCCAATAATCCTGCATGGACGCGGGGATGCAATGTCTTGACGCGACCATCTAACATTTCAGGAAAATCGGTGACGTCATCAATGGCAATCACGTCTAGTCCTGCTTCGGCAAGCACTTTATGGGTGCCACCCGTTGAAATCAATTCATAGCCTAAGGCAACCAACTTTTCAGCAAATGGTACCAAACCACTTTTATCAGAAACACTGAGTAATGCACGTGTCATTTTAAGAAAACTCCTTCGTTAAGTAACTGTTCTAAAGTATTGGGATATAAAACATGTTCGACCTGGTGGATTCGTGTTTCCAAATCCAACAACGTATCTTCTGGATAACGCGGAACGGCTTGTTGGGCAATAATTTGGCCCGTATCAATGCCGTTATCGACATAATGAACGGTCACTCCAGTCGTGTCAACGCCTGCCTCAAAAGCATCCAAGATACTGTGTCGGCCTGGAAAAGCGGGCAACATGGCTGGATGCAAATTGATAATTTTACCAGCATAGGCATCAATTAATTTTGGGGTCAAAATCCGCATATAGCCAGCCAGTAAAATACCATCAACTTGATCATCGGCCAGTTGGTCTAAAATCGCCTGCTCTGCTGCTGGCTTTGAGTCATACGATGAGTATTTGATAAAAATCGCCGGCACACCGAATAGTTTGGCTAAGTTTAAGGCCCCAGCTGATGACTTATCCACGATTAACCGCACAATTTCAGCATCTAAATGCCGTTGTAAAATGGCATCATACAAGGCTTGAAAATTAGTCCCTGTCCCCGACGCAAAAACGGCTAAGCGTACTTTTCTTACCATGGGGCGTCTCCTGAATAAACGACGCCAGCCCCAGCGTACGGCACCATTTCACCGATCACGTAAGCGGCTTGATCTTGCGCAGCCAATGCCGCTAATACCGCATCACGATGAGCAGGCTTCACAATCAAGACCATGCCCAACCCATTATTGAAAGTCAATAACATATCGTCAAGGGCAAGTTGCCCAGCGGCTTGTAACGTGTTGAAAATTGGCAAGATTGGCCATGAGCCCCAGTTGATTTGCGCTGAAAGTGTGGCCTCATAGGCGCGTGGTAGGTTTTCCGTCAAACCACCACCCGTAATGTGTGCCATCGCTTGCAACAAACCGGCTTCAACCAGTGGCCAAACAGGCTTGGCATATAGAGCGGTTGGTGTGAGTAAGGTTGTCTTGAGGTCTTCAGGTAATTGATTAAAGTCATCATCTGATTGAATGCCTAAGACATGGCGCACTAATGAGTAACCATTTGAGTGAATCCCAGACGATGGCAAACCAATCAAAACATCGCCAGCCGCTACATTTTGAGGATTTAAGAGTTGGTCTTGCTCAGCCACACCAACAGCAAATGCCGCCAAATCATAATGCTTAGGTGCATAAAGTCCTGGTAATTCTGCACTTTCACCACCAATTAATGCCATCCCTGAAGCTTTGGCAGCCTTGGCCACACCCGTGACAATTTCTGCCACGACTGCTGGTCGCATCTTATCCACGGCAAGATAATCCAACATAAATGCCGGCTTGGCCCCTTGGGCCAAAATATCGTTAGCCACCATCGCCACAAGATCTTGCCCAATGGTATCGTGTTTATCAGCCGCAATCGCTAGTAACAACTTTGTCCCGACACCATCAGCACCCGATACCAAGACAGGGTTTTGGTACTGATTACCTAAAGCAAAAGCTGCCCCAAAGCCGCCTAAGCCATCCAAAACTTGTGCATTATACGTATCAGCGACCGCATCTTTCATCAATTCGACGGCTTCTTCACCGGCTTTAATGTCGACGCCGGCTTGCTGATAAGCGTTTTGTTCGGTCATGCTTCTACTCCCTGAATTGTTTGTGAATCTAAATGAATCGTCCCATCAGCCATGATTTCTTCGTTGCGTAACGAAGCGACTTGGCGGGGATGGTATGTGGTCGTTGGTTCAGCAGTAAAGTCTACCGCACCCGTTGCCACAAAGTCAGCTAGACTGTCTTCATAATCATAAATTGGACTTGGGTAGTGACCGTCAAAATAAGCCGTTGTCAAACCAGTGCCCTCGCCATCGTAGGGTAAATCAATCGCCTTGACTAAAGCATCGACAGTCAAGAAACCAAGCGAATCCGCCTCAATCTTGTCGCGCATTTCATCTAACGTGTTATTGGCACCCATCAATTCTGCGGTGGTTTGCATATCAATCCCATAAAATGATGGGAATTTAAAGACTGGGCTAGCAATACGCACATGCACTGACTTCGCGCCGGCTTCTTTTAACATCCGTACAATAAACATTGAGGTTGTCCCACGGACAATTGAATCATCAACCAGCACAACATTTTTGCCACGAACAACATCTTTAACGGCACTTAACTTCATGCGGACGGCCCGCTCGCGCTTATCCTGAGTTGGTTCAATAAATGTTCGGGCAATATATTGGTTTTTTACCAAACCCATTTCATTGGGCAAGCCAGTTGCTTCCGCAAAACCAGCCGCTGCTGAAAGGCTTGAGTTCGGTACCCCAACCACAATATCTGCTTCCGGCACGGGTTGTTCTGCAGCAAGAGCCGCGCCCATACGCTTACGCGCCTTATGCACGTTGACGCCGTAAATAGTTGAGTCAGGTCGCGCAAAATAAATGTATTCCATCGAATCAATATTAAGTGTCGTCTTATCGGTGTAACGATCAATCGTTAAGCCGTTATCATCAATCGTAACCAATTCGCCAGGTTGCACATCACGGACAAAGCGTGCACCAGCAACATCCAAAGCAGCCGTCTCCGATGTGACCACATAATGACCATCAGGCATTTGTCCAATCACAAACGGCCGAAAAGCATGCGGATCTAAAGCGGCATATAGGCCATGTGGTGTGAGCAACAGATAAGCAAACCCACCGCGCACAATGTTCAAGGCTTCTTTCAACTTGTCCACAAACTTATCCGCCTTTGAGCGGCGAATCAAGTGCAACAAAATTTCTGAATCTGATGAACTTTGGAAAATAGCGCCCTCTTTCTCCAACCCTTGACGGAGTGACTTAGCATTCGTCAAATTCCCATTGTGTGCCAATGAAATTTGCATGTCGTGAAAATTCACCATCAAGGGTTGAATGTTTTCAATCCCGTGAGAACCAGCCGTTGCGTAACGGACATGCCCGATAGCACTTTCCCCAGCCAACGCTTCAATCCGCGTTGGATCACGGAAAACATCACTCAACAAGCCTAAGCCGCGTTCTTGCCAAAGATGTCCATCATGGTTGGACACGATGCCGGCACCTTCTTGACCACGGTGTTGCAAGGCGTGCAACCCGTAATAAGTCAATTGCGCAGCATCTTGTCGGCCCCAAACACCAAAAATCCCACATTCTTCGTTTAAGCTCCGCACATTGACACGTGCTGTTTCCGCCTGTCGCGCCAAATTAGCGGCCATTTCCTGTGCGGTTACGCTTGTAATTGCCATGAGATACTCTCCTGATAAACCTTTTGTGCTGCCTGACGTGACAACACAATTTCGTCGGTTGTTGTTGCCAAAACCACATCATCGCCGGTTGTGACGTCACCAATACGTGTGGCTAAATCGCCCGCCAAGGCTTCAAAAGCAGCCACTTTATCTGCCGCCACACTCACCACGAACCGGCTTGGTGTTTCGGCAAACAAATATGGTGTCGCTAAGTTTGTGTTGACATTGAAGCTCAATTGCCCAGCAAAACTGCTTTCCAACAACCCAACAATCAAACCACCTTCAGCCAAATCATGCGCGCTAGCCAGTAACTGTTGCCCAATTGCTTGACGGACAAGCGTTTGAGCAGCCATTTCTGCTGCATCATCAAATGCAAAGAGTTGGCCGTCAATCGTGCCTGTTTGCATTTTTTGGATTTCTGAACCGTTGAAACTAGCTTGTGTTGCCCCAATCACATAAATCACATCGCCGGCTTGCTTAAAGCCAATCGTCGTCGCAAGGTCAACGTTATCCAGTAACCCAACCATCCCAATCATTGGCGTTGGGTAGATGGCTTGACCATCTGTTTCGTTATAAAGCGAGACATTCCCCGAAATAATTGGTGTGTTGAGTTGCTTAGCCACCTCATTAATACCGGCAACCGCTTGATCTAATTCATAATACACTTCTGGATTATCTGGTGACCCAAAGTTCAAGCCATCCGTAATTCCAATTGGCAAAGCACCCGTTGCGACAATGTTACGGGCCGCTTCAGCGACTGCCATTTTTGCCCCAACACGGGGATTTAAGTACAAATAACGTGCATTGACATCGGTCGTCATGGCTAGCGCCTTCTTTGTGCCACGCACGCGCACCAAGCTGGCATCGCCACCAGGCTTAATAGCCGTATCCGCACGCACCATTGAATCAAAATGACGAAATAGACTGGCCTTTGAGGTAATCGTTGGCTGGGCCAACAGGTCAAGGATTGTCTGTTTGACATCAGACAAGTCAGGTTGATACTGATCGGCCGTAAAGGTTGCCAAACGCTTTGGTTCGGCCATTGGCAAATCTTGCTTTGGCGCATGTGTCAAAAAGTCAATCGGTACATCAGCGACAATTTCATCATTAAATGACAATACGTAGCGACCATTGTCTGTTACTTCACCAATCACCACGGCATCCAAATCCGCTTCATGGAACAAATCCAAAATGGCTTGTTCTTCACCGCGCTTAACCACCAACAACATGCGTTCTTGTGATTCTGACAACATCAGTTCATAAGGTGTCATGTGCGTTTCACGTTGCGGCACTTTATTCAAATTCAACGTAATACCCATGCCAGCTTTAGCGGCCATTTCAGAACTTGATGACAGCAGACCAGCGGCACCCATGTCCTGAATACCAACAATAATGTCGGAGTGTTCATGAACGGCTTTTAATGTCGCATCCATGACCAACTTTTCCAAGAAAGGATCTCCAACTTGGACTGCTGAACGATCTGATTCGTGTTCAGTTGAGAACTCTGCTGAGGCAAATGACGCCCCGTTAATCCCATCGCGACCAGTTTTGGCGCCAACATAGATAATCGCATTACCGACACCTTTGGCTTGACCGAGTTGCATGGCAGCTTGATCCATCAAACCCACCGCCATGACATTGACTAAAGGATTACCTGCGTAAACGTTGTCAAAACTGATTTCCCCACCGACTGTTGGAATGCCAATCGCGTTCCCATAACCGGCAATACCGGCAATCACACCATCAACAATGTGCTTCGTGTGCGCATTGTCTAATTCTCCAAAACGGAGTGAATCGAGTACAGCAATGGGTTGCGCACCCATTGAGAAAATATCACGCAGAATCCCACCAACACCAGTTGCCGCCCCTTCATAAGGTTCAACGAAACTTGGATGATTGTGACTTTCGGCCTTGAAAACGACCGCTTGACCATCACCAATGTCTAAAATACCTGCCCCTTCACCTGGTCCTTGCAAGACGCGTTCATTTGTTGACCAGAACTTACGTAAAATTGGCTTTGATTTCTTATACGACACGTGTTCAGACCACATGCCGGAAAAAATACCCGTTTCCGTATAGTTAGGGAGGCGTTTGAGTTCAGCAACGATCAAATCGTATTCTGCTTCAGTTAGTCCCCACTGTGTGTAAATTTTTGAATCACGAACTTGCTCAGGTGTGAGTTCGTTACTTGTGACTGTTGTCATGTTTTTTTGCCTTTCAATAAAACGTCAATAATTGCCAAACGGCATGTCCCGATGTTGTCTCAACCTCGTCTATGCGCGTGCCAAGATACCAGAAAGAATACTTTTGAAGAAGTTTTGACCATCAATGTTACCAGTCACAGCATCCACTGCCCGTTCAGGGTGTGGCATCATGCCAAAGACATTGCCCTGTTCATTCATGATCCCAGCGATATCGTTAGCTGACCCATTAGGATTTTCGACATAACGGAAGACTACTTGTTGATTTTCTTCCAACAGAGCCAAAGTGGCTTCATCGGCATAGTAATTGCCTTCACCATGCGCAATAGGAATCATAATCGTTTCTGCTGGATCATAAGCATTTGTAAAGGCAGTTTGTGCATTAGCGATGCTGAGTGGCACTTCATCACAGATAAAACCAGGGGTAGCATTAACCAATAATTGACCTGGCAACAAACCAGCCTCAGTTAAAATTTGGAAACCATTGCAAATCCCAACAATCAACTTCCCGTCATTGGCTGCTTGCGTCACTGCACTCATAATTGGTGAAAAACGGGCAATCGCCCCAGTTCGCAAGTAATCGCCATATGAAAAGCCACCTGGCAAAAAGATGGCATCAAAACCAGTTAAATCATTGGCTTTTGCGGAAATAATTTGCGCATCAACACCGAAATCTTGTAAAGCATAGAGCATATCAAAATCACAGTTTGAGCCAGGAAAACTAATTACTGCGGCCTTCATGCAGTCACCTCATCTTCAACTAAACTCAAATCAAAGCGATACGTTTCTGTATTTTGATTAATCAACAAAGCATCTGTAAAGCTTTCAACTTCTGCTGTCGCTGTATCAACATCCTTAGCATGCAACTTCACTTCAAAATACTTACCTTGGGCTACTTGTTCAACACCGGCGTAATCCATACGTTGGAGGGCTGCCTTGATAACTTCACCTTGTGGGTCCAAAATTGAGGGCTTATAAGTTACATAAATCTTTGCTAAATACATTTTTTCTCTCCTTAAATCGCTTCCTGTAATCGTGTGAGGACGTCGTGATAGCCAACAGTGACATCACCTGTGTGTTGCCGGAAAACATCTTTATCTAATGACTTACCAGTGGCAATATCCACTAAACGCATGTTGTCGGGTGATAATTCATCGGCTAAGACAATTTTGCCAGCGGCTGTACGGCCAAATTCCAGTTTGAAATCAACCAGGCGAATGCCAACTTGTTCAAAAAGCACGCTGAGTAACTGGTTAACATCTTGTGATTTTTGACGTAATTGGGCTAATTCAGCGGCAGTCGCATGACCCAACGCCAAAATCTGAGAATCATTCATGAAAGGGTCATCAAGCGCATCCGACTTGAAATAAAATTCTTGCACCACAGGCGTTAAGGTTTGCATCGGTGTGGCAGCAAACTTGCTGACAAAGTGTCCTGAGGCATAATTACGTGTCACAACTTCAATCGGCAAAATGTCTAAGGCTGTCACCAATTCATCGGTGGCTGAAATCGACTTCAAGTAGTGATTGTCAATCCCATGTCGCGTTAAATAGTCAAATAATAACTGGCTAATGGCACTATTAAGCTCCCCTTTACCAGTGATTGTTTCCTTGACTTTACCGTTTAAAGCAGTGGCTTGATCAAGATAATGCACCCATAAAATTTCTGGGTCATTGGTGGTATAAACCTGTTTGGCTTTACCCGTATATTTAAGAGTGGCTTGTGTAATCTCACGATTTTCAAATTCAACGCTGGCCATGTGTCTGACTCCATTCATATAGTTTCTGGCTATTATTATCACCAATCACCGTAATATGCCCCATTTTACGATCGCGTTTGATCGCTGCCTTGCCATAATCATGGAAATGCCATTCCGGATGATTGACGAAATCTTCACGTGCTTGCTGGATTTCATCGCCCAAAAGATTAAGCATGAGGGCTGGGGCTTGCGCGGTAATCACTGGTAGTGATAAGCCAGTAATACTGCGAATATGCCCTTCAAATTGGGAAATATTCGTTGCTTCAATGGTGTAATGTCCTGAGTTATGCGGGCGTGGCGCCAGTTCGTTGACCCAAACATGATCATCACTGACAAACAATTCAATGCCCAATACCCCACGTAAGGATAAGCTATTGGCGATACTCGTTGCGATTTGTTGGATCTTGGCTGTATCTGACGCACTTAACACGGCTGGGACAGCACTAGTTTTTAAAATATGATTGACATGGACGTTTTCAGCAATTGGCCAAAAGACTACGTGATCATTGGCGTCACGTGTCACCATGATACTCAATTCTTTTTTAAATGGGACGCGTTGTTCCAAAATCAGCGTGCCTGACGGAAAATCAGCTAGTAGTGTTGCAACATCTGCTTCATTCTCGACTGACCACTGACCGTGGCCATCATAACCACCACTGACAGTTTTTAAAATGGCTGGTAAGGTAATCCGACCAATCGCATCGGCAAATTCTTTGGCGGAATGAATGGCCATAAATTGCGCAACCGGCACCTTCGCCACATCACGGATAAATGTTTTTTCGGTTAAACGATTACTGGTAATTTCTAGTAATTTAGTCCCTTGTGGCACTAAATCAGCATGTTTCGCCAGTGCCGTCACGTCGACATTTTCAAATTCGTAGGTCAACACGTCACTGCGGGCAGCTAATTCATCGATTGCTGCTTGATCATCATAGGCGGCCACGATTTGAAAATCGGCTACTTGACCTGCCGGTGCAGCCTCCGTTGGATCAAGCACACCAACTTTATAGCCCATGGTCTTTGCGGCCAGTGCCATCATTTGGCCAAGTTGCCCACCGCCAATAATGCCGATGGTTGCCGGTGGCAAAATAAGATTGGTCATACGAGATCAGCCTCACTATCAATCGATTGTTGTGTTTGCTTGGCACGGAACGCCACCAAATTAGCCAAAATGGCTGGCTGTCCTTGCGCGACAATTTGCGCTGCTAAAATCGCTGCGTTCTTGGCGCCGGCTTCACCGATGGCCACTGTAGCGACTGGAATACCAGCTGGCATTTGCACAATTGACAAGAGCGAATCCAAACCATTGAGTGCCCGTGACTGCATCGGTACGCCAATAACTGGCACCAACGTATTGGCCGCTAACATACCAGGTAAATGCGCTGCACCACCAGCACCAGCAATGATCACTTGTAACCCATTGTCTTGTGCTGCTTGCCCAAAGGCTTGCAACTGCTCTGGCATGCGATGGGCTGAAATCACATGCTTTTCATAGGTGACGCCCAACATCTCTAATAATTTGACTGTTTGCTTCATTGTTGGCCAATCACTCGTTGATCCCATGACTACCGCGACTTGTGGCATAATATCCTCCATTGTTCGTGTTTTAACGATAATTCAATCTAACATTAATTATTCGTTCGTCTGCTATTTAAATTTAACAGAAAAAAGCGCAAAATAGTACGATTTTAAATAAGAAAATTCACACAAATAAAAAAAACGTTCGCTATACACGAACGTTACCGTTAATTTAAGCTTGATAAACGAACGTTTGCTTTGTAAGCGTTTCCATAACATCAAAACCTGAATATTCGTTTTCTATCTTGCAATCAAAAAACGGTTTGACATTTTGTCAAACCGTTTTGCACATTAGCGACTGGTACGTGCCATACGCTTTTCAGCATAACCTAGAGCACGACTAATCGTAAAGGTTAATACAAAGTAAATGAATGAAGCAATCAAAAGTGGGAAGAATGGCTTAAAGCTAGCCCCTTGTACCACCCCTGTTTGGAACATCAATTCGCCAACACCGATGACGGATACCACAGAACCTTCCTTAATGACTGTGACAAACTCGTTTCCCAAAGCAGGTAAGATATTCTTAACCGCTTGTGGTAAGACGATGAAACGCATCGTTTTGCGCTTTGACAGACCAAGCGACCTTGCGGCTTCTGTTTGGCCACCATCAATCGAGTTAATACCGGAACGAATAATTTCGGCAACATACGCAGCTGAATTCAAGCCCATTGCCAGTGAACCGGCGGCAAATGCTGATAAGTTTAAGCCAATCACTTGTGTCCCGAAGAAGACCATGAACGCTTGGACCAACAATGGTGTCCCACGAACATATTCAACGTAAACATTACCAATCACTCTTAAAATAAAGTTTGGTGACAACTTAAAGAGTGCTAAAATCGTTCCCAAAACAACCCCGATAATGACGGCAACTGCTGCTAAGGCCAGTGTGATCAAAGTCCCCTTGACAAACAAGTTACCATACTTTGCCCAGAATGATTGCTTGGCAAACATCAACGTGTTAGCTTCTTTTTTGAATTTATTGAGTTGACCAGAAGAGACCATTTGATCAATTGCAGTGTTGATTTTGGCTTGCAAAACTGGCGAATTCTTTGGCATGGCGATAGAAACCGCCCCTTCAGATTCGTTTGGTTTTGGATAAATAACCGCTAAGGCTTTATTTTGCTGCGCATACGCTTCTGAAATTGGATCATTTAAGACAATACCGGCAATCTTACCTGTAGACAATTGTGACACGAGATCAGGTACTTTTTGCAAACTAACCAACTTTGAATTTGGCATATTCTCTTGCACAAATGTTTCTTGGGTTGTCTGGCGTTGCGCCCCAACCTTCTTACCAGCAAAAGAACTCACATCAGTCGTAAACTGTGGGGCATTTTTCTTGAGAATCAACACCGTTTGTTTTGGTGACATATAAGGTTTTGAAAAGGCCACCACCTGTTCACGTTCTGGCGTCGCATTGATACCAGAAACAATGACGTCAATCTTACCCGTTTGCAACGCGCCGATTAAGCCATCAAAGCCCATTTCCTTGATTTGCATCTTAACGCCTAAATCTTTGGCGAGTTGCTTGGCCATGGCAACTTCAAAACCGACAATTTCATCACGACCATTGATTGTCGTGTGAAATTCAAACGGTGCATAATCAGCTGACATCCCGACAACTAAGACACCGTTCTTTTTAATTTTGGCATAAGTTGCATCCGTGTCATCCGCATGCGCTTTTGGCACAAAGACCAACAACGTTGGTATCAGCAACATCACGCTAACTAAAACCATTAGCATCCGCTTCATCTGTTTAAATTTCATATTTAAATCTCCCATCAACAATTAACGTAACTAATCATAACCCGATATGAATTTTTATGCAATGATTTTTTAGTGATATGCAACCATATCCTGTATATTGCCACTATTTTTGTATACAAAAAAAGACGCCACAATGTGACGTCACCTGATGTAAGCATCTATAGGCCATGTTTTGTTCCAGTGATATGCAGGTACATATCACCTTCGGTAATCATCTATCTAAGTTTGTCGCCAAACCATACCAACCATCGCTTCAGTTCGCTAGATTAGCCGCCCCTACCAAAAGTTTGGGTTGCCCGCTTGCGGGGTTTACCTCGTCTCAAACGCTAGCTTTCACTAACGTATACGTTTCTATGGCACCTTCGAGCCTATTAAGACATAGCCTAAGCCTTAGCCTGTTCGACCGCCGTGACATTACTGCCCCTGGGTTTATTCTTTATCCCAGCACAAACACTACAACCATCACAGGTTGTGCGAGCATGGACCTTCCTCACGTTAGAAATATAACGCGCAATTACCCAATGCTTACAAAAAAATAATCATTCATGATGATAATCGTCTGTAATTCTGACGATTTAAAGGTTTTCTGCCCCTGGACCAAAGACGGCACGTTCCAAGTTAGCAACACGCTTGATCAAATCAAGGTTTGTCACCACTTGTTCAGCCTTTGGTGATTCAACAACAGTTGCTTCAACAGCGACAGGTGCTTCTGGTGTAACCGGTTGTGCAGGTTGTACAGCAGCTTGTTGCTTCAATGCGACAAGTTGTTCTTGCGAAGCCTTCAAGGCTGTTTGCAAACGGGCAACTTCACCTTGCAACTGTTCAATACGACCAGTGAAGGCACCGTAATCTTTGATGATGTCATCCAAGAAACTGTCCACGTCTGCTGGGTCATAACCAACACCCATACGCTTTTGCTTAAAAACGCGCTCTAAAATGTCTTTTTGCGTGTATTTTACTTGTTCCACAAGTGCACACCTCATTTATTTTTTTACTTAATCTATATTACCAATAAAACGCGTCATTGACAAGAAAATTGCATGACTATTCTGGAAATGCTTGATTTTCGGCCAATTTCTCTTCATATTCGGTCGCATATTCTTGCAAGCTATACATATCAATCGTCGTTAATGGATATGGCATGGTGGCTTGTTGCTGCTCAATAGCTTGTAAGTCATACCGTGTTTTACCTTCAAAATCCGGATCGTAAACTAACAGCGCGGCATCCGTATGCGATAGCATAAATTTTTGGTAATTCTTTAATTGTTGCGGCCCTTGATATGGCGCTTGCGAAACGCTATCCACAAAATCACACTGTGCTGCTAATTGCCGCAACTGCGCTTGATTATTTTCTTGCCATTGTTGCCCAAATTGTTGAAATGGATACATCATCGCCACTTTTAATTGGGGAAATTCTGCTTTCAGACTCAGTGCGACAGCCACACTCCACTGTTCCACCCCCAGTTGGCCACCAGTAATCACCCATTCCAATCCCAGATCGAGTTGCTGACGGATCACTTGTTCCAGGGCGTATTTTACCACCGTAATTTTGGGGTCTTTTTCACCAAATGTACCGATTTCATAGCTACGATAGCCTGTTACCCATAATCTTGACATAAACCCTCTCTAAAATAAAAAACCTGCTCACGCAAGTTTTTTTGATACTAGTTGTTGCTGTTTGACGAACCAACCGAGGCAGCGCCAGCTGGAATACCAGCTTCACTTGGTGTTTCGCCAGACTGTGATGCAGATGTCACCGTTGGCAAACCACCATTACTCCACTTCGCATTTTTCACTTCATATTCCACAATGTTACCATTGATTTTTGGTGTGACCGTATCCGGCATCTTCCAATCCGAGTTCGGCTTGTTTTGCATCGCATATGACATCACCTTTTGATAGTATTGTGCTGGCAAATCTTGGTATGTCCAAGGAATATAACCTTGAGAATTGTCATCATACCCAGTCCATACTGACAAGACATAAGATCTTGTGAAACCAGTAAACCAAGCATCTTTAATGGCACGATCCGGCATTTGTTCTCCTGGACCGAAACCAACTAAACCAGACTTACCGGCTTGATGTAGGCCAGGAATCATCGCATCAGCCGCCGTCGCATTTGGCTTAATGACGCCCTTCATCATGTCAGTCAACATAAAGGCCGTACTTGGCTTCATTGCCCGCTTACCCGACACACTGTAGTTATGGGTCGTCCCATCCGCAGTCACAACCTTTGAAATATAGGTTGGTTTGTAGTACGTACCACCATTGGCGATAGCCCCAAACGCACCGGCTTCTTGAACTGTTGACAGTGACATACCAATCGCATCTTGACCACCAGGGATCTTATTCAATTGAATACCCATCGCACTCATAAACTTAGAAGCATTTTCACCACCAACTTCTTCCAAGGCATGTACGGCAGGAATGTTTCGTGATTGGGTTAAAGCAGTACGCATGGTGATGTTGCCCATGTATTTCCCATCCCAATCCGTGACATCATGATTTGTCCCAGGGTACTTATACTTTTTATCTTCAACTGTCCGATAAGTCGGCCAGTTGAGATACTCAATGGCTGGGCCATAGTCCAACAACGGTTTAATGGATGAACCAGATGAGCGACCAGTCAAAGTCGCGTGGTTCGTCCCAAAAAGAATGTCTTGATTACGACCACCAATTTGCGCCACGATATGTCCGTTATTCGGATCAGTCATTGTCGCCCCGATTTGCGTATTCTTTGATGGAAAAGCAATTGAATTGCCATTGGCTAAATCATACATCTTTTGTTGCAAATCAGAATCTAAATTCGTATAAATCTTGAGACCAGGTTTTGACGTGTCATACCCCAATGCCTTGGCTTCAATAAGCGCAGATTGTACGTAACCATCAACGGTTTTACGACCAGCATTGGCCATTTGTGTCTTAGCTGTGATATCTTGTAGGCCATCACTAATCGGCACTTTCTTGGCATCATCGGCTTGCTTTTGGCTAATAGCGCCATACTTCACCATTGCATCTAGGACCGTATCACGACGAGTCTTAGCAGCCGTCGTATCTTTCAGGTACGGATCATAGTTTGTTGGTGATTGTGGCATCCCCGCAAGCAAAGCCAGTTGTGGCAAAGAAAGTTCAGTTAACGGCTTCCCATAAAAATATTCAGCCGCCGTTTTCATCCCAGAAATGCCATGTCCCATGTACACTTTGTTCATATAGAAAGTGAGGATTTCATCTTTTGAGAAATTCTTTTCCACCCGCATAGCTAACCAGGCTTCTTGCGCTTTACGCTTTAAGGTCTGATCAGCAGTTGAGGTACTAAACACTGATAATTTCACCAGTTGCTGGGTTAAGGTTGACCCACCCTGCATCCCTAATGCTGAACCACGTAAGTTAGCTAAAGCAGCACCGGCAATTCGAATGGGATCAACACCACCGTGTTTATAGAAGCGCCGATCTTCAATCGACACCACCGCTTCTTTTAAGGTTTTCGGAATTTCATTAGAATTTGCGTAATTCCGTTGCACCGTTGATAATTTCCAAATCGGATTACCTTGATCGTCATAAACCGCGCTGGAATTTTCAGAGGCTAAGTTTGATTCAGTGATATTAGGCGCTTCATTCGCATAAGTAAAGAAGACGGCTGCACCTGCTAGTGCTCCGATAAACCCTAAGGTTAAGAGCCATAAAAAGACGGTTAAGAGGATCCGTCGCCAAGATTTACGCTTCTTTGGTGGCTTTGAACCGCCCGTTCCACCCCTTTTGTCGTGATGCGGAGGAATCGTTGGGGGCTCAGTTGCAGGATGATTATCATACAAATTTTGATTACGATTCACACGTGACCATTGGTTATCATTTGCCATAATTATTGGGCGTACTCCTAAATGTTAGTCTAGCTGTTGAAAATATTGGTCAACTGCTTTTAAATAATCCAAACTGGGGTTCAGGCTGTGTGGGACTCTAAAACCATCACGCACGATTGCTTGATACGGAATTGATTGTTTACCTTGCAGGCGTTGCCACTGTTCAATTAAGTATCTGGCCGGATAGACGTAAGTTTCATCTAACGTTGTAAACTTAATTAAAACAAAGCCGATCCCATTTTGTGCCAACACTTGTGCCAAATGCACAATTTGATGTTCATGAAAATTTTTCAACGGAAAAGACGTCTTATTTTTTGTCTCTTTCGCATCAAAATCAAGATACCGACCCTGATATACACCGTTATAATCAGTTGTCGATGCTTGCTTAAAATAAGCCTCGGTAATCTTGGCGGCAGCACGAGCGGGATAGTCCACTTTCACAATCGTAATTGGGGTTGGCTTTTTATGTATGACAGCCAGCTTGTTCGCTAAGTAATAGGCATTTGCGAGGTTAATCTCTTCTTCTAACCCCATGCCACGTTTACCAAACGTTAAGGCCTTTTTAGTTGTCTTCCCAACCCGAACTTGATTGGCTGCTGTTGCGGTACGTCGAATACCAGCAGGATAATGAATCGCCATAAATGCCCTCAGATTATTTTGCACTATATACCTACCTATTTTACCATAAATCAAGACAATACAAGCGATATCGACCAGTATTATCAAAAGGCTGATATATTTTTAACGTATTGCTTTGACTGACCATCACATATAAAAAGACCCCAGCAAACAGCAGCTATTGGTCAATAAGCTGAAAGGAGATAGGTAGGATTAAATCATGTTCTTAAGCTATCTGCTGGGGTAGCAGCAATATGAATCACGCCATCGCTACACAGTTATTATACCGCAGAGATGATAATACTTGTAAAAATTGACTTCTCAATTTTTTACAATACAAAAAACGCCAGGTACTCAATAACATCAAGTACCTGGCGCATGATAGTTTTAAAACCCAGCACACCCCTAAGACATCTTTCACAAATCGTTTTTTGATAACGTCTCAAATAAAATATATGGAAAATAAAAATATATGGAAAAAATTGCTTTGCAGCATACTAAATAAAACAAAAAGACGGTTTATGCTGGGTTAGCGCAGCGTCGCGCTACAAGTAAAATATATCACAATTTCATTATTTTTGTCAAACCTTTATCAAAATGTGATAATCCCCCATAATCGTGGTTTAGTTTAATCAAAAAGGTCACGTACAGACATGCTGTACGTGACCTTAAATGATACTTTTAATTAAAGCTCATGTCCCCAAATGTCCCCAAAAACGCCTGTAACCCGCGTTATTAGGAAACTATTTTTATTCCCATTCAACGGTAGCTGGTGGCTTAGCCGTGATGTCATAGACAACGCGGTTAATGTGCCCCACTTCATTGACAATGCGGGCAGAAATCTTTTGCAACAATTCCCATGGCAATTGTGCAAAGTCGGCTGTCATGCCATCAACTGACGTAATGGCACGAATCGCGATTGTATAATCGTATGTGCGATAGTCGCCCATCACACCAACTGAACGCACGCCAGTCAACACAGTAAAGTATTGCCAAACGTCACCTTCAAGCCCAGCCTTAGCGATTTCATCGCGTAGGATCCAATCTGATTCACGGACGATTTCAAGCTTATCTTCCGTGATATCACCTAAGATACGAATACCCAAACCAGGACCTGGGAATGGCTGACGCCATACCATTTCATGTGGCATATCCAAAGCTTCACCCAACTCACGAACTTCATCCTTGAACAGCGTGTTCAATGGTTCAATCAACTGGAATTGCATATCTTCTGGCAAACCACCCACGTTGTGGTGTGACTTGATTGTTTGAGCTGTGTCAGTACCTGATTCAATCACATCAGTATACAAAGTACCTTGCGCCAAGAAGTCGATGTCTTTGAGCTTAGCTGCTTCATCATTAAAGACTTCAATGAATTCATTTCCAATGATCTTACGCTTTTGTTCTGGATCAGTGACGCCAGCCAACTTTGATAAGAAACGTTCTTGGGCATCAACTTTAATGATGTTCAAACCAAATTGCTTGCCCATCATTTCCATCACTTGTGCTGCTTCATTCTTACGCAACAAACCGTGATCCACAAAGATTGATGTCAATTGGTCGCCAATTGCTTTATGCAACAAAACGCCGACAACTGATGAATCCACCCCACCAGATAGACCGAGCAAAACTTTCTTGTCGCCGACCACTTCACGAATACGTGCAATTTGTTCGTCGATGAAGCCACTCATATCCCAGTTTGCTTCCGCACCAGCAATGTCAAACACAAAATTGTGCAAAATTTGCTTACCATGTTCAGATAAGGTTGTTTCGGCGTGGAATTGTACACCATACAGACGACGTTCATCGTTGGCAATCGCTGCAATCGGTGTCTTATCAGAACCACCAGCGACAACAAAGCCTTCTGGCAAAGCCACAACGTTATCTGAATGGCTCATCAAGACCGTTTGATCTGCTGGTGTGTTGGCAAACAACAAGCCAGCTGTATCTGTTTGGTGTAAGACTGTTTGACCAAATTCCCCGTTACCAGGGTTTGCTTCAACTTTACCACCCAAGTTCTGAGCCATGAGTTGCATCCCGTAGCAGACACCCAATACTGGAATACCCAATTCAAAGATGTCATTATCAATCGTAAAAGCATCTTCTTCGTAGACCGACTTAGGGCCACCAGACAAGATAATTGCTTTTGGATTATAGGCCTTCACTTCATCGGCAGTCATGTTACGTGACTTTAATTCAGAAAAAACACCCATTTCACGAATGCGGCGGGTAATCAGTTGGTTATATTGGCTACCGTAGTCTAGTACAAGAACTTTATCGGCGTTTACATTAGCCATGCATTATACTCCCTTTTATCCATTATGCGCCTTTGCGCGAATTTATTGCGCGTAATTTGGCGCGATTTTAGTAATTTCAACATCGTGTGGATGTGATTCGCGCAGACCATTATCCGTAATTTGAACAAATTGTGCCGTTAACTTAAGGTCGACAATCGTTGATGAACCAGTATAGCCCATCCCCGCACGCAAACCACCGTCTGCTTGGAAAATCGCATCATCAATTGACATGTCGCCACCGGCAAATGTACCGTCTGCTTCTAGTACTTCACCTTTCAGTAAATCAGCTACCAAAATGGCGTCAGCACCAGCAGAAATAGCTTTCACAACATCCCCTGAATAGTGTACGCCACCAGTGGCAATCACTGCCTTATCATAGTCAGCTGCTACTTCAGCAATGGCCATTGTCGTCGTCAAGAATGGGTACAAGGCGTTGTTTGGTAGTTGTGAATCGACTGAACGACCAGCAATCACGGCATCGACACCGTCTTGATAAAGCGCACCAGCAATACCTTGATCTTCAACCACCCCAACGGCAATAAATGTCGTTGGAAAGGCTTTGCGTACTACTTTAACAATATCATTTGTTTCTTTGTCCAAGCCTGCTTGCAAGTAGAAGAAAATCGCATCAGCATCAGCTGCAACTAGTTCGGCTACGCGTTCTTGCGCCCCAGTTGTCAACCAAACTTCAGCCGCAACACGTACGCGACCTTGTGCATCCAAAAAGGCTTTTGGATACTTATCCAAGTCAACCACCGTTGCTTTAGCAGCCGCAACCGCAGCCGCTTGTGCGGCAATATCTTCTTGTTCGGCAATGACGCCAAGACCACCATTTAACGCAGTTGCAGCAACACGGCTATCCGTGACTGTGCCATTAGCTTCTGCAATCAGTGGGATATTGAGTGTAAAGTTATCTGCAAGTTGTGTCGCCAATGACACGGTATGTGGCAAAACATTTGATGCACCAGGCACTAGCAAGACTTGATCATAGCCTAGGCCCATAATTTCAGTATTTTCAGACATGTTTTTTCTCCGTGAATTTGTCATTAAAAGGTTGGGATCGTGATCGTCTTTTTCACGTTTTCACGTTCTGCTTCATAATCAATTACTTGGATATCACGCGTAATTCGGTGGCCCTTTGTCAAGTCATCGATTGATTGTTCACCAACTTTGGCCATTTCTTCACGAATTTCTGCCATCATTGTCCCTAACACATCAGCCAAAGCACCCTTATAGGCCACGCGCGCTTCAATACCTTCGGGTACCATTTTCTTGGCTTCATTGACTTCACCTTGGAAATAACGATCCTTTGAACCGGCTTCCATGGCTGCAATTGACCCCATCCCACGGTATGTCTTATATTGCTTACCGTTATCTTCAAAGACTTCTCCTGGTGTTTCTGCTGTCCCAGAAAACATTGAGCCAAGCATCACAGCATTACCACCAGAAGCCAAAGCTTTAATAATATCTTTCGCCGTCTTGGCCCCACCATCAGCGATGATTGACTTGCCACGACGAGCACCTTCTTCAGCAGCATCACGAACTGCTGAAAGTTGTGGGACACCGATACCAGCAACGACACGGGTTGTGCAGATTGAACCGGGGCCAATACCAACTTTAACCACGTCAGCACCAGCTTCATACAAAGCAGCTGCACCAGCAGTTGTGGCAATATTACCCGCAATAATGTTTAATTCTGGAAAGGCCTCACGCACTTCAGAAACCTTACGCAACACACCTTCAGAATGACCATGTGCTGAGTCCAAAACAATCGCATCAACACCGGCAGCAACCATCGCTTCAACACGCTTGACTGTATCTGACGTCACACCGACAGCACCTGCCACTAGCAAACGACCTTGGGCATCAACCGCAGCATTAGGGAACGCCGCCTGATCAAAAGTAGCCGTTTTAACGGCACGAATTTCATCTGCTTGTTCTGCAATAGTCATATTCTTATGCACAACACCTAAGCCGCCTAACTTCGCCAATTCTGTCGCAAAACGGGCTTCTGTGACTGTGTCCATTGCAGCTGAAATCAAAGGCAATTGTAACTTTAACGTTGGTGTCAACACCGTGCTGACTGATACATCTTCTGGTTGGATTTGCGCATTTGCATCATAAACCAACTTCATATCATCAAAAGTTAAGCCCATCTTGGCAAACTTATTGCGTGCGCTGAACTTAGGCTTTTCGTCGTCTAAGAAAAATTTTTGCATGAGATCCTCCGATTTTAAACGTGATAACAACAGTGCCATGATTATGACTGTGTGTTCACCATTTATTGTTTAGTTAGGCCTTTTTGTCAACACAATTGTTAACGGATCCGCCGATTATGAGATAACAAAATTCGATATTTGGATACAAAAAAAGCATTTGGGATACACAGATCCACAAATGCTTGGCCAGTATTAAAGATACGAGCTAACACTTGCGGATAGTCACGACTTTTGGGGCGTGGTAGAAACTGCTGGCCATTTTCCAGCGATATATCTGCAAATAAACGATTTAGTTATTGGTATTACTTTACAGGTTTTTATGAGAAAAATCAACCCTTTTAATCTTACGAAATATAGCTAAAATTGCCCGGCAAAACTTGGCATAAATGCAGATGAAATGGTTTCAACACGCACGGTTTCGCCTGGACCTGGTGCAGTCACATAGGCTTGCTTACCGATATAAATGGCCACATGGTAGCTAGCACCCGGCGTTCCCCAAAAGAGCAAATCACCTGGTTTGGCATCAGCCACTGCTTTCTTTTGAACGTAACCTTCTTGTGCCACCGAAGAATGTGGTAGCGTTTTACCAATCGCTTGCTGGAAAACATAGCGCACAAGGCCTGAACAATCCAAACCAGCCAAGTCGTCGCCACCCCAAGCATACGAAATGTTTTGTTGCGTCAACGATTGTGCTAACGCCACAACACTTGGCGTTGTCACTGGCGTTGCATTTGATACCGTTGGCGTGGTTGTTGGTAACGTCACGGGCTGTGCCGGCTTGGCATCAGTTACAACATTATCTGATGTATTGTCGACGTTCACATCAGATTGGTGATCATTTTCTGTGGGTTGGGTGACTGTTGATGACGTTGGTTGACGTAACTGATTACCTGATGACACCACCAAATTCACTGCATCACTGGCAGTTGTACCAGTTGTCAACGTTGCTGAATCAGTTACCGGACGCGTCACTGGTTCGGTCACGGTTGGTTGATTAGGTTGCACAAGTGGTGTTGATGCCGGTTGTTCGGGTGCTGGTTGTACTGTCACATCACTTGGGGTTGTTATCTCTATTGTCACGCTTGCAGACGTGCTGACTGTTGTTTGGTCAGCAGTAATGGTTGGTGCGACAGGTTGTGTATCGACAACTGATGGGGATGCGGTTGCCTGTGTGGTTGGGATCACCAACTGTTGGCCCACAGAAATCAGGTCAGAGCCCGGATTATTTGCCACCAGTTCTGCCACACTGACATCATGCGCTTTGGCGATGTCCCAGAGTGAATCGCCATATTGTACGCGATAAATTTCTGGTTTTGTCGTAACAACCGCTTGTGGTGTTGTCGGTGTCGACGCCACGACTTTACCCGTGGCAATTTTTAATGGTGCCGTCGCGGTCACACTCGTCTGTATAACTTTGCCTTGTCCAGATAGTGACACAACAGCCTGATTCACTGCCCGTTGGACTGTATCAGCGTGTGCCAAGCCAGTACCAAGACCGGCAACGCTCAGTAAGCCCAACCCGGATGCAACGATTTGTTTATCAATTCTTTCCATACCGAATCCCTTCTCTTTACAACAAATTTTAAACTTTCTTAATTATCTTTATTTTATCATAACAATTAGAATTTAGTGTACGCATTGACAACAAAAAAACATTGGCTAAATTAGCCAATGTTTTTACATTTTCTCTAAACGGGCAATCCGTTCTGCAATCGGTGGATGTGTATCAAAAAGATGTGCTTTCTTTTCTAATGGGTTATTAATATAGAGCGCCGCCGATGATGGATCGACATCTTGCATTGGTGGGGCACTGTCTAACTTACGTAACGCCGCAATCAATTCTTGCGGATTACGCGTTAACGCCACACTGCCCGCATCTGCCAAGTATTCACGGTTACGCGAAATGGCCATTTGAATGATTGCCGCAACTAACGGTGCAAACATCATGACCGCTAGTGACAAAACAAAAATAAGAATCTGCCCGCCACCACTATTATTGTCGCGATTATCCCGATCACGGCCGCTCGCGCCAGCGAAAAACCACCAATTACTGCCCAAGTTGGTCAGCATGGTAATCGCCGCTGTTAACGCTAACGCAATCGTTGCAATGCGAATATCATAGTTACGAATATGACTCATTTCATGTGCAATCACGCCTTCAAGTTCCTGACGATTCATTAACGCCAGCAGCCCCGTTGTCACGGCCACAGCAGCAGTTTTGGGGCTATTACCAGTGGCAAACGCATTCGGACTATCATCTTGAATAATAAACACGCGTGGCATTGGTACTTGTGCCACCATGGCCATGTCTTCAACCGTATGCCAAAGTTCTGGTGCTTGGTCAGCGCGTGTTACCTCAATGGCATGATTCATGGTCATCACCAAATTAGTTGAATTACTCACCATCAATAAACTATAAATGGCGCCAATGACCAAACCGCCAACGATTCCCGTTGTCAAAGAACCTAATAACAAGTAACCAACCGCAGCCCCAACAAGGCCAACTAAGATTAAAAAACCAAGTAAAAGGCCAACTGTCCGTCGTTTATTGGATTGTATCTGCTCATATAACATTAAAACTTAACCGTTGGCACTTCTTTCTCAGACTCAGGAACCGCAATAAATTCGCTGGGTTCAAAATGATGGATACCGGCAATAATATTGCTAGGAAAAGCTTGCAGTTTCGTGTTATAGCTTGCTGTTGTCGTGTTAAATAATTGCCGTGAGTAGGCAATTTTGTTTTCAGTATTTGTTAATTCTTCTTGCAATTTCGTAAAGTTTGCACTCGCCTTGAGGTCAGGATAAGCTTCAGCAACGGCAAACAAGTGTGTCAAGGCATTTGACAATTGATCAGACGCTGCCATTGTGGCTGCTGGGCCTTGCGCACTCGTCACATTTGTCCGCGCATCTGTGACGGCTTGCAACGTTGACTTTTCAAAATCAGCGTATCCTTTTACCGTATTGACTAAATTAGGAATTAAGTCATTTCGCCGTTTCAATTGCACATCAATTTGGCTCCAAGCCTCTTTGGTCTGCATGCGCGACTTAACCAAGCCGTTGTACACGCTAATCCACACAATGGCAACAACTGCAATGATGGCAACGCCAATCAGTAATGTCATATTGATCTCCTTTAAATACATCTGACAACAAAGTACTCGCAACACACGTCTAGCATTATCAATCGACAAACACTTCGCGTTTATCTTTTAACCCAACATAGGTCAGCTGTTCGGCGTACCAATAGTAAAAGAACGGCAATTGCTGTAGTAACGTGAAAATTGTGATGACCTTATCATGATCTATAATATCATAAGTCCATTGCGAATGGCCGTCATCTTGACGATGTTGGGTCAGTTTCAAGGCAATATCACCGATACTAATTTCCGCACCTGAAGTCTCCCCTTGCATTCGCTTGAGCACAAATTGTTGTTTAGCAGCTGTGACGAACAAACTATCTAAGACATAAGCGGGTAAATCTTTTTGCATCATGACCAAGGCCGTTTGTTGCGCTGCGTCAAGTCCCGGCATATCAACATCATAGCCAATATCCCCCAACTGCATCGCAATGGCCACCAAGCGTTTCTGGAACGTGGTTAGTGCCTCAATCCCGGCAAGTTGGATCGCCTCTGTTTGTACCAATTTGGCAAACTGCTGGGTATCCAAATACAACCGTTGCCGATTCATATCCCAGTAAAGGACACGCAAGTTTTGGGCCGTTTCTTCTAAATAATAACCGCCAGCAGCCAACGGTGCTTTCGTAAAGCGGAAAGTCGCATTCGGCCATTCGGAAAAATGCAACTCCGCCACTTTTTGCCCTTGGGGGAGCGCAATGGTTGTGTCTGAAAGCGAAGCCGCTTCTGATAATTTGGCAAAGGCCACAGTAACCCAGTGCGTGTTGGGAAACCAAAACGGATTGGCAATTCTCATCATCTCAGCTTGATGCATATCGAACGCCAGCATCTTTTGTAAAATATCTAATAATTCGGTTGGTTCTGTTGTTGTGCCCAATGCGTCGACAAGTACTTGCCAACGTTCAAATAACATGAGATCTTTTCTAAGTTGTGCACTATATTGGTTTGTTTCAAAATTATCCATACACACCTAGTCCTTACTAAATTGTGTCAAGTAAGCCACATAGCTATTAGCCAAAGCCGTCGTAAATGCCGGTACTGTTTCAAATTGGCTCAAAATAGCTTGCAGTTCAAGTTGGCGTAGCGCATCTTCTTTTTCCAAAGTGAGTAATTCTTCTTGTTGGGCAGCCAACTTCTTTTCCACTTCAGGCACTCTTTTTTGCGTCGCCAATAATAGTTCGCGCTTTTTTTCCAAGTTTTCACGAGTCGCTTTATCATTTCGGCCAAACAAACCAGATTTGTTGGCTTGCAACGCACTAATTTGATCGTCAAGCACCTGCAATTCTAGCCGTCGCTTGGTATCATCAGCCAAAAAGGCCTCTAGTCCCATGATAATTTGATTGACTTCTTGGATATGCGCCGCATTCAAACTATCCCCGTTGGCTAATTGCGCGGTTTGCGTCAATTCTGCCATCACTTTTTGGTCATAATCAATGGTAATCGTGAGCACATTTAAAACGCCCAGTTGCCGATGATGCCACCAGTCACCAAGATAAACCCGATACAATATGGGATTCTCGTCATCTTGTTCAAAGCGTAGAAAATCAAAAGTTGCCGTTAAGTAGGCCAATAATTCTGGCGCTAAAAAATGCGCAATGTCTTGCTGAATATCAGCGACTAAACTCGCCAGTTCGTGATTACTATCAGCATGCGCACGTTGTCGAATTTGTTCATTATATTTTTTTGAATCGAGCAATTCATAGACCAGTGGGACTTGATTTGTCGAAATTGCTTTCTGCAATTGGCCCAAATACAAAATTTTGTGATCTAATTGATTAATTAACTCTGGTTGCAAAACGGTTTGCGTGTCTTGATTTGTCATAACAGACCTCCTATCGCACAAAACTTATTTTTAGCATACACCAACCCTGCATTGAAAAACAGTCTATTAATAATTTTTTATCTACTTCATTTGGCGTCAAAAAAAAACGACGAGTAACTCATCGTTTTGGTTGTAATATAGCGGGGATCCGGTCCATGCGTGGCCCAAGAAGATCATCCCCAAATCCCATTTTAAGATAAATGATTGCGACAACAATGCCACCAATACCGGCACTTAAGAACGTTGTCAACGTGACAGACAATTTAGTATCCATTGGGAATACAAAGTTGCTCATCACAAACACGATACTGTAGGCTACCGCTGCCATCACTAAGGCACCCATGAATAATTGCCAAAGTTCTCTACCAAGAGACCCCAATGACACGCCATACGCCGCATTGAGATAATCTAACATAAAGGCAATCGCTACGGTCATCCCAATGACACTTGCAATTAACGCGCCCATGCCTTCAAAATAGCGAATCATCGGTACTTGCAAAACAATTTTGACTAACAAGCCGTAAACAAACGCCTTAATCACAATGGAAACTTCCGATAACGCTTGTAAAATAAACGCCAGTAACATAAACAAACTAAAGACAATGGCCAAAATTGTTGAATATTGTAGTAAGTAAATGCCCTCTTGATTTGATACATCAATTGGATAAAACATCTTATACAACGGTGAGGCAATCGCAAACATCCCCAAAGCACTTGGCAACATCACAATCGCAAACAGTTTAATGACCTGCTTAAGCTGTTGTTGAATATCGGCATGTGTCAAAGTTGCCTTACTACCCGACAACATTGGCAAAGCAGTTGCGGCAATACTTGTCGAAAACGGCACAATGATCATAATCAACTTATTCGGATTGGCACTAAACAAGGCAAAATCCGTCTGTAACTGTGCATTCGTCATGGCAAAAAAATGACTCATCACATTAAAATAAGTATATTGATCGACTAATTGGAACAGTGTAATGGCTGAACCAATAATAATAAACGGCCAAGATTCTTTTAAAATATCCAGGATTAATTTTAAAGTTGGTGTGTTGACGCGTGGCGCATCATGTGGCATTGGCTGCATCACAATGTTGTGATACTTAATCCAACCCCAACCGAGCACCAGCATACTAAACAGCGCACCAATGAAAGCCGCAAAGGTTGACTGCACCACAACGGCACTCCAGTTACCCGGCGTCGCCTTCAAAATAATCACCGCACTGACCAACATATAGATGATACGTGCAATCTGTTCAACAATTTGAGACAAAGCTGACACGCTCATCAGCTGGTAACCCTGAAAAATGCCGCGCAACATCGACATTAATGGGAAAATTGCTACGGCCGGTGCCAAAGAATGCAGCACTGGGATAAAGTTAGGATCTCCCATGGCTAACCAAGGGGTCAGCACATAGATCGTGGTCCCAAAGACCAATCCCAGAAATACCCCTAAAATCAAGGAGTGGCGCGTTAATTGTCGTGATTGATGCACATCACGTCGCGCATGATATTGCGCCACCAACTTTGAAATAGCAGCTGGGACACCAAACGTTGCAATCGCCAAGAAAACAGCATAAATATTGTAACCTTGACCAAACAAACCGTTAGCCCGGTTTGAATCAGCACCTAACAGCGCCATCCAGGGCACAATATAAACCGCCCCAAGAATACGAGAAATAATATTCCCTGCTGACAACCAAGCCGAGCCTTTGATCAGCGTCGCTTGCGCTTGATCTTGTGCTGACTTTGTGGCGTCTGGTTGCGGCGTTTTTGCTTTTTGGGGCGGCACAACCGTTTTGATGTCGCTCGCAAACGGATCAGCAGCTTGCGAAGACTGCAACTGTGGTTTCTTTTTCCGAATGTTTTGACGCGCTTGGTCATTCTGCGCTTGCATTGCCGCTAATTGTTCAGCAGCGCGTTGTGTCTGTACCTGAGGCTGCGGGTGTTCTGATTGTGGTTGACGAGCAACTGGACTATTATGGGGTTGCTTTTTTGCTTGGATGCGTTGACGGGCTCGGGCTAGAATTTCATCTGCACTTAATACCTGGCCGTCCACATTGATTTTATCAACATGCTTTCCTTGCATTTTTGAATCGCCTGGATGCTGTTCATCCGTCATGTGTGTACTCCTCTTGCATTATGTACGCTGGTAATGACTTACCAGCATCTTAAATCATTTAAGTCATCTTTTAGCCAACGACAATGTTGACAAATTTGCCTGGAATGGCGATGACCTTGCGGATCGTCTTATCCGCGATAAACTTTTGAACGTTATCATCTTCTTTAGCCGCAGCAATCATGCCATCTTGATCGATATCACGCGCCACTGTGGCCTTACCACGTACTTTACCGTTGACTTGGAAAATGATTTCAACCGTATCTTCAACAAGTTGTGCTGGATCATAAGTTGGCCAAGCCACATATGAAATAGAAGCTTCTTGTCCCAAACGGACCCAAAGTTCTTCTGATAGATGCGGTGCAAATGGTGCCAATAGTTGTACAAAGCCTGTCATGTAGTCCAGGAATAGGCTGTCGGCCTTATAAGCTTCATTGACAAACACCATCATTTGAGAAATTGCCGTGTTAAAGCGCATGTTTTCAAGATCTTCCGTGACCTTTTTGACCGTTTGATGATAAATCTTATCCAACTCACCGGAATTAACCGTCGTGACACGGTCACGTAGCTGACCTTCATCATCAATCAACAAGCGCCAAACGCGATCTAACCAACGACGTGAACCCGTAATGCCTTCTTCAGACCATGGCTTGCTTTGCGTCAATGGTCCCATGAACATTTCATACACTCGGAGGGTATCGGCACCAAATTCAGCCACGATATCATCCGGATTGACCACGTTACCCTTTGACTTAGACATCTTTTCATGGTTCTCACCAAGAATCATGCCTTGGTTGACCAGCTTTTGGAAGGGTTCCTTTGTTGGCACAACGCCAAGATCATACAAGAACTTGTGCCAGAAACGCGCGTACAATAAGTGTAACACAGCATGTTCGGCCCCGCCAACGTACAAGTCAACATTCATCCAATACTTTAATTTATCAGGATCGGCTAGTTGTTCCTTGTTGCGTGGATCAATATAACGCAAGAAATACCATGATGAACCAGCCCATTGTGGCATCGTATTGGTTTCACGACGGCCCTTCACACCATCTTCACGAGTTACTTCTAACCAATCTGTTAGGTTTGCCAGTGGTGATTCACCATTACCTGAAGGTCGTAGTTCAGTGGCACGTGGCAAAAGCAATGGTAATTCAGCTTCAGGCACAAGACTCTTCGTCCCGTCTTCCCAATGAATGACTGGGATTGGTTCACCCCAATAACGTTGCCGTGAGAAGACCCAGTCACGCAACCGGAAGTTTGTTTGTGCGTGTCCCGCTTGATGTGCTTCGAGCCAAGTAATCATTTCATCAATTGCTGTCGCCTTATCCAACCCATCCAAAAATTCTGAATTGATATGCACACCATCACCGGTATAAGGCGCTTCGGTAATATCGCCACCAGCAATCACCGGCTTAATATCTAGGCCGAACTTCTTGGCAAACTCATAATCACGCTCATCATGGGCTGGTACAGCCATGATAGCCCCCGTTCCATAAGAAGCCAAAACATAATCAGCAATCCAAATTGGTAATTGTTCGCTATTGACTGGATTAATGCCATAAGCGCCAGTGAAGACACCAGTCTTATCCTTGTTCAAATCCGTCCGTTCAAGGTCTGACTTCGCTGCGATTGACGCACGGTAATCGGCCACTGCTTGGGCTTGTTCGGCTGACACAATTTGATCAACCAACGGATGTTCAGGCGCCAACACCATATAACTTGCACCGAAAAGCGTGTCAGGCCGTGTCGTGTAGACTTCGATCTTGTCGTCAGTATTGGCAACGTCAAAGAAAACCGCTGCGCCCTTTGAACGACCAATCCAATTACGTTGTTGTTCTTTAATCGCTTCTGGCCAATCTAGATCTTCTAAATCGTCAACCAACCGATCAGCGTACGCTGTAATTTTTAAGACCCATTGACGCAAGGCTTTACGTTCAACAGGGTTGCCTGAACGTTCTGACTTACCATCAATGACTTCTTCATTGGCCAAAACAACACGGTCAATTGGATCCCAGTTGACCATCATGTTAGACTCGTAAGCCAAACCTTTTTCGTACAACTTTTCAAAAATCCATTGCGTCCACTTATAATATTCTGGATCTGTTGTGTTAATTTCACGATCCCAATCATAAGACAAGCCCAAAGCTTTGATTTGTTCACGGAAATGATCAATGTTTTCGCTGGTGAAGTCTGCTGGATTATGCCCAGTCTTCATCGCGTATTGTTCCGCAGGCAAACCAAACGCATCCCATCCCATTGGATGTAAGACATTATAACCATTGGCACGCTTAAAGCGACTCATAATATCGGTTGCCGTGTAACCTTCGGGGTGTCCCACGTGCAAGCCTTGGCCTGATGGATAAGGGAACATATCCATAGCATAATACTTAGGCTTGCTGGTATCATCTGTCGTCGCAAAAGTTTGGTGCTCATCCCAAAACTTTTGCCACTTTTGCTCGATTTGTTGATGTTCGTATGGCATGTTTGTTGATGTGATAGGCCTTTTACAGCCCCTCACGTTCCTCCTGAAAAATTTAATCACATTTAGGCTAAAAAATCGCCCTATGTCACACTAAAAAGTGTGACATAGGGCGATTTAACGCGGTACCACCTATGTTCACGTATTCCTACGCCTCAAAAGTCTTAACGCGACGCCACGTCAAAAGCTACTGTTAGTTCACTCTCAATTGCTTTAACCGAGTTCCACATGTTGCTTGGTAGACTTGCACCACCGTCTACTCTCTGAATGCCACGCGATGTGTACTAATGCTAAATATAATGCTCTAATTATATCACGTTTTCTGTAAATCAGGTATACTATATATTATGCTTAAGAAACAAAATTTTGACTTATTTTTAACTGTTTTTGCCGCCCTAACCTTTACGGTGTTACTCTTTGGTGTCCTAACTAAAGCCACCTGGTTAGCGCAATTGAATCGTGTTGGTCAGCTAGTAATTCAACAGCGATCACCGCAGTTAACTACCTTATTTATGACCGTGACACAATTAGGCAGTATTGCCCTCACCACCGGTTTGACCACGTTAATCGCCGTGATTTTAATCAGTCAACGGCAATGGCGTTGGGCCATTTTTATCGTGATTAACGTCGCCGTTTTTGCCGGACTGATTACCGCCCTGATTAAAAATTGGGTACAAAATCCGCGGCCCCAGCCACAACTTTTACCTGAGACAGGCTACAGCTTCCCTTCTGGTCACAGTATGGTGGCCATTTTACTCTACGGCACCCTGATTCTAATGGGACAACATTTTGTCCAAAAACGTTGGTGCCGTTATCTTATAATCACGATTTTAACGCTCATTATCTGCCTCATTCCAATTAGTCGTGTTTATCTTAATGTCCATTATCTCAGCGATGTCCTGGCCGGCCTATCACTCGGCTGGATATTACTCAGACTCTCTTATCACCTATTTTTTGGAGAACGGTATGCTACCAACAACACATAACTTAGTCCATCAATTAATCGAACAAACCGTGCATGTTGGCGACACAACCATTGATGGTACCACCGTCAACGGCATTAATACGCGCTTTCTGGCAACGCGTGTCGGCCCATCTGGTCGTGTCTTAAGTTATACGGCGACCAAAGATAATGCGAACGCAGCTGCCGCTTCACTTTTCATGAGTGGTTTGTCTGAACGCGTGACCTTACTAGGGAAAACAATTGATCGTCAGTTCATTACCGAATTAGGGCCACAATCTCAGGCACGCATTGCCATTTTTGATTATTCTCAAGCTGCACAAAATGCGGTGGATCGGCCAGTTGACTATCTGGACCAAATTGATCGTGTTTTGCCCCGCTTAACCCATGGCGGCCTCCTGATTGTGCTATTTAGTGAACCCCCCGCTGATTGGCAAGCTTATCAAAAAAGTCTCCTGAAAGCCGACTATCAGCAAGCGGCCTACCTCACGGAAGCCGCCCAAGCTTATCTCATTGAACGCATTTAAGGAGTTCAGACATGCACAAGAAAAAACAATATATTGGTGTTGCTGCAATGGTAGCCATCTTGGTAGCAATTATTATTGGTATTTTAGTCTTAACGACCAAAGACCAACAAACCGGGACGACTGCACAAAATGCCACCTCTCACACTAAAAAAGATCCTAATTTAGACAAAGTACCTTTGCCGCAACTTAGTGATACAGTCGCAGATAATGAAAGCGAAGTGCGTATCAGTACAACAATGGGCGATATCACCATTAAGCTGTTCAATCAATATGCACCACTCGCGGTTGAGAACTTCTTAACTCACGCCAAAGATGGTTACTATAACAACACCATTTTCCATCGTGTCATTAATGACTTCATGATTCAAGGTGGTGATCCTAAAGGCGATGGTTCTGGCGGCACATCAATTTGGCATGATAAGAACACAGCGATCGATAGTGGCAATGGCTTTAAAAACGAAACCAGTTCATCCTTTTATAATATTCGCGGTGCGTTATCAATGGCCAACGCTGGCCCGGATACGAATGGCTCACAATTCTTTATTAATCAAAATAAAAGCGATCAAACTAAAAAAATTGATCAAAACAACTATCCAGCCAAAATTGTAGACGCTTACAAACATGGTGGTAATCCATCACTTGATGGCAGTTATACCGTGTTTGGTCAAGTAATTGCCGGCATGGACGTTGTTGATAAAATTGCAGCCCAAAAAGTTAAATCCAGTGGTGAAGGGTCAACACCGGTTGATCCAGTTAAAATCACTGGTATCACAATCCTCAAAGAAGCCAAATAAAAAAGCACCTGCGGGTGCTTTTTTTGATCGCTTATTGTGTTAATTCGCTCGTTCTTAGGACTAAGACATCAACTGCGGCTGATTTCGTCACATATGATGGGACTGTCCCTGCCATTGCACGTTGCAAGCGGCTTAAGCCTGTTTCACCGACAACAATAAGATCATTATGATGATCTTTTGGAAAGTCATTGGCAATCACTTTTTTAGGAGACCCAAAACGCACGTGAATATCCACGTCGTCATGACCAATACTGTGGGCGTACACATAGGCTGCCTGAATAGCGGTTTCAGCATCTTGCTCCATTTGGTATACAATGTCTGCATTCATAACCATCGTGCCAAAGTAGCCACCACTTGTATCGACGACATTCAAAATATCTAAATGGGCGTTTGGCGCCATCTCATGCGCCCGTTTGATTAACAAATTAGCGACATTTGAGCTATCAATTGCAACTAAAATATTTTTATAGGCCATCTCACTTATGCTGTTGCATGAGGTCATGCAACATACTCCTTAACTTATGATCTTATAAGCCTATTATACCGCTTTCATCACCGAAATGTAAGCGCTTTACTTGTGTTGCATTTATTTCTGTAAATTTTGTCGTAACAAAAATGCTGGTCCATGTTCCTGACCAATAATGATTTCATCAGCGATATTCAAAAAGAGGCCATGTTCAACAACTCCCACGCGACCGTCTAGATATTTCCCGAGTTCTTCTGGTTGGTCAATAACCTCTAAATGTAAATCAACAATGTAGTGTCCCATATCCGTGACCACTGGTTCACCGTCTTTAAGCCGCAACACTGGATGCAGTTGCTGTTGCGCAAATTCCGCAACCAATTTACCATGCCCAAAGGGCACAATTTCAACCGGTAAAGGAAAACTACCTAATTGTTGATGCACCTTTTGTTGGTCGACAATCCAAACAATGCGCTTTGAGTTTTTAGCGACAATTTTTTCCATCAAAAAGGCCGCACCGCCACCCTTAATGCCATTCATGTGGACATCAACTTCATCGGCCCCATCCACCGTTAAATCAATTATGGGCGCATCATCAATGTCCACAATTGTAATACCTAATGCTTGGGCTTGCGCGGCTGTTTTAAAAGATGTTGTCACACCGATAATGTGCAGTTGTTCATCACGGATGCGTGCAGCCAACGCCTCTAAGAAGTAAGCCACAGTCGAACCTGTCCCCAAACCGACCGTCATCCCATCAGTAATTAGTTGCGCGGCTGTTTCGCCAGCCTGGCGTTTTTCGTCATTAATCGTTATCATATCCTCATGATAACAAAAAACACGGTGAAATATAACCGTGTCATGCAAATTATAAAACTTTCTGTAGGAAATCTTGAGCGCGCGCTGTCGTTGGTGCTGCAAAGAATTGTTCCGGTGTGGCCACTTCCTGTAAGCCACCATCCGCCATAAACCAAATGGTATCGGCCACTTCGCGGGCAAAGCCCATTTCGTGCGTCACAACCAACATGGTCATCCCATTTTCAGCAAGTTGGTTCATGACCTGGAGTACTTCACCGACCATTTCTGGATCTAACGCGCTCGTTGGTTCATCAAATAACATCACGTCAGGCGACATCGCCAGCGCCCGTGCAATCGCCACACGTTGCTTTTGTCCACCAGATAAACTAGCCGGATAGGCATCCTGTTTATCGGCTAAGCCAACTTGCGCCAATAATTTCTGGCCAAGTTCAGTAGCAGCCTGATCAGATAGCTTTTTCACTTGGACCGGTGCCAGCTTAATATTTTCTAAGACCGTCAAATTAGGAAATAGATTGAAGTTTTGGAAAACCATGCCCATTTTTTCACGTAATTGATCCAATGCTTTCTCGCTTAAATTGGTCAATTCGTTACCTTCAAAAATGACTTGGCCGCTCGTTGGCGCATCCAGTAAGTTAATCGCCCGTAAAAAGGTTGATTTACCAGCACCAGATGGGCCAAGAATGGCAATTACCTCACCCTGCTTGACCTGTGCATTCACGTGATCAAAAATCACCTTATCACCATATTGTTTTTTTAAATCAACGATTTTTAATAATTCAGTCATTGCCTTACTCCTTTGATCTCTAGCTTTAATTATACACACTCACAATAAATATGCATTTAATATACGAAAAAACTTTGAATATTTGTATATTTTTGCATATAAAGTGCGTTATACTATCAAGAACGGAGGTGAATTATGGCAAAAATTGTAACGCGTGAAGAACAGAACGTCAATCCATTGGATCAACTGATCTCATTACCGGATGAAACTGCAGATGATGCCCGTTCAGCTGCCTTGGGCCGCGCCCAAGCAGACGATCAAGCAGATAACTAACCCCGGGATAACTTATCGTTATCCTATTTTTTTGCACAAAAAAAACACATACAATGTATGTGTTTTTAAAACTAATCGTTAATATTAGTCTTCGATTTCAGTAACTGTTCCAGCACCAACAGTGTGGCCACCTTCACGAACAGTAAACTTCAAACCTTGTTCGATAGCGACTGGCGAGATCAATTCGATTTCGAATGTCACTTGGTCACCAGGCATAACCATTTCTACGCCTTCTGGCAATTGCACAACACCAGTAACGTCTGTTGTGTGGAAGTAGAATTGTGGACGGTAGTTAGTAAAGAATGGTGTGTGACGTCCGCCTTCTTCCTTAGAAAGGACATAGACTTCGGCCTTGAACTTCTTGTGTGTGTTGATTGAACCTGGCTTTGCCAAAACTTGACCACGTTCGATTTCGTTACGGTCAACACCACGCAACAATGCACCGATGTTATCACCCGCTTGAGCTTCTTCCAAAGTCTTACGGAACATTTCGATACCTGTAACAGTTGTCTTCTTAACTTCATCCTTCAAGCCAACGATTTCAACTTCAGTACCAGTAGTCAATACACCACGGTCAACACGACCAGAAGCAACTGTACCACGACCAGTGATTGTGAAGACGTCTTCGACAGGCATCAAGAATGGCTTTTCAACTTCACGCTTTGGTTCTGGAATGTATGAATCAACAGTATCCATCAATTCTTCGATAACCTTAACTTGTTCAGCGTCACCTTCAAGTGCCTTCAAAGCTGAACCCTTGATTACAGGAATGTCATCGCCTGGGAAGTCATATTCTGACAACAATTCGCGAACTTCCATTTCAACCAATTCAACCAATTCTTCGTCATCGACCAAATCAGTCTTGTTCAAGAAGACAACCAAGTAGTCAACACCAACTTGACGTGCCAACAAGATGTGTTCACGTGTTTGTGGCATAGGACCATCAGTTGCGGCAACAACCAAGATAGCACCGTCCATTTGAGCGGCACCAGTGATCATGTTCTTAACGTAATCGGCGTGACCAGGGGCATCGATGTGGGCATAGTGACGTGCTTCTGTTTCATATTCGATGTGTGAAGTGTTGATCGTGATACCACGTTCCTTTTCTTCAGGCGCGTTATCGATTTCAGCAAAATCAGTTGCGACGATCCCTTGCTTTTCAGCCAATACCTTTGAGATTGCGGCAGTCAAAGTCGTCTTTCCGTGATCGACGTGTCCAATCGTACCAATGTTAACGTGGGGCTTTGTGCGAACGTAAGTTTCCTTAGCCAATGTAGTTTCCTCCAAAATTCATTTACCAGTAATCTGGAAAATGTTTATAAATATATTTTACAACGCAAGCCATTAAAAGACAACAGTTAATTGCGTTTTTCCGGCTCTTTAAGCCAAAAATTATTATACCGACATATTAATAAAATGTAAATAGGTTGCGTTTAGTTTTTAAAGAAATTTGTCGTCAAATCTCTGACGATTTCATGCCATTTTTTCTGTTCGGCCATCTCCGAAAAATTGTGCCGTTCATAATATTGATCAATGCTTGCTTCCACCCAACCTTCTGGATCGGTCACCACGTCATTAACCCTTGGATATAGTAACGTGAGTTCGAAACGTACTTGTTGGGCTAGCATTTCAAGCGCAATTGGGTCATCTTGCCCAACTTTTTCATCCAGATAATCGGCAATCTCTTCAAAAATTTCCGAATCCGTGAGTAACGGTAGCTCATCCAATTGAATCGTGTAAAGATTATCATCTAACCAACGATACTGAACTGGATCGCTCACCCGTAATTTTTGTAAATCCTCTAGCAAAGTCGCTCGAATAATTGGTGTTGCATAGGGATCAATGAGTAAGTAAAACGCGCCGACAATAAATTCGGCTACTGGTAGATGACGCGCTGATTCATAACGATCACGTTGTTCCGTGATGCTGTAGTCACTCAGGTGATAAAACTGGCGGGCAATTGTTTGAAAAGTGTTCGCCATATCGACCCGCGCCCGATCTTCGGCCGCCCGAATTTCTTCCAGAACGTCATTTTTGACACGCTCTTCGTCCCAAAGCATCGCGAGTTGCTGCGCGTAAACAAAGTTTTGATTTTGAACAGCTAAGGCCACAACCATCCGAAAATCTGGCTCTGATTCCAAATAATTCAGCAAAAAATCGTCGGCATAAGAAGCAGCTAATTGATACTGTTCATCCATAAATAGCGCCGTTACCAAGCGATAGTTAATTTCAAATGTTGCAAGTGCTTCGTAAACGGCAGTCAATGTCTCGGCAGCATCATGCCAATTTTCCTGCTTCATTTCAGTTTGTGCACGCGCCATTAATTGTTGCATCTCTGGCGTCAAATGCTCTTCTAATGCCATAAACTATATGGACTTGCCACTTCATGTCATGACAAGCCACGATCCTTTCTGACAGTCGCCTATTGTCCTGATTCTGTTTGACCCTCAGCTGGCTTTGCCGGTGCTTTTTTAGGTCGCTTTTTGGCTGGCTTCGCAGTCTTTGGCGTCTTTGAATCAGTCGTTTTGTTTGGCTTTCCTTGTCGCTTTTGTGGCGTATTTGGATTGGTGTTCGTATTGGTTTTGTGTGCGGTTGGGCGACGGTTTTGGTTCACTTCCATTACCACCGGCATCACCATTGGGCGACGACGTGTTTGTTCAAAGAGATAACGTGACAAAACTTCACGCACGCCATTCTTTAATTCATTCCAGTCAAAGCTCTTAGTCGTGTTCAAATACTTTTCGATTTGGCTAACCGTTAAGTCTGCCGCCTCTTTCATCAAATCACGGTTGGCCTTAACATAGACAAAGCCACGCGAAGTCAATTTTGGCTTTGACACCACTTGACGCTTTTTACGATCAATCGTTACAACTGAAACAAAAATACCATCTTCAGACAAAATACGACGGTCACGTAACACAACATTACCAATATCACCAATACCAGCACCATCGATTAACGTTTCCCCAATGGTGAATGAATCTTTCAATTCAAAATGATCGCCTAACCATGTGAATTGATCACCCTTCATGGCCATCATGATATGATCAGGCGCAACGTTAACTTCTTCAGCCGCTGCACGGGCTGAATTCATGACACGATATTCACCTTGAATTGGCATAAAGTATTCGGGTTGCAAAACATTGATCATCATTTGCAAGTCATTGCGTGATGCATGACCACTTGAACGCAAATCCGTACTAATCTGTTTTACGTCAGCGCCTTGCTTAAACAACATATCACGTGTTTTAGCAACGATGCCTTCCATTGCCGTTGATGGTGTCGTGGTAATAAACACCAAATCGGCTTCTCCGATACGAATATAAGGATCTTCACCGTTAGCCATTCGATTCAGATGCTTAATCGGTTCTCCCATGCGTCCAGTTTCCAAAATAACTGTTTCAGCGGCTGGCAGGTTTTTAGCATTTTTCAAATTCACAAAAAGCTTACTTTCTGGAATAGGCAAATGCAATTTACGCAAACGAATCGCTGTGCGGACAACGTTTTCAATGTCATTTCCTGACAACACAAGTTGACGCTTGGTAGCTACTGTGGCATCAATGACTTGTTGAATGCGTTGAATATTTGAGGCTACCGCCGCTACAATAATACGCTTTTGTTTATTATCGCGGAAAGTATCTAAGATATAGTCGCCAATTTTGGATTCATTAACAGAATCGCCTTCATTACCTGTCCCAGCAGCATCGCCCAACAGGGCCAACACTTTGCCTTGACCAACTTCGACCAAACGTGCAATGTCGGTACGATAACTTTGATTAGCAGTTTGATCAAACTTAAAGTCACCAGTATACACAATTTGACCATAAGGTGTGCCAAGAACAACCCCAAGTGAATCTGGAATTGAATGCGTCGTATTAAAAAATGATACGGTCACATCACCAAAATCTATTTCTGTTTTCTCATTAATAACATGATAGTCATCATAATCTGCCAGTGCTGGTTGTTCCTTAATGGCCAATTTAGCAAGCTCAATGGTCAACTCAGACCCGAAAATTGGGACGTTGACTTGTTGCAAAAAGTAAGGCAAGGCGCCAATGGCATCTGCGTGCCCATGTGATAAGAAAACACCAGCAATTTTATCACTGTTTTTAATCAAATACTCAAAATCAGGCACGACAACATCAACACCAAGTTGATCTGTTTCTGGATATTTAAGACCTGCATCAAAAATAAAAATTTCATCATTAACGGTCACGGCATACATATTTTTCCCGTTTTCACGCACGCCACCGAAAGGGATTATACTTAAATCTGTCATTGTTTCTTCCTTTGTTCATCGGCTTTTTATTGAGCCATTTTTTCTTCGTAAATATAACAAGCGGACGCGACTAGTTTCTAAAACGTTGCGTTAGTCCATTTTTTTGTCTCGATACGTAATTAAATCTATTTTAACATACTTTTACATTTTTCTGTTATCATTATCTATGGAAAGGAGTTGTGGCAAGCTTTACGCCACATCACATTTACTTATGCAACGTCAACCATTTAAGCAGTCGCACAAACTGCGCAACACACTGATCGCGATTGCCATTGCTGCGATCGCGCTTATTGTCATTTTCACTTTGTTGGGGCGCTCTTCTGGCCAATCGCAAGATCAACAAGCTGCATCGTCTTCCTCACAGGCTAAAAAGACTAAAACGGCTAAAAAAGCTAGTTCTGCACCCGTCGCATCAGAATCTTCTGCCCTTGATGACACAACGGCTAGCACGTCAACTAGTGTGGTACCCACACCACCAGCTGCTAGTTCCGCTGCCTCGTCAGTGATTAGCGCCGTAAAAGAAGAAGCTACCGGCACACCCATCACAGCTGAAACGCCAGCCACGGCTGCATCATCAAATCCAGCCGTCAGCTCAAGCGTCGCACCGGTGGCTAAGACATTTGGTAATTGGTCATTAGCGACTTATAATGCGGTCAACATTGGGTCAGCGACCTATGAACAAATCAAAGCCACTTACGGCGCACCCACTTACATGACAGCCAGTGATCAATTGTATGCAACTTGGCAAAGTACTTCAGGCCAACGGGTTTCAATTACCTTTACCCCAACAGGTACTGACAATATTCAACTGATTGCGACAAACAAGTCAGAATCTGGCTTACAATAAGCAACAAAAAAACAATGGTTTATCCACACGATAAGCCATTGTTTTTTATTGGATTTATTGTAATAAAAAAACACGGGAACCCGTGTTTTTAAAAGCAATCTTAGCGATCAACCTTAACAGTTGTTTCCAAAGTTGCAGCGACACGTTCTTGTACCAAAACGTTGTCTGATGCCAAAGCAGCCTTAGCTTGTTCAGCCAACTTTGCAAAAGTATCGAAATCAGTCACAGCAATATCAGCCAACATCTTACGGTTCAATTCAACACCAGCAAGTGTCAAACCGTGCATCAACTTTGAGTATGACAAACCGTTCATACGTGCTGCAGCGTTAATACGTGCAATCCACAACTTACGGAAGTTACGCTTTGTGTTCTTACGATCACGGTATGCGTACAAGTATGACTTCCATACTTGTTGCTTAGCAACCTTAAAATTAATACGACGTTGTCCACGGTAACCCTTGGCCAACTTAACCATCTTCTTACGACGTGCGCGTGTAACTGTACCACCCTTAACTCGCATGGGTAATTCCTCCTGAAATTTTATAAATAATTGGTTGGATTAAAATCCAAAATGTAGATAGATGAACTATCGCAACGCGAATTAGATGTTTGCCAACAACTTAGCGTATGTCTTAACAGTTGTCTTGTCCATCATGTGTGTACCACGCAAGTGGCGACGTTGCTTCTTTGTCTTACCATGGAAACGGTGTGACGTATAAGCTGAAGCTGACTTCAAGCCACCATGGGCTGTCTTCTTAAAGCGCTTTGCTGATGCGCGGTGTGTCTTCATCTTTGGCATGTGACTAATTCTCCTACTATGTGATTTTGTTTAAGCTTGAAAACAAGCGGTTAAACCTTTAATTACTTGGCATCTTTAGGTGCCAAGACCAAAAACATTTGGCGGCCGTCCATCTTGGCACGCTGTTCAACCTTGGCAATATCGTCAAGTTCTGCGGCCATACGGTCTAATACTTGACGTCCGATGTCTTGGTGTGTAATCATACGACCACGGAAACGCAAGTTCAACTTTACCTTGTTACCTTGTGACAGGAACTTGATAGCAGCCTTCTTACGTGTCTCGAAATCGCCTGAGTCAATGACCGGTGACATACGAACTTCCTTCACTTGCACGATTTTTTGGTTCTTGCGTTGTTCTTTTTGCTTCTTTTGAGCTTCGAACTTTGCTTTTCCCCAGTCCATAATCTTGGCAACCGGTGGTTCAGCATTGGCTTGCACCAATACCAAATCTTGGTCTAAATCGTTAGCAATCTCTTGTGCGTCTCGTGTTGACATTTCTGTCTGCTTTCCGTCATGGATCAGCAATACACGAGGGGCGCGAATATTATCGTTGATTAAATCAACTTGTCGTGGTTGACGTGCTATTGTCAGGCACCTCCAAATTTATTTTGTGAATCAAGAAGAAAAGTGGATAAAGAACCTAATCTTCACCCACTTCAACACTTGCAATCCTTCCGGATAACTGTATCTGCCAGGCAACTTTGTCACATGGCGAGAAGCGGGTGCTTCTACTTGTTCAACAGATATTAGTTTACCGTATGCCGACCTTATTGTCAAGCCTCTTGCTGATTAATTTGAATCAATCGAATACCATAATGGAAAATAACCAACACGGCAAATTGAGTGCCGGCAAATAGAATCATAAAGGCCAACATATGATAACTCAACGAGAAAACAATGTTGCGCATCACGTTATCAAGATGAAAAAAGATATCCCATGAATTCAAGCGCAAATAACGGCCAAGATAGATCCCAAACGCTGACACAATTGACACCGCTGCGGTCGTCAAGAAATAAACAAGATGAGCATGGCGTTTAAAAATCGTTTGCGTGATGATTTCCAGACTTAAAATACCAAGCCCACCCCCATAAAGATACCAGTTGCCAGCACCGCATAATTAAAGAATTGCGTCGCTTGATCGAGATTCGTCCCGATGGCATAAAGATGGATAAAATCTGTCATCATATACATGGTATTTGGAAAAAACAATAACCAAAGTGCCATGAATAAACCCTTAATGATCCGAACACGTGTCAGCGACACAATAATAGCAAAATCAAATGGTAATAACGCCAAAAAGACATTCCAATTTAAAAATGTAAAACGTGTGGGTGTCAAATGCACGAAGATAAAGAATAAAACAACCATGACATGAATGATGGCAATATTGAAATACTTGTTATTCATAACGTCACGCCCCTTTTTTACAATGGTACCAGTGTATCATAATTCATAAAAACGGTTCAATCATATCACTTGATTGAACCGTTTTTATGAGATTATTTGGTCAGTGTTTTTGGCTGTCGATAAGCAACTGCACCAAAAAGCAGTAACCATAACGTTGCCCCAATTGCAGGGACACGTGACTCAACATTGAAAAACAATGTCATAAAGACAAAGGCAAAGAACAAAATTGCTGCTGGCACAAAAAACTTTGGGGCAATCATGAGAAAGCCGTCAGCCATATACTGGTCAGATTGTCGATAACGCCAGTACGCAATCAAGATCAGAATATAGATCATTAAGAACAAGTCCGTTGACGCACTTGTCACAAAGCTAAAGGCGTTGGTAATGGCTGGTATCACCGAAATAATTGCGGAAAAACCAACCATCCCAGCCGTCATCAAAATGGCATTAACTGGTAGTTGCCTTTTTGACAACTTTTTAAAGGGTTGCAAACACGTGGCGTGTGATTGATAAGCCAACGCAAAAAAGTTACGACTGGCACTAAAAATCACAGAACTCAACGCAGAGGCAGCACTGGTTAATACGACAAAGTTAATCAAAGCTGCCGCCCACTTAATCCCGACCAATTGAAAGACCATCACAAAGGGACTTTGGTCGGCTGGAATTTTTTGCCAAGGATAGATCGCCATAATCACCGTTAAGGCACCCAAATAGAAGAATAAAATACGTAAAGGAATTTGATTAATGGCTTTTGGCAAAACTTTACGAGGATTTTTCGTTTCAGCAACTGTCATCCCAATAAATTCCATCCCCACAAACGCAAACATGACCATCTGGAAGGCATCAATAAAATGCCTAAACCCGTTTGGAAATAGTGAGAAATGTTGGAACACATTATTGAAAGTCACGTCACCGACTGGTGTTTTGAAGCCAGTGACCGCCATGATGATACCGGTCACAATCAAGGCTAATATGGCCACGATTTTAATCATGGCAAACCAAAACTCAGTTTCACCATATAACGCAACCGCCACCAAATTCACTAATGTGAGGACAATTAACATGACAATTTGAATGAACCAACTCGGCAAATTCGGGAACCAAAATTGGATATATTGGGCCACGGCCGTTAATTCGGCCATCCCCATAAACACAACCGTTAACCAATACGACCAACGGGCGAAAAAGCCCGCACGGTTATCAATGTATCGCGTAATGAAGGTAATAAAGGTGTGCTGCTTTGGATCGGCATAAAGCAGTTCGCCAATCGCGCGCATCACCACAAACATAAATAAACCAATGATTAAGTAAACACATAAGATGGCTGGCCCAGCGTAATTAATGGAACGCCCAGCCCCCATAAACAAACCCGTCCCAATGGTACCACCAATGGCGATTAACTGTACGTGACGATTTGTGAGGCCACGTTTTGTAGACTGCCGTCTGTCTCCAACTGTCTCAGACATGATATCAATAACTTCTCCTTTGTGAACTTTCAGCATCTGATCGATGCAGCATAAATAGCAAAGCACCTGACGTGCAACCCGTCAGGTGCTTTAGCTTAATTTGTTTTAGTATTGCGTGAATAATTAGCAACATCTGCCAAAATTTCAGCTTGGAAATCGGCAATTGGCATCGTTGTTGTCTTCTCTTCACCGTACTTACGTACTGTGACAGTTTGACCTTCAACTTCAGAATCACCCAAAACCAGTGTATATGGAATCTTATTCGTTTGTGCTTCACGAATCAAGTAACCCATCTTGGCATCTTTTGTTTCCACATTGGCACGTAGACCAGCGTCTTGGAGTTGCTTTTTGATTTGTTCAGCATACGCACCGTGCGCACCCAAGTTGACCGGAATGATTTGTACTTGTAATGGCGCCAACCAAGTTGGGAAAGCACCCTTATACATTTCAATCAAGTAAGCTGTGAAACGTTCCATCGTACCGACAATACCACGGTGCAACATCACTGGGCGATGGTTATCTTGCCCATCGGCGCCAATATAAGTCAAGTTAAAGCGTTCTGGTAGCAAGAAGTCCAATTGAATCGTTGACATTGTTTCTTCATTACCCAAAGCTGTCTTTGTTTGCACATCAAGCTTTGGCCCATAAAAGGCTGCTTCACCTTCGGCTTCGTAATAATCCAAACCAAGGTCGTCCATAGCACGCTTCAATTGCGCTTGTGACTTTTCCCACATCTCATCATCATCAAAATACTTTTCTGTATTTTTAGGATCACGATATGACAAACGGAAACGGTAATCCGTGATGTTGAAGTCACGGTAAACTTCCATCATCATCGTCAAAATTGACTTGAATTCTTCTTCCAACTTTTCTGGTTCAACGAATGTGTGACCATCGTTCAATGTCATTTCACGCACACGTGACAAACCAGTCAACGCACCTGACTTTTCATAACGGTGCATCATACCCAATTCCGCAATCCGGATTGGCAATTCACGATATGAACGTGGCTTGTGCTTGAAGACCATGATGTGTGATGGGCAGTTCATTGGGCGCAATTCAAGGAATTCGCCATCGCCCATGTCCATTGGTGGGAACATATCTTCACGGTAGTGATCCCAGTGACCAGATGTCTTATACAAGTTCAAGTTAGACAAAACGGGCGTATACACGTGTTGGTAACCATTGGCCAATTCTTTGTCGGTGATGTAGCGTTCAACTTGACGACGAATCGTTGCCCCATTTGGTAACCAAACTGGCAAACCTGAACCCACTTCTTGACTCGTAAAGAACAAGTCCATGTCACGACCAATCGTCCGGTGGTCACGTTCTTTAGCTTCTTCACGACGTTGCAATTCTGCTTCAACGTCGGCTTGCTTCCATTCCGCAATCCCATAAACACGTTGCATCATTGGGTTAGATGACTTACCACGCCAGTAAGCACCAGCTACTGATGTCAACTTAAAGTGCTTCAACCAACCTGTTGATGGCACCAAACCACCCTTATCCAATTCAACATGATCGCCTTGGACAGCAATTGTGATTGTCGCATCTTCAGGCAAATCTGAAATCAATTCAACCTTATAAGGATCATCCGCAAACATCGCCAACGCTTCGTCACGTGACACTTCGCGTGACACAATTGGTAAGTCTTCTTTAGCAATCTTGTGCATCATGGCTTCGATTTCAGCAAAATCTTCAACCGTCACTTGGTTACCGGCACCGTTATCTGTGTCGTAATAGAAACCATTTTCAATAAATGGTCCCACACCAAAGTGCATGTTAGCAAACTTTGGCAAGCGCTTTAAAGCTTGTGCCAATAAGTGTGAAGCAGAATGACGCAACAAATCCAACGCTTCATCATCAGCCGTTGTAATTAATTGAAAATCACCAGATGCGGGAATAACATCATGCATACCCACATAAGCACCGTCCAACTTAGCTGAAACTGACTTCTTAGCCAAAGACTTAGAAATACTTTCAGCGACAACCAATGGTGTTGTGCCTGCTGGGAATTCCTTCACTGCACCATCGGGAAAAGTAAGCTTAATTTCTGACATAATCGTTATTTCCTTTCACTGACGTTTGTGCTTCGACAAACGTTGATAACATTTAAAAAACAAAAACGTCCCCTTGAGCCATTGCGACTCAAAGGGACGTTTTACCGTGGTACCACCCAAGTTCAGCACAAAATGTGCCACTCAAATGACAGTTAACGGTGTCACCCGGACAGCTTTCAGACTTTACTCACTATCACTCAAAGGTAGTCTCGCCTGCACAAGCCACTCATTTCCACCAACCATGAGTTCTCTATTCGCTTGCTAACACTTGAGTTGTCCTTATCAACGTTATTGAAGTTAGTTTAGCACCATTTTGTTATTTTTGCAACAATTATTGTGGCGCTACGGCATCAAGTAAAATAGCCAGTGCTTCTTTTGCTTGGGCGTCATGATCTAAAATACCGTTATCAAAAGCCACTTTCAAAGCATTATATTGTGATTCTGTTAATGTCATGATTTTTTCCTCTTTATTCATAGCGTATCTCAATTATAGCGAAGCCACCCTAAATTACAAGTGACCCATGCCAATAAAAAAAGGCCGATTAGAGGCCTAAATAGTATTTTGAAAATAGTGCTGCAAAAATTGCCCCAACAAATGGTGCAATACCTGGTACAAGGATACCGTACTTGAAATCAGCCGTTGTGCGATTTTTCCAAGGGATAATCGCATAAGCTAATCTTGGTCCCATATCACGTGCCAAGTTCATGGCAAAGCCAGTGGTACCACCAAGACCCATACCAATTGCCCAGACAAGGAAACCAACAGCCAACGGTACCATACCAGGCACATCCCCAGCCCGCGCTGAAATGGCCAAAATACTTGTCATAAAGATAAATGTCGCAAATGCTTCAACGAAGAAGTTGCGTGGTAAATTACGAATTGCCGGTGCTGTTGAGAAAATGTTGCGCACAATGACCGGATCAATATCTTTTTCAGATAACTTAAATTGATCCGCGTACATCACGTACACAATTAAGGAACCTACCAAAGCACCCAATATTTCAACCACACTCACGGCCAAGAAGTACCAAAAGTCAATTCGACCAAGCACTAATTGCACCATGGCCATCGCTGGGTTGATAAAGACATCACCAAAGACGAAAAGCACAATGCTAATGCCAAATCCCCACGTTGTGATTGCAAAAATGTGTCCGGACCCATGGTACTTCGTCCGATTCAAGACATCGTCAGCGTGTACGCCGACACCGAAGATGATCATGAGCGCTGTGCCCATAAATTCAGCCAACAACTGGTGTATCATTTGTAATCTCCTAAGCGGTCGCAAATCTATCAAGAAGTCGCGGTTTTTTTATTAAATTTCCATTCCTAATCTTAAGGCCTTGCCTTTAACGTGTAAAGTCATTTTAGTGTTTTGTCAACAAATTGTCACATTGCGTGTTTTTATTCACGAACTCCAACTGTAATTTTAGCGTCTGCTCCTTTATAATAAAGACTAACAATAAAATGGAGGATATGGCGACACGGTCAAACAGTTCTGTTTAACCGCCCCATCACAAACACACTCATGCAGGCACACGTCGTATACGCAACAATTACCGGTAATAACGAAGAGGTCGCAGACATCGTCGTCGCAGCGTTTGAAGCTGCAAATATCGCCGTTAAGAAAACGGAAATCTCACAAACAGAAGTTGACGAATTTGAAGACGTTGATATTGCTGTCGTGGTGCCCTACACCTATGATCAAGGCTCACTGCCGGATGAAGGCTTAGATTTCTTTGAAGATTTGGCCGACGCCACCTTAGACCACGTTGTTTATGGTGTCGCGGGTTCAGGCGACACCTACTATTTGTCAGATTACTGTGTTGCTGTGCCAAAATTTGAAGCGCAATTTGCCAAAACACAGGCCATTAAAGGCGCTGAAGGCGTTAAGGTTAATCTACGCCCAGACGAAACTGATACGGCTGCCTTGACAGCGTTTGTACAGCAATTGATCGCCACTGCCAAAGCACAACACTAAAAAAGAACCTCTTAATGAGGTTCTTTTTTAGTCAGCAGTGGTGTAAACCGCCAAAACATCTTCGTTTTCTTCTAATTCATCGACAAGCTTGTCTAGCTTTTCACGATCTTCATCCGAAATTTCAGCTGGATTTTGCGCAATCATTGTGACTTCGGCTTCTTCAAAAACATAGCCGGCAGCTGTCATTGCTGATTCAACAGCTTGAAAATCAGCTGCCGTTGTGTAAATTTCAAAGACTTCGTCTTGTGTTTGCACATCTTCAGCACCGGCTTCCAATGCTGCTTCAAGTACCGTATCTTCATCCAAATCGGGAAAATCAGCACGGTTAATCGCTAAGTAACCTTTACGATCGAATTGGAAAGCCACGGAACCGCTCGTCCCAAGTGCCCCACCAAAATGCTTGAAAGAATTACGAATACTTGACACTGTACGGTTGATGTTGTCCGTTGAAGCTTCAACTAAAATGGCAACACCCGCAGTCCCATAACCTTCATAAGTTACTTCTTCAAACTTTTGACCACCGGCGCCTGACGCCTTATCTAATGCCCGTTGAATATTATCTTTTGGCATATTCGCAGCTTTAGCCTTTTCCACAACCAAACGCAATGACGCATTCATGTTAGGATCAGCCCCACCGGCCTTAGCCGCTACATACAAATCATGTGCTAGTTTCTGGAAAATTTTACCACGCTTAGCATCTTGGGCGTTTTTACGGCCCTGGATGTTATGCCACTTACTATGTCCTGACATGTTAACATCTCCTTGATTTTGTCAATATGGTCTTAATTTTAACAAAAAAAAGCCTATCTGACTAGGCTTCTCTCGTGTCTTACAGTGTCATTAATAGTTGTTGCCACCTAATAATTCGAGGTAAGTCATTGCTGAACTCGCAATTAATGCGGCTAAAATATCATCCAAATACACGTTAATGCTATCTGTACGATCATTAATTTCACCAATCAACCCTGGCTTCAAATCATCTAACAAACCGTAATGCACCGTCGCCGCGGCTGAGAATTGTTGCGTAATGGCGATTGCTAAAATTTCGTCAACGTTATGCCCGTTCGCATCTCGTTGTAGCCGTGCCTTTAATGGTTGTGTGTCTGGCATTAACGCTGCTTGTTCATCGAGATAAATCGCCGTTAACATAATATCGGCAACTTCATCTTTATGGAGCACATGTTGTACCGCTGCTGTAAGTTTTTCGGCATCAATCGTATCATGGTACTTGTCTGTTAAAAAGGTCTGGGTACCAGCGGTAATATCAGCGATTGTCACACCACGTTCGGCTAACTTTTCAATCGCTGCTTCTTGCAAATCTTTCATCTTGTTTTCCTATTCTTAAATCATGTCATTAACATAGCGACGAGTCAAAATCACGTGAGGAATCTCATCCAACGCTGTCTTCACGTATTCTTGTTGTTCTGGCGTGAAATCATTAATCGCAACGAGTGTATACGCATAAGCACCAACAGCACGATTACTCAATTGTTCAATGTTGATGCCGTTATCCCCAAAAAACTTTGAAATTTGACTGATCATGTTAGGGACATTTTCATGAATAATGCCAACACGATACTTCGTCACAAATGGCTCGTCAATATCTGGGTAGTTCACCGAATTAATGATGTTTCCCGTCGTCAAGTATTCGTCCAATTGTCGCGCTGCCATTAAGGCACTGGTATCTTCCGCTTCAATGGTTGAACCGCCAATATGTGGCGTAATAATCACCTTGGGATGATCAAACAACGCTTCGTCCGCAAAATCAGTGATGTAAACATGTAACGCCCCACGATCGAGCGCATCCTTAGCAGCCAAATCATCCACAATGCCACCCCGTGACATGTTTAATAGCGCGGCACTCGGCTTCATTTTAGCTAAGCGGTCGGCATTGATAAAGAAATGATTTTTTTCTGTGTACGGAATATGCACCGTCACATAATCAGCTTGTTCGAGGACTTCATCGACTGTTTTGGCACGCACAATGTGTCGGTCAATGCGCCATGCTGTATTGGCATTTAACCCTGGATCGTATCCAATCACATCCATATCCAAAGCTAACGCTGTGTTAGCTACCTTTGAGCCAACATTACCTAGGCCAATGACACCCAATGTTTTCCCTGCTAACTCTGTTCCACGGTAACCGCCTTTATTCACTTCGGTCCGTAGTGAGACATCACCACCACGCGTTTCATTCGCAAAGCCAATGGCTCCAACGACTGGTCGTGCCGCCAAAATCAAAGCCGCAATGGTTAACTCTTTCACCGCATTCGCGTTACCGCCCGGTGTGTTAAACACGACAACACCACGTTTTGACAATTCTTCAACAGGAATATTGTTAAAACCAGCACCTGCTCGGACAACGGCCCGAACACTATCGGCGATTGGTTCATCATGCAAACTCTGCGACCGAAGGATAATACCCTTTGGTTCACCTTCACCATCAATTTCATAGCCATGTGCGGTCAGATAATCCAAACCTTTGGCACTGATCGCATTATAGGTTTTAATATTTGTCATGCTTGTTCTGCTTCTACTTTCTTTAAAAACGTGATTAAGGCATCAACGGCTGCAATAGGTTGGGCGTTATAGAGTGACGCTCTAAAGCCACCTACTGAGCGATGACCACCAAGATTAAATAAGCCAGCTGCCGTCGCCTGTTTAACGATGGCTTGGTCACGCGCTAAGTCACCAGTGGTAAAGACCACGTTTGTCAATGACCGCGCAGTACGTTCAACTGGTGCCGTATAAAAAGTTGATTGGTCTAAATAATCATAGAGGCGATTAGCCTTTTCAAGATTGCGGTCATACATCGCCGACACACCACCTTGTGCCATAACCCAATCCAACACCAAGTTTAAAGCATAAATCGCAAATACTGGTGACGTATTATACATGGATTGTTTGTCAATGTGATTTTGATAGCGCATCATTGGCCCAACCCCTGTGAGATCTTGTTCAGCCAACCAGGCTTTGTTAAGAATCGCCACCGTCACGCCTGCTGGTCCCAAATTTTTTTGACCGCCAGCAAAAATCGCATCAAAATCTGTCACTTGATACGGTTCTGCTAAAATATTAGAACTCATGTCAGCAACCAGGCGCCCTGAGGTTTGGGGCAGATTATCTTGATGGAAAGTTGCCCCTTCGATTGTGTTATTCGTCACAATATGTAGGTAATCATAGGCCGTTGCCTCAAAATCAGTCGGTAAACTTGGCAATCCTTGATAGTTTTGCGTCTTGGTACTATCAAGTATCGTCACATCTTTACCTAACTGTGTTGCGGCTTCACCCGCTTTCGCCGCAAAATTCCCTGAATCCAAAATGGCAATTTTTTGTTGCTGCGTCGCGAAATTTAACGGCATCATTTCAAATTGTAATGAGCCGCCACCTTGTAAAAAGACAACAGCATAGTCTGCTGGAATTTGCATCAGCTGGCGTAATTTTTGTTCAGCTTCGGCTACAATATCTTGAAACTGTTGCGATCGATGAGAAATTTCAACGATGCTCATATGTGTGTGTTCGTTCTTTTCAAACTCCTGTTTGATTTGGGTGATTACAGCTTCTGGCAATACACCGGGTCCAGCTGAAAAGTTATACGTTGTCATCATGATTATGTGCGCTTGCACACCCTCCAATCGGTTACAAAACCACAACGAAATACGTTGTAATTCACGAACGTTATCAACCGAAATCGGTCGAAATCAACATTTTAAGTGAACTAATGCCGTCAAACAACGCCAGTAAACTAGCGCAATAACAAACATTAATGAGAAGTCCACTGTTGTTTTATATCTTACTATATTGCTAATGAAAGTCAATCTTTTCATTTATAGAAAAGTTTAGTATACTAATCAAGTAATGCCGCTGTGGCGGAACTGGCAGACGCGTACCGTTCAGGTCGGTATGGGAGCAATCTCGTGCAGGTTCGATTCCTGTCAGCGGCATATTTAACCGTTTTACCATGTTATTGGTAGAACGGTTTTTTGTTGCTTAAGCCTTGGTACATCAGGGGTTTGGGTTGTTGTGAGTTGTTGTGAGTTGTTGTTAGTTTACGTCAGTTTTTGTTATTTTTGCTACAATTTGCTACAAAAGTGCTACAAATTAGGCAACAAAAAAGCCATGATGAACATCGCTGTTCATCATGGCTCACGCTCTCTCAAAACCCAGTACTTACAATATAACAAGATATGCGTTATCTTGACTGGCAAAATAAAGCATCCTGTTAGTCTACGTTTGAATATTACGAAGAAAAATGCTGGTTGTGTGTTTTTTAACAACGTAATGTGAATGTTTGTACTGAGATCATGTAACCGATACGTTACTCATCTAATTTAGCACATTAACCCCCTAATTGTCAAACCTTTATCAAAATTAAAATGTCTTATAATGCCTAATATAGCGCTCTTTTAACGTGATATCACATTGATATCTTTTTTCGAGTAACTCAAATCAACACTTTTTGATAACATTTTCACAAAATCGTCAATTTTAAACAAAATAACCCCAAAAGGATATCAATCTGTTCGGGGTTATTTTGTTGCACTTTATCTATCTTACAGCCATCGGTATGACATAAGTCAAATTATCGGCATGGCATTTGTTCTCATCCATCAATCGCTCAATTTATTTTTTATTGTGACAAAAATCCCTCTCTAATGAAATAATCTTTTAGTTCGTCATAGCTTTACAAAAAATTGACAAACGTTTTAAAATAAATACTCGACCCCCATAAACTAACGGTGCTACACTTAACTCCATTGTTAACAACAGTTAACTAAATAAAACAACGGAGACTTACCCCTAATGAAGAAAACACTCCTCTTGTCAGCAACTGCTGCGATCCTTGCCGGTGCCTTTGCACCAGCAGTTTTTGCCGACACAACATCACCTTCAGCTACAACTGCTGGCGGTTCAATGTCAGCTGTTGTGGCAACTGATAACGTGATGCCGATTGTTTCAGGTACAACCAACTATGACTTCGGTAACATTAACTATGCCTGGAATGCCGGCAAGGCCTCATTGACCCAAGGTAGTGCAACGCCAACCGGTTCTTTTTCAGTACAAAATCTGAAAACGCAACTCGATTGGAAGTTATCAGCAACTTACTCAGATAACAGTGCCACCGATGCGAACGGTAACCAAGCCGTGGTTATTCCAGATGTTGCGTTGAAAGCTGCTAGCTTAACTAACTACGCAACAACGACTGTTACTGCGCCAAACGCCACATTGAACTTGGCAAACGGTACGCCATCATTTACTGGAACAGTGGCCTACACCATCGCGCCAGCCAACGTTCAGTAAACCATTCAGTTTAAAAATTGACACTAATCATAAAACGTAGTGACCTTAACTACGTTTTTGTACATAAAATTGGATAGCACTCATGAAAAAAATTTGGATTGGTCTGTTGACCTTGTCCCTCTTATTAATCCCACAAATTGCCCATGCGGATGGTGCAGATTTTACCGTCGCTACCGTGCAAAATCAATATCAAAGCCCGACGAATAATGGTTACTTCGCCTTAAAAATGCCAGCCAAAGCCGCGACGGACTTACAGGTGACGATTTACAACACTGGTACAACACCTGAAACCTTTAATCTGGCTGTTAATTCTGGCGTCACCAATCTGAATACTGCACTAGATTATGCCAAAACACCTGCCAAAGGCGCCCTATCAGTGCCACAAAATTTGCAATTTAGCCAAATTGCGTCATTACCACAAAAAGAAGTGACCGTGGCACCTGGGGCTAATACGGTCGTGACAGTGCATCTCAAATTGCCCGATGTGTCATTTGCCGGTAAATTACTCGGTGGGATTACAGTAACGCGCCAAATTGAAACGAATGAAAAAAAGACCACCGGCCTAACTGATCAATTCGCTTATGCCGTGCCCATTGTTATCCGTCAAAATGATGATGCTGTGACGCCGAAACTGACTGCCACACATCTTAAGCTACTAACCGCTAATCATAATAATAATTTAGTGGCCGATATTCAAAACTTGACCTCTACCATTCTGAATGGTGTCACCCTCAAATCTGAATTGGTTGATCAATCCGGTCGTGTCGTTTTCTCAAAAACAGATAGCAATCATAGCATTGCGCCTCAAAGTAATTTTACTTATCGGAGTTCATTAGGTAATCAATCCTTTGCGAGTGGCCGTTATACTTATCGATTAACCGTCACCGACAATGCGAACCACACCTGGACGTGGCAACAACCATTGACGCTTAATCAAAGCCAATCTGATAGTATCAATAACACAGCAAAACATAACACTGTGAAAAAGCCAATCAATTGGATCATCATTGGTATGATCGCTATGGCAATCATGATTTTCGTGCTCTTAGCTGCTGTCGGGTATCTCCTCTTCAAGCGTTCAAAGCAAAAACCACATTCTAAATAATAGCTTCGAGAGCCTTTGCCTTGGCAAAGGCTCTTTTTGTAAGAATTTATAAAAATAACTAGCGTTTTCTTAACACGGCCATTTTGTCATAAAAGCGTCATGTTCACACGTTATATTAAGGGTAACGTTTAGGGAGACCGATATGCGACGACATCATCCACAACACCATATGAAATGGTGGCAGCTGATTGGTTGGTTATATCTCGTAGGTTTACTGGGTTATGGTATTTTTATCATCCTCTCAAACCTAACACGATAAAGACCAACCACCAGTGATGCCTGCCTTTGACATGTCAAAAACTGACCAACAATATTTGACGTGCGCTTTATTTGTTACGGCATGACATATGGTAGCAGTCGTCTGATCCTAATTTGTTAGATACTTTAAAACACACGAATGGATACCGACATTGAAACCGATAACGACACTAACTGATCTCATTACTTTGATGAGCCAACATAAGGCTCACACGGCGACTTTAAAATTCTACGACATGGCCGATCGTTATATCCTACGTATGGGTGATTGGCACTTAGATTTCAGTGATGCCGCGGCAGACCAATTACTCGATGCACTGGCTGATGCTGAAAATGTCACGATAACAATCGTCAACAATCGCCGAGCTGCAAAAATTCAAACCAATTAAAAACAGGCTGTTTAGCAAAACTTTCTTGCTAAACAGCCTGTTTTTAATTTACTAAATTATTGTGCCATCGCTTGTGCAGCTGTAATGATGGCCACCTTATAAACATCTTCTTCGTTGGCACCACGTGACAAATCTGACACTGGCTTATCCAAACCTTGTAAGATTGGGCCGATTGCTTCGAACCCACCCAAACGTTGGGCAATCTTATAACCAATATTACCAGCTTCTAAGCTTGGGAAAATAAAGGTATTCGCTTGACCTGCGACTTGAGAATCAGGTGCCTTTGCCGCGCCAACTGATGGGACAAACGCTGCATCGAATTGCAATTCACCATCAATTTGGTCTGCTAATTCTGGCGCCATTTCCTTGGCTAACTTCGTGGCTTCAACAACCTTATCTACCATTGGTGACTTGGCTGAACCCTTTGTTGAAAATGATAACATCGCCACCTTAGGCTCAATGTCAAAGACCTTAGCAGTTTGCGCAGATTGCACCGCAATTTCTGCCATCGTTTCTGCATCAACATCAATATTGATAGCAGCATCAGAGAAGACATAACGTTCATCACTCTTTTGCATGATGAATGCGCCAGAAATACGTGATGATCCTGGTGCTGTTTTAATAATTTGCAATGCTGGTCGTACAGTATCACCAGTTGGATGCGTCGCACCAGACACCATACCATCTGCCTTACCTGTGTAAACTAACATTGTCCCAAAATAGTTCACGTCACGTAACCACTTGGCAGCTGTATCAGCATCAGTCTTACCCTTACGACGTGCAACCAAAGCGGCATTTAATTCTGCCAATGCGTCAGCATCATATTGCAATGGATCAATGATTTCGACACCTGATAAATCAAAGTTATTTTCTGAAGCAGTTGTCGCAATGACACGTTCATCCCCTAACAAAATTGGCTTGATCAAGCCTTCCGCTGCTAATCGCGCAGCGGCACCTTGAATACGGACGTCTTCCCCTTCAGGGAAAACAATTGTTTTATTTTGACCGTTAATCTTACCTTTTAATTGTTCGAATAATTCAACCACGATCGTTCCTCCAACGTCACTAACATTACTGTTTTAATTTCATTTACAAATTAATTGTAACAGAATAATCCATGTTTGTCTGCGAATTTGTGATTTTTTTCACTCATTTTAACCAATCAATTGTTTCTCGGTTTTGCGCTGCTAAAAAGGCGTTGGCTTGCGAAAATGGCCGACTACCAAAAAAACCACGATAAGCCGATAACGGACTGGGATGCGCAGACGTTAGCACGAGGTGTTTTGATTCGTCAATTAAGCGGCGTTTAGATTGGGCATATTTTCCCCACAAAATAAATACCTTGGGCGATGCATCTGCTGATGCCGTCGTCATAATGGCATCTGTCAGTGGCTCCCACACCTGACCCGCATGGCCATTTGCCTGACCTGCCGGTACTGTCAACACCGCATTGAGCAGTAGCACCCCTTGTTGCGCCCAAGATGTCAGATCATGAGATTGGCGTGGCCCAATATCCGTGGCTAATTCCTTTAAAATATTACGTAATGATGGCGGTGCTGGGATAGTATCGGGCACTGAAAAACTCAACCCCTGCGCTTGCCCTACTTCATGATACGGATCTTGTCCCATAATCACTACTTTTGTTTGTGGCAAAGATGTTGTCATTAATGCAGCAAACACCTTGTCTCTTGGTGGATAAACGGTCTGGGTTTGGTACGCCGTGTCTAAAAATTGTTGTATCGCTGTAATCTGTTCTGGCGGTAATGTTGCTTTAATGTATGGCGCCCATGATGTGTTAGCAAGTGGCATTTTTACGCTTCTTTCGTGTTAAAATAAGGTCAAAGAGGTAATCATGTTAAGGTACTATCTTCGACAACGGTATAGCATTGCAGACGGCGTGAATATCGTCTTTAATGAGCATTTTCAAGCCTGTTATTTAGTGTCCGGACAGTCTGGTAAAAAACACGACGAACTACAAGTGCAAGACATGTGCGGTAATGTTTTAGTGCGCATTGAGCAAACGTCGTATGGCATTTTACCACGCTTCATTCTCAAATATCGTGGTCATACCGTCGGTTCAATTAGTCTAACCTTCGGTCATTTAGGCGATATTGTCTATGTCCGACAGCTTGGCTGGCTCATCTCCGGTAACTTTATGGTTGGCCGTTACCTCATTACCCACAATACCAAAAAATTGCTCAGTGTCAAAACCGAAATGCGTCCCGACGGCATTTATAACCAACTCAACATCACGTTTGACTCCCAAACACCGGTCTTGATTGCAATTGCCGCCCTACTCGACATTTGGGGCACGAAATCCCATACGCTGTTCAAATTTAAATGGTTACCTGATCAAAATACACACTATAAATTGACTTACATGCATAAATAAATGTTAAAAAGCAATCTCAAGCTCATTGAGATTGCTTTTTTATGCTTATCCACCCAGTTTAACCGCCTAGGTAAGCTGCTCTAACGTCACTTGATGCGAGTAATTCTGTACCAGTCCCAGTGGCCATAACTTGGCCACTTTCCAATACATAACCCCGATCGGCTATTTTAAGGGCTTGGTGGGCATTTTGTTCAATCACCAACACCGTGACACCGGTTTGGCGAATCTGTTGGATAATCGCAAATATTTTTTGGATATAAAGTGGCGCTAACCCCATTGAGGGCTCATCCAACAAGATAATTTTTGGTTGCGCCATTAAAGCTCGCCCAATCGCTAACATTTGCTGTTCACCGCCAGATAAGGTCGCTGCATCTTGGTTTTTTCGCTCAGCTAAAATTGGAAACAGGGTAAAAACATGCGCCAACGTTGCCGTTAGCTGTTGTTTGTTATGCACGGTATAAGCGCCTAAGCGTAAATTCTCCAACACACTCATCCCAGGGAAAACATGACGCCCTTCCGGGACCTGCACAATGCCCTGTCGCACACGGGTTTCAGAAGACAGCCCCTTTAAGTCTTGGCTATTAAATAACATCTGACCAGCCACTGGTTTTTCTAAGCCAGAAATACCACGCAGAATCGTACTTTTACCCGCACCATTAGCGCCAATCAACGTCACAATTTCGCCACGGTTCACGACAAAATTAACCTGTTGCACGGCTTTAATAGGCCCATAATGAATACTCAGATTGGTGACTTGCAAGATTTGTTCGGTCATGACACGTCCTCTCCTAGATAAGCCTTAATCACGGCCGGATGCTGTTGGATCTCACTTGGCGTCCCACTTGCTAAGACTTTACCGTACTCTAACACGTAAATACGTTGACTAATCGCCATTACCAGATTCATATCGTGTTCAATCAAAATAATTGTCATGTTAAACTGCGTCTGGACCTGCTGAATTAAGTGCGTCAAATCCTGTGTTTCTTGTGGATTCATCCCCGCAGTCGGTTCATCTAAAAATAAAATTTTAGGTTCAGTCGCCAACGCGCGAACGATTTCCAGACGACGCTGTTGCCCATAAGGTAAATTACCCGCCAGTTCATCAGCGACAGCAGTCATATCAAACATTGCCAGTAGTGTCATTGCGCGTTGTTTTTTATGAGCTTCTGTTTGATAAAACTTAGGCGTTCGCAACAACGCCCCAAGTATTTGGGCCTGACTTGTTGTGGTCATCGCAATCAATACGTTTTCCAAGACGGTCCGGCTGGTAAACAACCGAATATTTTGGAAAGTTCGCGCCATCCCGCGTTGGGCGCGATGATGTGGCGCCAAGTCATTTAAGTTTGCTAATTGCTGGCCATCAAACATCGTCACGGTTCCGGTAGTCGGTTGATACACACCAGTTAAGAGATTGAACAGCGTGGTTTTACCTGCACCGTTTGGGCCAATTAACCCAATCAATTCATTATCATGCGCTTCAATATTGACCTGATTGACGGCCGTCACACCACCAAATTCAATACTTAAATCATGCGTTTTTAGAATGGTTGTCATGCTCGCCCCCTGTATCAAACAATAACGTTTTTAACGACAATTCAGCTGTTCCCAGCAATCCCTTTGGTCGGAAAATCATGACGACAATTAAGACAACAGCGTAAATGACCATACGGAGCGGTCCAAAATTTTGTAAGACAACGTCCAACACTCCTAAAATAACCGCTGTGACAACTGTGCCACTCATCGAGCCAATCCCGCCTAACACCACAATAATCAAAATGGTGATGGTTTGCATAAAGGTATAATCTTGTGGGGAAACCGATTGAATAAAACTGGCACGAAGACCACCCGCCAAGGCAGCCAACATCGCCCCAATCACAAAGGCAATCACTTTATACTTGGTCGTATTGATCCCAAGTGAGGCGGCAGCAATTTCATTATCACGCACGGCAATGATAGCTTGTCCAGTCGTACTTCGAACAAAGTTCACAACTAAGACGATGACGACAACGCTTAAGCCAAAGACCACCTGCCAATTGACAAAATTAGGAATACCAAAAATACCAGCCGGCCCACGCGTTATTTTCAAGTTAATAATCACGATTCGAATAATTTCAGCGACACCAAGTGTGGCAATCGCCAGATAATCACCCCGTAGTCGTAAAGTGGGGATACCAACAAGCAACGCGATGACACCACTAATGCCCATCCCAATGATCAAACTCAGGCCAAAACCTAAAATATTGGGCACCGCACTGGCAATCAACGCCGTGGCATAAGCGCCCACGGCCATAAAACCAGCATGGCCTAACGAAAATTGCCCCGACATGCCAATCACTAAATTCAAGCCCACTGCCGCAATCACGTTAATGCCGATTAAGACCAAAGTGGTCAACCCATACTGGCCAATCACCCCAACAATGGTCATCACCTCAATTAGGACAAAAACCATGCCAACCAAGCCTGCCCAACTCAATGTATACTTCAAATGTGTTCGGTCCATTGTCTACACCTTTTCTCGCCCCTGATTACCCAAAATACCAGTCGGTTTCCAGAGTAAAATCAGAATTAAAATGCCATATACCACAGCATCTTTGTAATCAGATAAGCCAACAGCTTGCGTTAAGGTTTCTAAAATACCAATGAGCCAACCACCTAATGCGGCACCTGGAATAATCCCAATGCCCCCAAGAACAGCAGCCACAAACGCTTTAATCCCTGGCGTCATGCCCATCAACGGGTCAATATTGTTGTAATAAAGGCCGATCAGTACCCCACCCGCAGCCGCTAAAGCTGATCCAATGGCGAAAGTAAACGAGATGGTGCGATTAACATTAATTCCCATCAACACCGCAGCTTCTTGATCAGCCGACACGGCACGCATAGCGCGCCCCATTTTTGTTTTTTGGACAATCAGTGTCAACGCTAACATCAATATCACTGCCGTACCAATAATCAGTAGTTGAATATTAGAAATTTGCAATTGCCCAACATGATATTGTACGGTGGCAATCGCTTGTGGAAAAGCGCGCTTATCCGAACCAACGGCATAACTCATCCCATTTTCGAGTAAAAACGAGACACCTAAAGCTGAGATCAAGACGGCAATACGTGGTGAATGCCGTAATGGTCGATAGGCGATTAATTCAATTAACACCCCAACACCAGCGCTCACAATCATCGATAGAATGAGGGCCACAAAGAAATTCAGATGCCAAATTTTGATGAAAAAATAACCAAAGTAAGCCCCCAACATATACACATCGCCGTGTGCAAAATTAATTAACTTGATAATGCCATAGACCATGGTGTAACCCAAAGCTAATAAAGCATAAACACTGCCCAATATCACACCGTTTAGCAACTGTTGTAAAATACTTGCCACAGTTCAGCCCCTTATTTCACAACCATTGCAGTTGTATCTTTACCATCGGTCACACCGACCATGACAATTGACTTTTGGGGGTTATGGAACGCATCCATCGTCATCTTCCCCGTCACACCATCAAAGTTTTTGATATGCGCTAAGCCTGTGGTAATTTTTGCGCGATCAATCGACTTTTCATCCTCAATCGCTTGCTTAATCATGTAAACGGCATCATAAGCCAATGCTGTAAATTGTGACGGTACTTCGCCATATGCCTTCTTGTAAGCTGTCACAAATGGTGTTGCGACATCTGTAGCTGGTGCCTGCGTTGAAAAATGCGCCGCATAATAGACGTTTGACGTATTTTGGTTACCAGCAATTTCTGCCAACTTTGGATCACCCAAACCGTCAGGGCCAATCACTGGTACGTTAATGCCCATGTCACGTGCTTGTTTCAAAATAGCACCAGCTTCTGTGTAATAGCCATTAATCACAATGGCATCAAACTTCTGATCTTTAATTTTAGTCAACATGGCTTGGAAATCTTTATCACCAGCTTGGTAAGATAGCGTGTCTACCACATGACCCTTGTAGGCTTTTTTGAAAGCTGCCGTAATGCCCGTCCCGTAATCTGATGCATTATCTTGGAAAATAACAACATTTTTTGCTTTCACTTGATCGTCAGCAAATTGTGCCATTTTGGTACCCAAATAAGAATTTTTAAATTGCGCCCGGAAGACATAAGGTTGTACTTTACCACCTTTTTGCACTGTAATGCTATCTGCCCCAGCAGTTGGTGACATCATTGGGGTTTGCCCTTTAGTGGCAGCTGGTATGGCTGCTTGCGTAGCCGCTGTTGTGACTGGTCCAACAATGGCATTCACTTTATCATTGTTGATTAAACGCGTTGTGACCGCTGCGGCTTCCGTATTGTCTGACTTACTGTCTTTATTAATCATTTCAACAGTATAAGTTTTGCCATTCACTTTAATTCCACCAGCAGCGTTAATCCGCTTCACAGCAAAGTTTGCCCCTTTTTGTTCCGCCTCACCATAAGCTGATGCATCACCAGAGGTGTCAAACACACCACCAATTTTGATCACCGAACGCGACGCATTGGCTGATTTTTTCGTCATGCCAATGCCGATGACAGCCCCAATAACCACGACAAATGCGATAACGATTACGATTATTTTTTTCATTACTTTTCCCCTTAGCGCGATGGCTTAGATCATTTCCAAATGCAATTGGTTTGGTTTTGCCCAGCCCATCTTGCGCATCAAACGGTAGCCAACAAAGGATACCACCATAGGAATGGCAACGCCGATGATCATATAAGCTGCAAACGCGATTGGGTTCGAACCGGCCAAAGCCAATGGGACGATAAATGAGTTAAAACCAATACCCGCCATCGCAAACGGTGCTGTTACATGAAAGACCATCGTTGCAATCGGCGCTGCAATCGCTGCCCCTACCATCGGTGGGATAATCAAGGCTGGATTTTCAGTTAAGTTTGGAAACTGAATTTTTGGTGTCACGATACCTTGAGCAATTGTGGCCCCAATCTTATTTTCATGAAATGACATTGCTGGGAATCCAACGAATACTGCAGTTGTCCCAATCAAAATGGCACCGGCGGCTTCTGGAGAGGTCACCCCAGTAGCCCCAATCGCTACAGCCAAAGCCGCAGCGGATGCGGGCGTCATCGTCAAGGCCCCAAAAACCATTGCCACAACTGCTGTCCCGATAATTGGACTAATCGCAACACTTGCCGCAATGAATTGCCCAACTGCTACCAACGCCGGTGTGGTAATCATGGCCAAATAGTAACCACTCACCGTGCCCACAATTGTAGTAGCCGCTGGTACAATGACCATATCTAACGGCGTCTTGCCACTCAACCATTTACCAAAGACAACTGCAATCACCGCGGCAAGCACGGCAGAAATTGGTTGGCCGGTCGTAATGATTGCCGAACCAGCCGCTTGTGAGCCAGCATAACCAGTAGCTGTTACCCCTTGCACGGCAGATGAGCTAAAGAACACCGCATTAGCCCCAACAGTTGAAGCAGCCATGGCACTAAACATCACCATTGTATTGGTTTTCATTTGTGACGCCACCGCAGCCCCAAAGGCGGCTGGCAACATAATTTTTGTGATCGCACCCATTTGCACCATTGGCGCCCAATTAATAAATCCCGCAATGGTTTGTAACAATAACCCCATCCCCAATGTGACCAAAATCGCATTGGATACTGCTGCTGACGTATTATAAACGAGTTCGCGCATTGACGCCTTGGCTTCAACCGCTTTTTCTTGGATATGTTCTGTGTCCACTGGACTTGCTGCTGTCATTGCATTTTGTGCCATAATCTTAATTCCCTTTCATTTACACTTCAATTGAGCCGTGCAATCATCGGGAACAAGAAAACGCCCCAACGATTGCTCGTTAGGACGTTTACACGTATTTTTTCCTAACCAGCCACTACACTTTGCAAAAGTCTAGTAGCTGATTTGCTCAAATAACAACCTACTAGACTCAGATGAGAAGGAGGTTGAGGAGGAGTGTGTGGTTAACTTGCTGATTAAATGTTTGTGTCATGAGCGTTCTCCCTTTTGAGCAATTACTTGCTTGTTTCTTGATGAGTATTACTATACACAACTTAAAAGATAATGTCAACACTTTTAATTTAATTAATTTTATTTTAATAAAAAAGACTTGCACGCAAGTCTTTCAAAATTACATTGTCCCAAACAAACGATCGCCGGCATCCCCGAGACCTGGTACAATATAACCATTTTCATTTAAGCCATCATCCAGTGAGCCAGTATAAATATCCACGTCTGGATGTGCGTCTTGCACGGCTTTCACCCCTTCTGGTGCTGAAACTAACGTAATCAACTTGATGTTTTTGGCCCCGCGCTTCTTTAAAGCAGAAATCGCATCCTTGGCCGAACCACCTGTTGCTAACATTGGATCAACAAGCAAGACATCACGTTGGTCAATATCTTCTGGTAACTTGATGAAATACTCCACTGGCTCCAAAGTTTCTTCATCACGATACATCCCAATATGACCAATTTTTGCAGCTGGAATGAGTTGTACAATGCCATCAACCATGCCCAAACCAGCACGCAGGATTGGCACAACCGCCAATTTCTTACCGGCTAATTGCTTCTTCGTTGTCGTTGCCACGGGTGTTTCAATCACCACATCTTCTAATTGTAAATCACGACTTGCTTCATAAGTCATGAGCATTGCAATTTCGTCAACCAGTGCACGAAAATCTTTTGTGCCCACATTCTTTTGACGAATCATTGTTAGCTTATGTTGGATCAAGGGATGATCCATCTCAACAAATTTTCCCATGATAATCAATTTCGCGGGTAAAATAAACCTACCACGCGTTCCTTCCAATTAGTTACTGTGTCTATTATAACAAAAAAGCCCCAATATGGGGATTTTCTAAAGGTTAAAACGACTCATCAACTTTTACTGTCACGCTGGATTTTTGCGTCATTTGGGCCAAACTATAAGCACCAAGACCAACAAACGCCCCAACCGCAGCTGGAACCAACCAGCCAAATCCCAAGGCTGAAAATGGGATTAATTGATGGTAAGTATTCACAACTTGTTGCGCCAATTTACCGGACATAAAGGGTGAACTAGCCAAAGCATCTAGTAGCGCTGGCAAGACAACAAAGCCCACCACACTGCGATAGACAACCGGTGCGTAATTGAAATATTTTGCCGTCAGCGATAGCATAATTAACACCAGTGAAATTGGATATAAAAACATTAAGACAGGGACTGACCAAGCCACAATGTTCGTCAAGCCCGCATTTGCTGTGACAAATGACCCAAAGGCGATGACCCGCAAAAACCATAAATAACTCACTTTGGGAAATACCAAATGCATATCTTGGGCAAATGAGACAAATAAGCCCATCGCCGTGGTAAAGACAGCTAATGTCACCACGACGCCTGTCAAAGCCGTCCCAAAATTACCAGCATAATGTGCAACGATTTGGGCAAAAGCGTCGCCACCGTTAGCAGCGGCCTTAAATTGTCCTAAACTCGTCACCCCAAGCAATACCAATGCGGCATATAACACCGCTTCCGCCACAATACTGAGTAAGCCGGCTTTTGCCAAAACTTGTGAGACTTGCGCATCACGGAATCCTAACGCTTTCACGGCATAGACCACTGAAACAGCTAAGGCTAACAAAGCAATGCCATCCATGGTATTATAACCATCTAAAATACCTTGAAAACCAGCATGGGCTTGATACGTTGCACTCACCGCTTGATGCGTACTTCCCATTGGCATCACGAGCGCCAACAACAAGACGACGAGCAACAATGCGAGAAACAGTGGATTTAAATATTTCCCGACCCACTTCATCAAACCAGATTGTTTGACCGTTAAATAGTAAGCTAACCCGAAAAAGACGCCTGAAAATAACAGCATACCGAGCCCTTGATCTTTTGGTGCCAAAAATGGGGCAACCCCCATTGAAAAGGCGGTTGCGGCTGTACGGGGTGTGCCGAAAAATGGCCCAATCGTCAAATGAATGGCAACCAGAAACGCCAAGCCAAACCAATGACCAACCGGCTTGGCAACATCATAAACACTCCGACCGTGGGTGACACTGACAGCGAGCATAGCGAGAAACGGCACCACCGTCCCTGTCACTAAGAAACCAAGTGTTGCTGGTAGCCAATTACCACCAGCGAGCTGGCCTAATTGGACTGGAAAAATCAAATTGCCAGCGCCAAAGAACATCCCGAAGATTAATGAAGCAATCAAAACTAGTTGTTGCCAAGTGAGTTTTTTATTTGTCATGTCGCTTACTTTCCTTTCACGTTGACGACTACTTCACCAAAGCCATCGGTAAAAGTGGCACGCCATTGACCAGCGGTGAGTTGTGGTGGCAATAAGAATGTCCCCGTTGACGCCTTTGTACCTGCTGGGAAGTCTTTTCCTTGTGCCGCTAATTTGCCCACTAACCAGTGCAATGCTAACACGGGATTGTCTAACACCGCTGCCCCTGTCCCTTGCGCAACCATCGTGTCATTATGGGTTAGTGTGGCTTGCACATCAGCCAATTCGGCAACCGCTAAGGTAGCGCCATCGCGATTGTCACCGGCAACTACTGCGCCACCTACTGCACAATCACTCAAAACAAGGTACTTATTTAAGGTCGGAAACCAATCTTTAAAACGGGCGTCTGGTACTTCTAAAGCTGGCGCAACCCAGGTATTTTTCAATAAGGTTTCGACAGACATATCAGGTGTTAAAGCCACTTTCGCCGTAAAGAGTAACTCGACTTCAACCAAGGGTTCATTAAAATCGGTTAACTGTAAGTCAGTACCAGATGGTAAAAATTTATCCGCCACTTGTGCCCCATACAATGGCGCATCGGCTGCAAACATCGCCTTCGTCTCTGGTGACGTGAGCGACACTTTATAGCCAGCTGTTGGCACATCTTTTTGTGCCATAACGGCATCTTGTACTTGATAAGCTGTCTCAAAATCAGACACCGTATCCACAAAATCTGCTTGATCCAACGGCGTGTGCTGCTGATAAGCCTCAAATAGTTGCTGCGCAAGGGCCGCTTGTTCGTCAGTTAATGTCATCTTTTTCCCTCCACTGAAATAAAACAAAAAGGCACGCTGCAATAAAATTGCAGCGTGCCCGTAACGGTCATCAGCTGCCTATCAATCTTACATTGATAGGCACCACAAATTGTCAGCACCTATCACGAGATAATGATAATGCTGATAATAATTTGTGTGTTTGTTTGTGCTGATAAGGTCATGTGATATTTCTCTTCTATATTTAATAATTACATTAAAACACACTCACAAAACATTGTCAACCTATCATTTAAACGTTTATCAGGCCACTTTTGCACGTGTGTCATTTTGTTTTTCGGTAAAATTACGGTATAATATGATAGTTCGCACTAATAGTTTAACGGGATAAAACGGGGACCTCCTAAGTCTTTGCTCCCAGTTCGAGTCTGGGTTAGTGCATGAAAAAAGCTGTGGCTAATACGAGCCACAGCTTTTTATTTTGTCCCACCAGTTAGGCCTGCACGCGCAGCAATTGGCACAATCACGTTACCAATCACCATCACGAGAATGCAGCCCACAATGATCTCAAAAATCGCATTAAATGATACGATGCTAATTAACCAGCCCAGCAAATTGTGGTTTGGAATGCCAGTGAAGTTCGTCTGCATCACAGTGAAGCCAATTGCGGTTAGTAACACCACACCAACCGTATTGATCAAAGCTGCTAAAATACCTAACAATCCCAAACCAAGCGTACGCACTGCAACGGGACGTTGCCGTAAGAATCGGTTAAATAACCAGCCGATGATCAACCCGACCAAAATACGTGGTAACAAAGCCGTCAGTGGGTTTTGAAACATTAACGAACCAATTGTCCCCGGATGCGTTAACGCATTGAAAAACGAACTCATTCCCCAAAAGAAGCCAACAATCGCCCCATATTTGGGTCCTAAAATAATCCCTGCAAGCGCCACTGTAAACTGAACAATCGTCGCACTAGCGCCGATAACAAAAGCCCCCAATGGCATCGTGCCTAACCAGGGCACCAGTGTTTGGACAAATACAATTGCCACAAACAAAGTTGTCATAATATAGTATCTCGTTTTTTGATTTGTCATAATTTATCAGTTAAAACATCGCCTGTTTAACTGCCCTCCTATATGATAAATCTATTGTATCTCATGTTATATGTTGAACACAATGTTTAGACACGACGTCCCACATGCCCGGCTAAGTGACCAGCAATTGTTCTGCTGTTAACAAGATATTGGCACCAGCCATTTGCGTATAATCACTTAAATTAATCACTGCTAATAACACCCCAAACTCATCAGTTTGACGTTGCATTTCCGTCTTAAGATAAGCTAATTCAGGTGTCAGTAAAACAATATCTGGCTGCACCGCACGCAATTGCTCGTCAACATGGGACTGAGATGTCACAATAATTGTATAGCTTTTTTCTTGTGCCGTGGCCGCTTTTTTTATTGCCGACACCAATCGGGTAACCGTTGGTGTCTGATCACAAACCAGCATCATCTTCTTGTTGTCCATGGCCATGTGATGTCTATCTCCTTCATACTAAATCTTATCATTTTAAATCTAGTATAACGCGATTTGAAATGAAATGTAAGCGTTAACATAGTTGATTGTAATAAAAAAGTTACGATGCAACATCGTAACTTTTTAACCTATTTATTCAAAACCTTCAGTTAATGCTTCCGGATAGAATTCACGAATAATTTCTGCTTCGTGCTTTGATAATTCTGGGAAAGCTGGATCAGCACCCAAATCTTCGTGATACATACGATCACGTGGTGACACGCCACCGGCCGCGTGGGTGACCTTAATTCGAACACCATCATAAGACTTGGCATCGCCGGCTTGCGCTTCGTCTTCGATATGCAACTGTGATACCATCAACAAAAGTCGCACATCGGCGTTAAGATCAGCCAACATTTGGGCCTGTTCAGCGGTCAAATACAACGTCAACGCTGCCTCTGCGTTCTTACCAATCAATTCAGCTGATCGTGCTTCTTCTAATGCCTTATTGGCTGCATCACGCATGGTCATAAAGGCAGCCCAGTTGGCCAATAGGTCACTGGTATCTCCAAGATCTTGCACTTCTGGCATTTCTGATAAGTAAGCAAATGCTGCTGTTTCGTTTGGTAGGTATTCCCATACTTCTTCAGCTGTATGTGGCAAAATTGGCAACATCAACTTCGTCAGTGCCAACAATGTTTCGTAGAAGACTGTTTGCATTGAGCGACGCGCATGACCCGTTGGCGCTTCAACATAGACAACGTCCTTGGCAATGTCCAAGTAGAACGCTGACAAGTCAACGTTAACAAAATTAATCATCCGCTTAAAGATGTCGTTGAATTGATAGTTGTCGTAATAGCCACGGATATCCTTGACAAAGTTATTTAACAAGACTGAGAAGTATTGATCGTGGCCAGCACGATCAGCAAATGGTACTGCATCTGTTGCATAGTTAAAGTCAGAAGTGTTAGCCATCAAGAAACGCAACGTATTCCGTAACTTACGATAGCTTTCAGATACTTGCTTCAAAATCTCGTTTGACACTGGCATATCTTGTGAGGTATCCACAGAAATTGTCCACAAACGGAGAATTTCAATCCCCATTTGATCCGCCACATCAAGCGGTGAAATCGTGTTTCCTAATGACTTTGACATCTTGTTGCCCTTGCCATCGAGTGTAAAGCCTTGTGACAACACATTTTTATATGGTGCATGACCAGTTGCCGCCACTGACGTAATCAATGATGAGTTGAACCAACCACGGTATTGGTCAGACCCTTCCAAATACAAATCTGCTGGGTAATCGAGATGTTCGCGTGTGTCCATGACCCCTGCCCAAGACGAACCAGAATCAAACCACACATCCATAATGTCTTCTTCCTTAGTGAAGATACCATTTGGTGAATGTTCGTTGGTATAGCCTTCAGGCAATAAGTCTTTAGCTTCATGTTCAAACCAATAGTTTGAACCATGCTTTTCAAACAAATCAGCGACATGATTGATTACCGCTTGATCAAGAATTGGTGTTTGATCTTCCGCATAGAAAATCGGCAATGGCACACCCCAAACACGTTGACGTGAGATGACCCAGTCACCACGGTCACGAATCATGTTGTACAAACGCTTCTTACCCCATTCAGGATAGAAATTCACGTTGTCTAATTCATCTAAGATATTTTGACGGAACTTTTCAACTGAGGCAAACCATTGTGGCACGGCACGCCAAATGATTGGCTTCTTTGTCCGCCAGTCAAATGGATAAGAATGGGTAATCTTTTCTTTGGCCAAGAAAAGATTAGCTTCAGATAATTTGTTAATCACAAGACCAACGACGTCATCATAGAACTTACCTTCAAAGTCTGCACCAGCATTCTTAGTCATGTAGCCCTTTTCGTCAACTGTCACCGCAACTTCAAGACCATATGCTTTTCCAACGTTAAAGTCATCTTCACCAAATCCAGGTGCTGTATGAACTAATCCAGTACCAGAATCGAGCGTCACGTGATCCCCATTCATCACGAGTTCTTCAACGTCTTCATCCCATGGGTGATAAGCTGTGATACGGTCTAATTCACGGCCCTTGTAAGTAGCAAGTACTTCATACTTGTCCCAGCCAAACTTAGGCGCAATGGCTTCTAAACGACCGGCTGCAACGACAAATTTACGCGTTTCCCCTTCAGGTTGTACCACAACATAATCCATGTCAGGGCCAAGTGTAATCCCACGTGAAGCTGTCACCGTAAATGGTGTTGTCGTCCAAACCACTAAGTATGTATCTGAATCAAGGATGCCCTTGCCATCTTTCACGCGGTTGGCATAGTAAAGTGACGTTGAATCAATATCATGATATTCAATTTCCGCTTCAGCCAATGCTGATTCAGATGACCATGACCAATAAACCGGCTTTGAGCCCTTAAAGATGTAGCCCTTACCCGCCATTTCACCAAAGACACGAACTTGCGCGGCTTCAAACTCTGGTTGTAGCGTAATATAAGGGTTTTCCCAGTCGGCCATAATGCCCAAGCGCTTAAAGTCTTGGCGTTGCTTATCAACTTGCTCTAAGGCAAAGGCCTTGGCCAAATCACGCCAAGCGGCCTTTGGCATTGACTTACGATCATGGCCGGCCTTGGTCAATTGTTGTTCGATTGGCAAGCCATGCGTATCCCAACCAGGTACATATGGGGCATAAAAGCCGGCCATATTCTTATAACGGACAATAATATCTTTTGAAATTTTATTCAAAGCGTGACCAAGGTGAATGTTCCCGTTGGCATATGGTGGGCCATCATGTAAATTAAAATGTGGCTTGGTTTCATTTTGTGCCAAACGCTTTTGGTACAGATTTTCATCATACCACTTTTGTTGGCGTACTGGTTCTGTCTTGGGCAATGACCCACGCATTGGAAAATCAGTTTTTCCTAAGTTTAATGTGTCTTTATATTTCATCAATTGTCTCCTATTTGATTTTTTCAAATGATAAGCCATAAAAAAGCGTCCCTAGGCAAATGCCTAGGGACGCTTTCGCGTGGTACCACCCAGATTCGAGTGCATAAAACACCCCTCAAGTCAGTGTTAACGATCTGCACCGTTTGAACTTACTACTCGTTCAGTCCAACAAACTCAATAACTGATCTGAAAGGTTACAGGGACGGTCATCTCCAACCACCATGACTCGCTTGACGTATGTTAACCAATCTTTCTGTGTTACGCTTTTTATTAATTATGATTTGGCGTTTCCGCTTCGGGAAACACGACAACTGGTCCTTGTTCAGATTCAGCGACCACTGCTTCAGCAATCACTTCTTCTTCAACGACATCATCAACTGATGTTGATTCAACAGCCACTTGCCCAATGCGGTGAGCTGTCGCTTCACCCATTGGTAAACGATGAACAGCTTCCGCTAAATCACCATTTTCTAATAGTGTACGCTGTTGTGCCAATAATTTCAAGAAGGAATCTTTGAAACTTTCCACTTCGGCACGCAATAGGTTTTGTTCAGCAACCAAAGCAGCATTTTCTTCTGCAAGATATGTCGCTTCTGCTGCAGCCTTTGTCCGTGCATCGCTAATAATCTTTGTCGCAGATTCTTGTGCATGCATCAACTGCTTTTTAACTTCAGCATCAGCATCTTGCTTTAAGCGATCAGCGGCCTCTTGGGCAACAAAAATTGATTGGTTAACTTGTTCGCGCTTAGCTTCTAATTCATCCACGCGAACTTGTAATTGTGCATTTTCATGAACTAAGCGGTCACGATCTGCAATGAGTGCTTCGTAATCACTGTTGATTTGATCCAAAAAGGCATCAACTTCAGAGGCAACATACGCACGTGCGCCCTTTTTAGTAAATTCATGATTTAAAATTTCATCTGGTGTTAATCCCATCATCGTCTCCTTTTAAACAAAACGCTTTGCCATGTTATCGATGAATAATATGAAAAAGTGCTTTAATTTTATCTTTTTTACTGTAGCCATCCAGGATAGCCAGCTTTACTCGACCGTATTTGCGAACAGAAATCAGATCGCCAATTTCAACAGTGTGATCAGGTTTAGCCTGCGTGACCCAATTCAAACGCACTTGTTGTTGCGTGATCAAGGTTTTCGCTAAGCTTCTTGGGATATCAAATGTTGCTGCAATAACCGCATCTAACCGTAACGATGGCAGTAACGTAAAGGTTTCTTCCCAATCATCCTGTGCCGTGATCGCCTGCGTCAACGGTAACACCGTCCAAGTTATTTTCGCCCGACCAATCATCGTCACAGTTTGCTGAATGTAGGTCAGCATTTTACTGTCGACAATGATTTGCCACCGTTGGTCCTGCCCAAGAATATCACCCACGACTGTTCGTTTAATGCCGGCATGCATCAACGCCCCCAAAATGGCTGCGTGATGTAATTCAGTAAACTTTGTTGGATAATTGATTTCCAATACCGCTAATTCAAACGCTGTCTGATCAATCTCATAAACTGCTGGCGCGATGATTGCCCGTTGGCTTTCAGCGCCCAGCACACCACCATCAAAATGGCTGGTTAAATCATCAGCTCGGTTAACCAGCGTTGTCAGAATGTACTGTTCTCTTGGGTTTAAAAATGGTGTGAGAATTGTACGATATTCATCTTCACTTTGCCGAATCCAGTCACTCGCAAGTTGAATAAACGGCGCTTCTTCTGGTCGGAAATGCTGCGTAATAGCTGTTGTTGCTTCTGCCATATTAGACGAACAATAACACAAGATGTGTTAAGCCACTGACGGCAAAATTCAAAGCCAAAATAGCGATAATCGGTGAAAGATCTAGCACACCAGCGATTGGCGGAATGAAACGGAATAAGTTCAAGTACGGTACAACAATTCGTGCAAGCCACTGGCCAACACGAGATTGTTGCGCACCTGGCAGCCATGTCATCAAGATGTAAATAATAATTGCATACTCGTAGTAACGCGCAATTCGAATAACCCAACTTAAAATTTCAAGCATAGCTTAGTACCGCGTATTGGGTTCCAAATTATCAGTTAATGTCCCTGAAATTTCAAATGTATCAGGGGTTACTAAAAAGATGGATTGTCCAATACGTTCAATTTCACCGTTAACAGCGTAAACTGCGCCACCTAAGAAATCAAGGATACGCTTAGCTTGTGCTTCATCAATTTGTGTGAAATTAACAATCACGGCTTCGCCACCCAAAATTTGAGAGGCAATGGCACGTGAATCAGAATAAACTTTTGGTTCAAACAAGGCAATTTTGCTATTGGCATTGTTTGGATCTGTCGTCATTGGTTGTGTCGTTTGTGGCCCTTGACGCTTAAAGTAAGTGCTTTGTTGTGGGTTTGATTGTACAGGCTGTTGGTAGGCTTGTTGGGGCTTTTCTTGGTAACCCGTGTTGCCATAACCTTCTTCATATACATCGTCTTCTTCATTACTGAAGAGCCGTCTTAGTGTCTCGCCTAATGCCATGGTTTCTCCTTAACCGCGTTTGTTGGTACTACATTATGGTCAAAATAACTGCTCACGATTCGAATTGCCCAATCGTTCTCGTACCAACGAACACGCTTTTATTAACGTTTCTTAAAGAATGGTGGTTGTTCGTTTTCATCTTCAGTATTTGAAAAATCAACGGGTGCTTGATTTGACGTTGGTGTATTAAAGACATCAAATGTTTGCTTTTGAACACCATCAAATCGTTCGTCTTCTGCAAAGGCATCCTTAGAAGCGCCACTCATATTCCAATCAGCAAATGGATCATTTTGTGTTGGCGTTGGGTGCGCTTGCACATTATCAGTCACCGGCTTTTCAAATACAGAATTTGTTGCTGCGGCTTGCGCTGCATCAGCAGACGGTGTGCCAAATAGGTTGGCTGGCTTTGCCTTTTGCGTTGATTGCTTTGGCGCTGCTTCGCTGGCACTCTTTTGCAAACCAGTCGCAATTACCGTCACGCGAATTGAATCGCCAAGGTTTTCGTCAATTGACGTTCCAAAGATAACGTTGACTTCACGACCAGCTTCTTGGGCAATCACTTCTGAAGCCGTTTGTGCTTCAAACAATGACATATCCAAGCCACCAGTAATGTTCAACAAGACATCTTCGGCACCTGACATATCCACTTCAAGCAACGGTGATGAGATAGCTTGCTTTGTCGCATCTGCGGCACGTGTTTCACCACTTGCTTGACCGACACCCATCAAGGCAGGACCGGCATCTTGCATCACAGTCTTCACATCAGCAAAGTCTAAGTTGATAAAGCCTGGGTTAGTAATCAATTCAGAAATACCACGAACACCTTGAGCAACTACTTCATCGACCACCTTAAAGGCTTCTGACAAAGGCGTGCGCAAGTCGATACGATCCTTCAAACGTTCGTTGGTAATCACAATGAGTGAATCAACTGATTCTGACAAGGCTTGCAAGCCTTCAGCAGCAAAACGACCACGCTTAGGGCCTTCCCACTTAAATGGGCGTGTCACCACGGCCACTGTCAAAGCCCCTTGTTCCTTGGCAATGCGGGCCACGACGGGCGCAGCACCGTTACCAGTACCACCACCCATGCCGGCTGTAATCACGACCATGTCGGCACCGGCAAGTGCTGAGGCAATGTCTTCAGCTGATTCTTCGGCTGCCTTTGTCCCACGTTCGGGATTTGAACCAGCCCCCAAACCACCTGTCAACTTTGGGCCAATTTGAATCTTAATGTCAGCCTTAGACTTGTCAAGTGCTTGAACATCCGTGTTGGCCACGATAAATTCAACGCCATTGACACCTTCTTCGATCATATGGTTAACAGCATTTGATCCACCGCCACCAACACCGATAACTTTAATGATTGCGCCAGCTTCTTGGGCGTCATCAATTGAAAAATCCATGAGTTGTCTCCTTAACTATGTTAATCTTCGCTAAATAAATTTTTGATTGACTGTATCAAACGACCAAAGAACCCTTTTTGAGGTTGCACATCTTCACGACCATATTGGTAATGATCAAATGGCTTGGCGTTTGCATCGGTTGTCTCAACGTTAGTCTGGGGCGTCATTGCAATTGTCGCATCAGATTGCACGTAGGCTGAGTTGTCGTGTTGGGCCATAATAACTTGCTTGATGACCTGTTGCGTCATACTTTCACGCGAAGCAAACATGGCATAAGCCATGGCGCGCGTATATGAAGGATGGCGCAAACCGATTTGATCGGGTACAAACAAGCGAACGTTCTCACCAAGAATGGTCTTCGCAAAGTCAACCATTCGAGGGAGTGCGGCATTGCCACCAGTCAAGACAAACCCACCCGGCATATTCAGCCCGTTGACGGCCTGTAATGGTTCAAAGGCACGCGTGAAAATTTGTTCTAAACGGGCTGCAATAATTTCTGACAAATACTTTTCAGAGATCGTTTGTGGCTGGCTTTCACCAACCACATCAATCATAAATGTTTGGTCATCACGCGTTTGGGTTGGGTCAGCAAACCCATAATCACGCTTAATCCGTTCAGCATTCGCATATGATGTGCCCAAAACAGTTGAAATATCCTTTGTAACGTTGTCGCCACCCTCTAAATCAACTGTATTAAACTTCAGCTTCCGATCATGAATGATGGACGTTGTTGTTTGACCACCACCCAAATCGATTAATACTGTGCCAAAGTCCTGTTCACCGTCATTTAGAATACTTGTCCCAATTGCCAAAGGGGCTAACACGAATTCACGCAATGAAACGCCGGCTTTTTGAATGGCAATTCTTGTGTTGTCTAAAATTTTACTTGGTCCAATATAGGCTGTGCCACGCATTTCAAGCCGCACACCAATCATTTCGTGTGGGTCTTTGATGCCATCAAAACCATCGACGCTAAATTCATCAACAATCACATCGATGACGTCACGATCAGCTGGTAAGTTATTTGACAAAGCTTGTTGTGTCAAATGTTGTACATCGTCATATGTAATACGCTTATTTTGATTGGCAATGGATACTAAACCATCCACATGAATCATTTCGATTTGGTTAGCTGGGATACCCGCGACAACCTCATTAATTTGAATATTTGCTTTTTCTTGCGCTTGATCGATGGCTTCGCGAATTGCACTGGCCGTCGCATCAATATCAACGATTACGCCTTTACGTAAACCACGTGATGGTGCAGTACCCGCACCAATCACATTAAACTGGTTGCCTGTTGTCTGTGCAATCACAACTTTAATTGATGTGGTACCAATATCTAAACCAACCGTCACGCCTGCGTTATTCATGCGTTGTGCCCCTTTACAAAATTATTTTTTATAAAATATACCTAAGATTAATAATAGCATAAAATAGGTATTTTACGCCACCGATTATGGCGTTTGTGTCGTTTTCTCAGCCGCGTTTTTTTGCGGTTTATCCTGGGTCACCCCATACGCATGTGAGTAGGCTCCAAACTGCAAATCAACAATCCCTTTTTCAGGCATTTGAGCTGCGATGCCAGGATAATAACTAATCTTTTGACCAAACGTTTTGCTGGTCGCATACACTGTATTGCCATCATCCATAATAATCACCAAACGATGCGCATTGTCTTTATTAGGTGACAGCGTAATTTGACTGATATTTTGACGTAATGTCAACTCCAGTCCAACAAAGCCTTGAACAACTTGTTGTAATTCTGATTGCGATTTAAACCCTGCATAAATTGGTGCATCCCCTTTTGGTGCCGCAACTTTTTGTTGCCGCCCATTGCGATCCATCACCAGCCATTGGCCATTTTGATATACATAACCAGCCGTAACTTTTTCAATCACCTTGATTGTCACATGCTGACCGTTAACCGTCACTTGCGCCGCGTCAACATCTGTATTTTTTTGCAAAATACGCTGCACAATAAAATTGGTTTGCCCAGTTACACGCCAAAGCGGCGTATTTTTCTTAATATTGGCATCTGCTTCAATTGCCGTTGCTGGAATTGTTGCTGATTGTACGGTGACAGTTTGAACAACCCGCCATGGCTGCAGCAACATCATCAAACTGATGATGACCAACACAAAGATTACCAAGTTCAACCAAAATCGGCGCGGTATCGTTTTTTTTAATCGCATGTTGTTTGTTGCATCAGTCAAAATATCAATCTTTCTTTTCTGAAATTGCTGACAAAAGCAGCTGATACAGGCGATCGCCAGCATCTGGCATACCAACCTTTGTAGCTTGTGCGGCCATCTTATCGCTCGTAGTTGTGTCCAATAATAATTGATCTGCTGCGGCAATGAGTGTCTGACCATTAAGTTCTGGTTCAGGAATAATCAGTGCTGCCCCAGCATCGACTAAGCTTTTGGCATTCTTAGTTTGGTGGTCGCCTGTAACATGTAAGCTTGGGATCAAAATAGAGGGAATACCCAACGCCGTAATTTCAGCAATCGATGTTGCCCCTGCGCGTGACACAATCGCTGTGGTTTGCGCCAAGACTTCCGGCATGTTATCAATATATGGCACAATGCGAATATTATCAGCTGCGGAAATACCTTGCGCTTGCAATAAATTAATGACGTTATCATAGCGCTTGGGCCCAGTAACAATCACAGTTTGATAAGGCCGCGTATTCAAGTCATTCATGGCTTCAATGACTGCTAAGTTAATGGCTGGGGCGCCTTGCGAGCCACCAAAAATTAACAATGTGGGCTTATCATCTCGCAAGCCCAAAGTTTGCCAAGAAAAAGTTGACTTCAATTGTGCAACTTGTTGCGCACGTGGATTACCGACTAAAGTCACTTTATCTGTGGGGAATTGGTCTTTTGCGACACTAAAGGCAACCCCAATCTTGGTAGCCCCACGTGCCAAAAATTTATTGGTCACGCCAGCGACTGAATTTTGTTCATGAATCACAGTTGGAATATGCATCCGCTGGGCCGCATAAACAACAGCACCGGCCACATACCCCCCTGTTCCAACCACAACATCTGGTTTAAACTCTTTAATAATCTTTTTGGACTGCTTCACTGCTTTCAAGAATAGACGCACAGTTTGAATATTGTCCAGTGATAATGAGCGACTGAATCCTTGAACAGCAAGTTGCTTAAACGCCATGCCAGTTGGTGGGACAATATTAGCTTCGACCCCCCGTTCTGATCCAACATATAAAAATTCTGCATCCGGATCATGTTGCTTAATCACTTCTGCTAATGCTAAAGCTGGATAAATGTGGCCACCTGTGCCACCACCTGATAAAATTACACGCATATTATCGCCCCAAAACTTTCTTTAATTCACTCACAAATGCCTCACCACGGACCTCAAAGTTATCATACTGATCCCAACTTGCTGCAGCCGGTGATAATAAGACCACGTCGCCGGCTTGCGCCAAAGTGACAGCAAGTCTGGCAGCGGCGGTGACATCATCAACCGTTTGAACAGGTAGGCCAGCTGCTTTTGCAACGGCAACAACTTTTTGTTGCGTTTCGCCAAAGGCCACCACCGTTTTAACATGCGTCATATTTGGCAACAGACGTGTTAAGTCATCACCCCGATCTAGGCCACCGGCCAGCCAAATTGTGGGTTGGTCAAAACTATCCAACGCCGTTTGCGTCGCCTCAATGTCTGTCGCCTTGGAATCATTGTAATACATCACCGCTTGGTCGGTAAACAAATATTCTAATCGATGCGCCACACCGCCAAATGATGCAAGCACTTGGCGAATTGCTTCATTTTCTACGCCTGCTAGTTTGGCAACTGTGACGGCGGCCAAGATATTTTCTAGATTATGTGGCCCAACCAATTTAATTGCGGTCAGTGGCATGACAACTTGATCATCAATCACTAAACTACCTGCCGTCGCTGCAACACGATGCCCCGATTGTGTCCGTGAAAAGGGGACCACTTGCGCAGCTGTGTCTGCGGTAAACTGCGCTGTGTCTGGGCTATCAGCATTTAGCACCAACGTTTGCGTCGCAGTTTGATTTTTTGTCAACTGAAACTTTGCTGCGACATACTGTTCACGTGTGCCGTGATAATCCAAATGATTAGCAAAAATATTGGTGATTAAGGCAATATCTGGTTGGATATCCGGCACACCCATTAATTGAAAACTTGATAATTCTAATAGCAAGGTATCATCAGCAGTTAAATCAGCCACCACTTCACTCACTGGTGTCCCAATATTGCCGGCCGTCGTTACCCGTTGACCATCTGCTAATAACATTTCCCGAATAAGTGACGTTGTGGTGGTCTTCCCATTTGAACCAGTGACTGCAATCAGACGGCCTTCAAACGAACTTAATGCGACTGCTACCTCAGTTAGCACAGGAATATCAAGGGCAATGGCACGTTGTACCAAAGCTGTGTCATAAGGAATACCAGGATTTTTGATCAAGTAATCAAATGACGCGTCCAGGGAGGTTGCCTCATCATGATTAATGAAAGTCACACCAGCGGCTTGTAACTGGTTAAATGTGTCATCTGGCACAAAATCGCCACCATTCACAACCGTCACTTGAGCACCCAGCGTCACAAGGCGTTGGGCTGCTGCTTTACCAGAGCGCGCCCAACCAAATACCATCACTTTTTTATTGTTGAATGCTTGTGCCTTCATATTCTCCTGCTCCTTATTTTTTATGTACGTAGGCTAATCTGCCTACCTGTATTAATTCATGTAAAAGATGCCTGCAACTGCTAAAATCGCTGACACAATCCAAAATAGGGTGTCGATTTGCCATTCACTCCAACCAAACTTTTCAAATGAATGATGAATTGGGGCCATGGGGAAAATCCGTTTATGCCAGTAATGGTACCCGACCGTTTGAATAATGACAGACAATGTCTCGATCACAAAGACCAAACCGAACCAAATTAGTGAGAATGGAATCCCGAGCAAAATCGATTCCATGGCTAATCCGGCACCTAATGCCAGCGAACCAGTATCGCCCATAAAAATTTTCGCCTTTGGCTTATTGAAAATTAAGAAACCAAGGAGCGCACCGATAACAGCAAAGTTAAAGATGACAATCGTTTGCTGATGCATGTTATTGGCAATGACCGCATAGGCCGCATAAACGACGATACTCGTTCCGGCGAGCAATCCATCAAGGCCGTCCGTCAAGTTTGTTGCGTTTGACCAACCTACCAGCCAGAACCACAAAAAGATAAAGTAAAAGACACCCAAGTGCAGCGTACCAAGGAGTGGCACATACAACGTAAACGGTACGCCCATCGCCCACATCATAATCATAATCACAACGGCACTAATGGTTTGCGCCGCTAACTTTGGCTTAAAGGCAAAGCCTTCATCAGCACGTCGCACGAGCTTGAGTGTATCATCGATACCACCAATCACCGCATAGGCGAGCAAGGCCATGACCGGTAGTGACATCGCTGCTAAACCGGTAAATCCTGCTGTGACGCCCGCACCAATCAAAGCACTCAATGCAGCGGCCACGACAAACAATGCACCGCCCATACTTGGTGTGCCCGCTTTGGCTTGATGATCTGGCCCTAAGCGCCGGATCACGGCCTGTTCCTTAGATTGTTTTAAGAACTTAATCACCATCGGCATGAAAATTACCGTGACAATAAACGCTCGGGCTAAAGCCCATAAATTATCTGACATCTACTCTCTCCTACTGCTTCTCTTTTAATGTGATGGCCACCTGACTGGTGTTGACAACCAATTGGTCTTTGGCAATACTTTGACTCGTGACATAACCAGAACCCGTCCAACTGAGTTTAAAGCCTGCTGCATCAGCAAAGGCTTGCGCATCAGTCAAACTCCAACCTGTCATATCAGGCAAATGGGTATTGCCTTTGGCCTTCAAAATAACAAGCTGATTGGTCAGTGACTTTTGCTCTGGTAACAACGACTGTGCTGTAATATCACCAGTTGACCCAACCACCGCCGTTCTAAAGCCTGCTTGTGTCATTGTGTCGGTCGCATCTTGAATCGATTGGCCCATCACATTGGGAACCGTTTGTTTGGTTGTTTTTGATTTTACCGCACTATCACTACTATTTAAAGCTTGTAGCATCAAAGGCTGAAAAACTTTGTTCATCGTGATTTGAATCGTGGGATCTGGGAAATCCTTCGGTTGCTGAACGGCTAAATAGAAAATATATTTCGGATCTTTTTCTGGTGCTAAGACCATCACCGAATGAATCGCGTTATTCAACCCTTGCAAGTATTTGCCACCTTGGGAAATCTGCGCTGTTCCTGTCTTAGCCGCAATTTGATAACCATACTTACGCAAATCAAATTCCTTAGCTGTCCCTGTTTTTTGATTGACAACATCAATCATATACTTGCGGACTTGTTTCGCCGTGCTGGCTTTGATGGGACGGGCAACTTCGACCGTTTTACCCTGTTCAACAACGGCGCCGGTCGCTGGATTGACCACTTTATCCACAAAATACGGTTTAATTTCCTGACCATCGTTGGCAATAGCGGAATAGGCTTGTAACATTTGCAACGGTGTCACACTAATTCCCTGACCATACGCTGTATTGGCTTGGTCAATGGGATAATCAAATGAAATATTACCAGCGGCTTCATTGCTTAGCCCTGAGTGGGTGGATTGCAAGAAGCGGAATTTTTCCAGATATTGACGCCAAGTCGTTGCCCCTAACTTTTGCTCAACTTTGGCAAAGGCTACGTTTGAAGAACGCCAAAACCCTTCCCGATACGTTAACACCCCTTGATTTTGACCAAAAGCATCGACCACTTTTTTACCATCAATCAATAACGTGCCCGATTGATAAGTCGCATCTGGCTGCCATTTACCTGTATCAATTGCAGCTGCCAGCGTGATGCCCTTCATCGTTGAACCAGGTTCAAATGGGCCTTGGTCTAATAGGTTAGTCCAAAGCTTTGGGCTATCATTTTTATCATTGGGGTTAAAATTAGGCCGCTGCGTGGCCGCGACAATTCGGCCTGTTTTTGCTTCCATCAATACCCCAACCGCTGACTCAGCTTTCGTTGTGGCAAACAGATCATCCATCCGTGTTTCTAATGTGTTTTGTAAATTATTATCTAACGTGAGATACACATCATTCCCATTTTGAACGGTTTGACTACCCTTGGTGTTTTCTTTTTGACCATCATACTGCTTAATGCCATTTTTACCCGCTAAAGTACTATTTTCAGCGGCTTCAATACCCATCAAACCTGACTGCACCATTTGACCTGTTTGGGTATCCTGATTGCTTTTCGTCATCCCAATCAAATGTGAGGCTGTGCTATCTTCCGGGTAACTACGTGCCGCATGTGGCGTGAAGTTAATCCCCGGCAAATTCATCGCCTTAATTTTTTCATATTGGGCGATCGATAAATTTTTACTAGCTTGGCCTTTCGTTGAAATAAATTCAACTTGGTAAGCCTTCTTTTCCAAGCGCTTCAAAATTTCTGATTTGCTCATGTCAATGACTTGGCTTAACTTTTCAGCAGTTAATGCCTTATCTTCAACGTGACCTGAACCAGGCACGTATTTGCCCGTTTTTGGATCTTTTGTGCGTAATACTTTTTTGTCTAATACGGCATACATATCATAAACCGTTGTATTTTCAGCCAAGACATTACCCGACGCATCAAAAATGCGACCGCGGTTGGCTGGCACAATTTGTTTCGCCATAAAGGCTTGTCTGGTCGCATCGTTGAGGTTATGGCCGTCCACAGAACCACTTGCAATAATAAAAAGACGTATCCCGAGTCCAAGTGTCACAAGTATCATTGCCCCCAACAATACACCACCAAAAATTTTGGCGTTCTGTGTGACTCTTCTATTCGGTATACGTCTCACGTCTTTTTTCATCATTATTGGTTAACATTTCTAACGTTGCTATCTGATAATGTCATATCATACTTTTTAGCAACCTCGTCTAAGTTCTTTTTGCTTGTCTTACTTTGAATGTCACTACGTAACGCATCATTCGCCTGTTTCGTTTCATCAATTTGCGTTTGCATGACTTGCGTGTTCGTACGCGCCGCATTCGCCTGCATACTTGAAAAGACAACGCCTACCATCAAAATCATCACCACGGCAGACACAAAAGCCACCATCATACGTTCTTTTCTTGTCCAACGTGCTGGCTTGTATTTAATCCGTGTTTTAGGTTGTGATAGCGGTATAGCTTCCGCAGTCGTGGTATATTGATATGCATTTTGTGCCATATGCAGCTCCTAAATCTTATTGTCGTGCGATACCACGTAACTTGGCTGATTCTGACCGGTGATTGTCGGCCATCTCATCTTGACTAGGTAGTATTGGCTTGCGAGTTAACAATGTGTAATCGGCTTCAAATTGCCCTGGCAAAACGGGTAAGCCAGCAGGTAATTCAGGCGCGGTTGTCTTTTCACGAAACATTTGTTTAACGAGACGATCTTCTAAAGATTGGAAGGTAATCACGCTAATGCGGCCATCGGGGGCCAATAAATCAATCGCCTGTGTCAAAGAATCTTCCAACGCACCTAATTCATCATTGACGGCAATGCGTAATGCTTGGAACGTACGTTTGGCCGGATGACCACCCTTACGTCGTGCTGGTGCTGGTATCGCTTCTTTGATAATGTCCACTAATTCAAACGTTGTATTGATTGGCCCGTCTTCCCGATGCTGCTCGATTTTACGTGCAATTTGCTTTGGAAAACGATCTTCACCGTAACGGCTGAGAATACGTAATAAATCATTGAAAGGCCAGTCATTAACAATTGTCTTCGCCGTTAACGTTTGACGTTGATCCATGCGCATATCTAATTCAGCATCGTAATTATAGCTAAAGCCCCGTTGCCCATCATCAAATTGTACAGAACTCACGCCAAGATCATAAACAATGCCGTCAACGGCTGTGACACCACGTTCTGCTAATGCTGACTTGAGCGTTCGGAAATTTTGATGAATTAAGACCAGTTTACCGGCCGCAATCTCATCAGCATACTGTTTGGTGTTGTATTGAATCGCTGTATCGTCTTGATCAAAGCTATACAGCGTTCCAGTCGTTAACTGCTTCAGGATTTCACCTGTGTGACCACCACCACCTAGTGTGGCATCTACGTAAAGACCGTCTGGTTTAATATCAAGTAAGGCAACTGCCTCATGGAGGAGTACTGTGACATGTTCAAATTCTGACATTAAAACCTTCCTTTTCAACTAGAAGTCAAAATCAACTAGTCCTTCTGCAATCTCATCAAAGTTATCCGCCGTAGCTGATGTATAGGCTTGCCAACGTGCTGCTTGCCAGATTTCAAATGAATCACCGGATCCCGTCACGATGACATCTTTTTCCAAACCAGCATATTCTCGCAAATTGGCCGGTACAATAATACGCCCTTGCTTATCAATTTCCGCTTCCATGGCACCAGCCAATACAAAGCGTTTAAATTGGCGCGCTTCTTTTTTCCCTAAAGGGAGTTCATTTAATTGTGTTTCTAATTTTTCCCAGATAGGCATTGGCATGGCACGTAATGCGTGTTCCATCCAACGGGTGACAACAAACTTGTCGCCTAACTGATGACGAAATTTTGCCGGTATTATGAGTCGCCCTTTTGCATCGAGCGTATGTGAATATTCGCCCATGAACATAAGGACCACCCCCATTAAAAAATCTATACTATTAATTTACCACATTTACCCACTTCCCTCCACCTTATTCCCATTTTGTCACAATTTAGTAAATTTATGACACAAAAAAAGTACGACTATCCCTTGATAGTCGTACTTTCTGTCAAAGTGGGTGTCAGTGGGAGATAAACCCAAAAATGGTCACAATCATTAACAAAAATGCTGCAAATAGCCCACTCCAGACCCAAAATCGTCGCCAAAATAGCCAAAGTGACCAGCGGTTACGTAACAAATACCAGGACAACACAATCCCGATGACACACCACCCCATCAGCATCCAGGCCCACCAACTCACACCAAAACATTCACCCATGGCAAAGTGCAGGCACAACCAAAGCGGGATGACTGCAAGATCTAACAGGCTAAACTTAAATTTGCCAACATGAAATTGACGATTAACCGTCAATGCGATGACCAAAATTATTACCGCGCCAACCGACCAAAACCACCATTGCATATCACTACCTCTATGTTCCTCATCTTAAACCAGAATACCGAAACTCCCACAAAAAGGCAAGTCGTGGCCGTTTGTGAATTGCACCTCATGAAGAGATTATGTTAAACTAAATGGGAATAACTTTACGAGGTAGACTATGACTGACGAACAAACGCCGCGACCAACGAACGCCAAATTACAAGCTGAAATTGACGCGAAGCTCAACCAACACCGCATGCCAAAAATCGAACGCAAATCACGGACGCGCATTGAAAAAATGACTTTAGTCATGGCGTGGTTGATGATCATTTTGATGATTGGTGGTGTCTTTTACGCCTCAATCAACGCCCTAGGTTGGTTATAATCACCAATAAAAAAAGCAGCTAACGCTGCTTTTTTTATTGTCATCTATTATTCAACTGCTAACAAATATGGGTATAGTGGTTGCTGACCGTCATGAATTTCAACTTCTAGGTCGTCATCAATGGCTAAGATAGCCGCTGCTAACTTGTCAGCATCCTTTTGCTTAAGTTCTTCTCCGAAAATAATTGTGACAATTTCAGAGTCATCATCCAACATTTGACTCACAGCTTCTAGTGCTGCATCATAAACTTTCTTGGTAACAACGGCAATATCGCCATCAAGAATGCCCAACCAATCACCATCATGAATTTCAACACCGTCAAGCACGGTATCACGAACTGCTTGCGTAATTTGTGCGGACTTCACTTCAGCCATCGCAGCAGCCATTTCATCGGCATTTGTAGCCAAATCAGCGTCTGGATTATAACCCATCATCGCGGTCAAACCTTGTTGAATCGTCCGTGTCTTCACAACTTGCGCTGGGATCTCAACTAAATCAACTGCTTGTTCAGCAGCCATGAAAATATTGGAGTTGTTTGGCAAGATAATTGCTTGCTTAGCCCCACTAGCTTCAATCGCCGCCACGATATCTGCTGTCGATGGATTCATAGTTTGACCACCAGAAATGACTGTGTGTACGCCTAAGCTCTTAAAGAGTTCGGCCACACCGTCACCAGCCGCAATCGTAATAACCGCCGTATCTGAAACTGGTACATTGGCGGCAACCATCTTGGCCGCTTGGTTTTCTTCAGCGCGTTGTGCGTCAATCACTGCTTGTTGTTGATCACGCATGTTATCAACTTTAACTTTCACCAAAGAACCAAAATGCGTGCCCCAACCAATCACTTCGCCTGGGTTTTCAGTATGCACGTGCACCTTAACGATTTCATCATCATTAATCACGAGTAATGAATCACCTAATTCGGCCAAATGATTATAGAAAGGTTCGTAATCAAATTCACGATCAAAAGTTGTCCCTTTGCCGATTTGAACCATCACTTCAGTACAGTAACCATATTCAATATCATCAGGATCTAAATTACTGTTGGCTTGGGCGCCAGCGTGCAATTCCTTTACCATTTGATCCAACGCCGCATTGTCAGGGGCTTGCAAATCGTCTTCGTTAAAGTTGCCACTCAACACTTGATAAAAGGCACGTAAAACAAAGACCAAGCCTTGACCACCTGAATCAACGACGCCAACTTCTTTCAAAACTGGCAATAATTCAGGGGTACTATCAAGAGCTGCTTGAGCTGCTTCATCAACAGCTTGCATGAGAACCACAACATCATCGGTTTCTTCAGCCACTTGATTAGCTTTGGCAGCTGCTTCGCGAATCACCGTCAAAATCGTCCCTTCAGTCGGCTTCATCACTGACTTGTAAGCAATTTTAGCCCCAGACATCAAGGCATCGGCCATGTCGCGCGCTGACAACGTCGCTTTGTCTTCTACCGCATTGGCAAAACCACGGAAAATTTGTGACAAAATGACCCCAGAATTACCGCGCGCCCCCATCAATAGCCCCTTTGATGTGGCCTTTGCCAAAGCACCAATATGGGTATCAAGCGCGTCACGTTCGTATTGCGCACCACTCGCCATTGAGAGGCTCATGTTTGTGCCTGTGTCACCATCGGGTACTGGGAACACATTTAATTTATTAATTTTATCCGCATTTGCAGCTAATGACGCCGCTGCAGCGTTAATCATCTTACCAAATTCAACATTGGTAATGGTCGTTATCTTAGTCATGACACTCCTAGTCTGTGACGCGTACACCTTGAACAATCACATTAACTTCTGTTACGTGAATGCCAAGTAATGCGTCAAGATTATATCTCACTTTTCCTTGAACTGATTTTGAAATTTCTGATAATTTTGTGCCGTATTGTGCTACCAAGTAAACATCAACGCTCACACCGTTGTCTTCTTGATGCACCACAACACCTTTGGCGTAATTTTCACGATTCAAGATTTGGTTCATTCCATCACGAAAAGCGGCTTTTGAGGCCATGCCGACAACACCTGGATTTTCAATCGCTGAGCCACCCACGATCGTTGCAATGACATCATTTTCAATTGTGATGTCACCATTTTTAGCCTTAATTTTAATCGCCATAATTCATCGAACACGGCCAGTAACCACAATGCCTATTGCCATCGCGTTGACCGCGCATTTCCTCCTTAAAGGTTTACTGCTACTATTTTAACATATCTCAACGCGAAACGTTTTCTTAGCAGTTATACCACATAAAAAAACCACCTAAATGGTGGTCGTTTTATGTCAGCCGTACTTGAATAATCAACCCAAAACGACTGTCATCGTTTTGTCGATTATACGCGTTCGATTGAACCGTTCTTCAATCCGGCCTTCAAAGTACGCGCTGTTAAATAAACTTTCTTTGCAGGTGCACCATTAATCTTAACAGTCACTTTTTGCAAATTTGGCTTCCAGCTACGACGACTTGAGTTCAACGCGTGTGAACGTTGGTTACCAAAGCGTGTGCGTGCGCCTGTAATAGCATCTTTTGCCATGTTCGACCCTCCTTTTCGAGCCAATGATTTAAAAAAGCTCTTTCTACAACAATAGTAAATTTTACCAGGTTTTCGCAACTATGGCAAGTTATTTCGTATATTTCGCTAAAACATTTGCCAATTGGTCTTTCGTATGGAAGCCAGTCAAACGTTCAACCACTTCCCCATCCTTTTGAACAAGCAATGTTGGGATCGCACGGATACCAAATTCAGCAGGTGTTTCAGGATTTTCATCGACATCCATTTTAACAAATTCCACGTTGTCGACTTCATCAGATAACGCTTCTAATACGGGGGATTGCATCCGACATGGGCCACACCAAGTTGCCCAAAAATCAGTAATTGTCACACCATTGGCGGTTGCCGCCTTAAAATCTGCATCTGAAATTGCTTTTACAGTCATTACTATTCCTCCTTAGTACCTGACAATCAAAAAAAATATTAATCTTTTGATTGCGTCACCATAACAATACCAGTTTTGAAGCTGATATGCACAATATCTGCTTTAAATTCGTTAGATGACCACATTTTAGCCACATTATCGGTCAGTGATAACGGATACTTTGCGTCAATAATTTGAAAATCTTTGACGTCATTTAACGGCATAAAACCAAGATACTTCGTTCCTGGTATTTGATGCACCACCTTCTCACCAGGCTTCACATAACTCACCACATTCAAGCGATCAATAAATTGGGTTTTTTCGACAATCGCGTCAAACACGGGGTTCACCATCAACCATAAATTACTCAATAAATGGTCGACACGCCCACCCGTTGCCCCAAATACTTTAATTTGATCTGGTTGCTGTTTTTGAGCGTATAAAAGCGCTAACTCCGTATCCGTTTCATCTTTTTCTGCTTGCACATGCATGATTTCATTGGCTTGCAAATGAGCTTGCAACGTGGCCAATTCTGCAGCCATCAGCGAATCAAAATCGCCAACAGCCATCAGCATCGGTAACCCACGTTCATATAAACGCCAAGCACCGCGATCCGCACCAATCCACAAACCTGGTTCTTGAAAGAGATCATCCGGCCAAAGTTCAGTTGGCGCACCAGCTAAAATGTTAATTTGCATTATTTTGTCAAGGCTTTCAAACGGGCAATTTTTGCGGCTGGATCCACCTTATCATAAACGTAAGAACCCGCAACAAAAACATTAGCCCCTGCTTCGTAAGCTGCCACAACAGTTTCATCGTTGATACCACCATCAACTTGGATATCAAAGTCATAGCCTAATTCATCACGAACAGCACGCAATTGGGCAATCTTTTCAAGTGTTGATGGCAAGAACTTTTGCCCACCAAAGCCTGGATTTACCGTCATGACCAATACTTGATCAACCATATCAAGCACAGGTTCAATGGCTAAGACGGGTGTTCCTGGGTTAATGACGACTTCAGCCTTAACACCCTTGTTCTTGATCATTTGTAGGGCACGGTGAATGTGTGGCGTTGCTTCAACATGCACCCCGATGATGTCGGCACCGGCATCGGCAAATTCATCAACGATTTTTTCGGGATTCGTCACCATCAAATGTACATCTAAGACCATATCAGTCTCTGGACGGAGTTGCTTGACCCAGTTTGGTCCGTAAGAGATTGATGGGACAAAGTTACCATCCATGACGTCAATGTGTAAATATTCTGCACCCGCTGCTTCAACGAGCTTGACATCACGTTCCAAATTGGTATAGTCCGCGCTTAAAATTGATGGCGCAATAATTCCTGACATGCTTAATTCCTTCTTCCTAAAAGTTTCGATTATCTGTATTATATCTTGGCTTTTGCGCCTTAATCAGGTCGTAGAATGCCTTATAACTATTATACCGTGATTCCGCAATCGCGCCAATAGACACCGCTGCCTTCACGGCACACCCTGGTTCATTCAAATGGAGACAACCACGGAAACGACAATCCTGTCGATAAGCGACAAATTCCGGGAAATAATTGTCGAGTTCGTCAGCTGGAAAATCAAACACTTCATATGACGAAAAGCCTGGTGTGTCCGCAATTAAGGCGTCATCAACTTGAATTAACGTCACTTGACGCGTCGTATGTTTACCACGACTCAATGCTTTAGACACCTCACCCGTTGCCAAACCGAGTTCCGGTGACAAATGGTTGAGCAGCGTTGATTTCCCAGCGCCTGTCTGTCCCATAAAGACGGCCACGCGATGCGACAATGCTTGTTGCAATGCTGCAAAGGCCACATCTTCTGCACCTGGTTGCGGCAAAATCACCGTATAACCAATTTTGCGATACGTCTCAGCAACTGCCATCGCTTGTTCAAATTCAGCCGGCGACAATAAATCAGACTTAGAAAAATAAATCAATGGTGTGACATTTGCCGCTTCCAAAGCAACCAACTGGCGATCCAGCAAGTTCGGTGCAAAATTAGGTTCCTTCAGTGCCGTCACAATGACGGCCACATCAATATTGGCTACTGGTGGCCGTACCAACGCATTTTCACGTGGATGAATCTTCCAGATCAATCCTTCATCATTTTCACTCTCAAAGTCGACAAAATCGCCGACCAGTGGCTTTTGTCCTGACTTACGGAATTCACCACGGGCACGCGTCCGTTCAACTGTACCATCGCTTGTTTGTATATCATAATAACCGCTTAACGAGCGGATAATTCGTCCTGTTTTCATAATGTTATTGTAACAAAAAAGCCGACCGTAATCGACTTGAATTTACTTTACCATCAGGCAAAGCGGTTATTTAGATGAAGCACTCGCACTACTGCTTGAAGCGCTACTTGATGAACTACTACTTGAGCTACTTGAACTGCTTGCACTACTGCTTGAGGCGCTGCTTGTATCTTGTGGTCCTTGTGAAATCGTCACTAACAAGACCATATCCTTGGTAATGCTTGAACCACCCCGAATCGATTGGCTGATCACGTAATCTTTTTTCGTGTCCCCATCAAACTGGGTATTAAAATTAACCATGATATTGTGCTGAGTTGCCCAATCTTGTACTTGTTGCTGGGTTGCCTTACCCGTGAAGTCCGGCACAACAATCTTGACTGCGCCAGTTGACACTGTAAAGACAACCGATGTTTGGGTTGGATCCACTTTGCCATTGGCATCAATCGACTGGGCAATAATCTTACCAGCTGGCACATCATCTGATGGGATGCCTTCTTTCGTGATTGCATAGCCTTGGGCACGTAATTGCGCTGACGTCAAACTATAATCAGTCCCAACATAGTCGCCGAAACGCACTTTTGCGCGACCAGAAGACACAATCAAATTAATCGTATCTCCCTTGGTCGCTGCGGTTCCTGATGTTGGTGTTGTACGTACCACATGACCTTCCGCAATACTTTTAGACGTGGTCGAACTGACACTACCAACTGTCAATCCTGCTCGCTTTAAGCGACTCGTAGCGGCATCTTGACTCAGATTGGTCACGTCAGGCACAGTCACCTTACTTGACTGATAATTTAAAAAGAAAATCCCAGCAATCGCCAAAACAAGTAAGCCCAGCACCACCCACGGCCATTTATGTGCCTTACGAAATTTAATCCCGTTATCTTTCAGCACGTGCCGGACATACGATGGTGTCCGGTCAACAATTTTGGCAATGTTTTTGATCGCGTAACCTTTTTTACCATATTCAATGATTGTGTCGGTCACAGACGGTTCTTCCGGTGCTTCTTCTGGGAAAATTTTATCTGACGACACCCCTGTTTTGAGTTGGTCTTGAATTTGTGCCATTGGAATAATGCGCGTATCATCAGACGTTTCCGACATTGGCGCAAAGCGTTCTTCATCCGCACGACGTGCTGACAAGACTGAACTCAAGTCATCCGCCATCGCCGCTGCACTCATATAGCGATCTTGCGGGCGTTTCGCCGTTGCCTTTAAAATCACGTTTTCCAAGGCTTGTGGAATCCGCGGGTCAAAGTCACGCACGGAAGGCATTTCCGCCGTTGCATGCTTCATCGCCACTGCAACCGGTGTATCGCCTTCATAAGGAACTTGCTTCGTGAGCATCTCATAAAGCATCACACCCAATGCATAAATATCTGACTTAGCCGAAGCAAAGCCACCACGGGTTTGTTCAGGCGATAAATAATGAACTGAACCGATGACTGTGTTGGTTTGTGTCAACTCTTGCGATGACTTCGCCACAGCAATACCAAAATCCGTAATCTTCACGTCACCTTGTCGGTCAATTAAAATATTTTGGGGTTTTAAATCACGATGAATGATATCAGCATCATGGGCAGCCTGTACGGCACTTAAAATTTGCAGCATAATGTCAACAACTTGTTGATAAGGGATTGGGAAATTTTCGGCAATGAATGTTTTTAAATCCATCCCATCCACATATTCCATCACCAAATACTGCGTGCCTTCATATTCACCAGTGTCATAAATCTGCACAATATTTTGATGCACTAGTTCGGTTGCCGCAACTGCCTCGCGCTTAAAACGTTCGACCAGATCAGTGTTATTTTTCATATCCAGACGCATCATTTTAAGGGTCACGTCGCGGTCTAAAAATTCGTCGTGCGCCAAATAAACATTGGCCATACCACCACCACCAAGTGATTTGATGATTCTATAACGGTTGTCTATCACTGTATCTGGTAACATATCTACTTTGTATCCTCTTCATTATCACGACTTACTAATAATGCCGTCACATTATCTGGGGCGCCATTACGATTTGCAGCCGAAATTAATTCATAAGCTCGCATATCAAGTGTTGTCGCTTGTTGCATAATGTCCGTCATCGTCCCGACATCAAGCACTTTGGTAATGCCATCAGAGGTTAAAAATAACATATCATTTGCGACAAATGGGTATTGTGCAATCTCAATATCCGCACGGTCATCGACCCCAAGATAACGGGTCACACTATTGGCTTGCGCCAGGCGTTCCGCTTCTGCTTGACTCATGGTCCCGGCACGCACTAATTCATTTTTCAAGTTATGGTCACAAGAAATTTGCGTGAGCACCTGATCATGGAGTAAAAATGCTTTGGAATCACCCAGATTGCCGAGCACGATTTGATCATCAAAAATGACCGCAATCACCAAGGTTGTTGCCATCTGCTTTAAATCTTCAAAACGTTGACCCGCAGCTAAAATGGCTTGATTCTCTTGGTGCGTCGTTTCTTTTAGCCAATCAATCGTTGACTTCATGGTTTCAATTGTTGTTGTTTCCCAGGCATGTCCAAAATGTTCAACAGCCATCGCACTGGCGACCTCACCTCCATGAGTTGAGGTCACACCGTCAGCGACCATGACCATTAAACGACCGGCTTGATTAGTAAAGCCGCCAACATAGTCCTGATTTTCCTGGCGTTTGACACCAGAATCTGTATGAAATGCTACTTGCATAGGTTTATTTTTCTATCACATGCTATTTGCGTATTAGGCGTTTGTGCCTGACTTTTTCTTCAGCGTTGCCACGAAGAAACCATCAGTATGGTAATCGTTTGGATAGATATGCAGCACCGCTTCTTGTCGATCGGCTTTTAGATTATGCGCTGTTTGCGTTTTCACTAATTCGAACTCCGGATGATTGGCTAAGAATTGCGCAATCACATCGTCATTTTCTTGACGTAAAATTGTGCAAGTGCTGTACACTATCATACCATTTTCAGCCACATTTTGGCTAACTGAATCCAGAATTTCGCCCTGCAAACGCGCTAAATTCTGGACATCTTCAAGGGTTTTGTCGTAACGAATCTCAGGCTTACGACGTAATAAACCAAAGCCAGAACAAGGGGCATCGACTAAGATACGGTCAAACTTGGTTGCCACTTCAGTCGGTACTTTTCGTGCATCTAAGACTTGTGTGTCAATGCGGTCTGCCACTTGCAAACGTGTTGCATTTTGTTCAATGAGTTTAATTTTATGTGAATGCACATCTAAGGCCAAAATTTTCGCATCATCAGCCACTAAGGCCGCAATTTGCGTTGTTTTCCCGCCAGGTGCTGCCGCCGCATCCAAAACATTTTTGACTGATGGGGTTACATGCATGCTTTCAACTGGCAACATCGCACTTTCATCTTGTAGCGTTAACCAGCCTTTTTGATAAGCCGTTGAACTTGCCACATGCCCACCAGAGACAATGTAAGCATGATCCGCCACTTGTGATTTCGTCGCAGTCATATTTTCAGACGCTAATGACGCCACCACTTCTTCATCAGTTGCCAGCACCGTGTTAACACGCACTGATTGCATGGGCGCATCATTAATGGTGGTCACGAGCGCGCGCGTCGCGGCTTCACCATTTTGGGCCACCAATTCGTTAATCAACCAAACTGGTAAGCTCGCTTCAACGGACAAACGCGAAATTGGATCAGCAATTGCCGCTGTATCCGGTAAGCCTTGGCGACTAATATTGTGCAAAATCGCCGTGACAAATTTAGCCGTCCCCACATGCCCCAAAATTTTAGCGACTTCAATTGATTCATTAAAAATCGCGTGTTGGGGAATTTTATTCAAATATTGCATTTGAAAAAGCGCTGTATACAACAACTCACGCACCCATGGGTTGAGCTTTTTGTCTCCGACAAATGGGGCTAACCAATACTCAAAAGTCAACCGGTGTTGAATTACACCATAGACTAACGTCGTTAACAACCGTTTATCCGCTTCACCGAGCTGATGTTGTTTGATCACCTGATTTAATTGTAAGTTGGAATAAGCGCCATTTTTAATTTTAGCCAACGTTTGAACGGCTAAAACACGTGGGTTATTGCTATAAACACGTTTATCACTCATGAATTGGTTCCTCTGCCCATAAATCTCCGCTCGTCAATTGACTCCCTGCGCCATTCAAATACGCTTGGCTTGACATCACAGATTTTCCGGCTGGTTGTAATTGATCAATACGCAAAACGGAGTGATCAGCTGCTGCAATAGTTAACATTTTTTTATTACGCGCAACCACGTGACCTGCTGCGACATCTGTTGTTTCTGGTAATGGTGTGACTTGAATTAGCTTCACACGTTGACCAGCTACCTGAACGTAGGCAGGATGTGTTGGATAAAGACCGCGAATGTGCCAATCCAACTGTTGCGCTGTTTCTTGAGTAAAGTTTAAGTTTTGTTGATCACGGGTAATATTTGGCGAGAAACTAACCGCTGCTTCGTCTTGTGGCACGGGCGCAATCTCGCCAGCCGCAATTTTAGGTAAGGTTGCCAGTAGCAAGTCGCGCCCAGCCAAACTAAGTTTGTCAAACATGGTGCCAACATTATCTTGGGCTGTAATCGGTACTTTGACCACGTCAATCACATCCCCAGCGTCCATTTGCTTGACCATATACATAATCGACACACCAGTTTCTGTGTCACCATTCATAATTGCATAATGCACAGGTGCCCCACCACGATATTTTGGCAATAATGAAGCATGGGTGTTGACCGCTGCGATTTGGGAGGCGTCTAGGAGTGCCGTTGGCAAAAACTGACCAAACGCAGCCGTAATGATGAAGTCCGGTGCTAAAGCCACGATTTGGGCCATTTCATCAGAGCCATTCATTTTTTCAGGTTGCAAAACTGGCAAATCATGTGCCTGTGCCGCCACCTTCACTGGACTTGGTGTCAGCACCCGTTTACGACCTTGTGGGCGATCTGGTTGCGTGACTACGGCCTTCACATCATATTGTGGGTCTGCAATTAACGCTTCTAAAATCGGTACGGCAAATGTTGGCGTACCCATGAATACAACGGAGTAAGTCATATTTGTTCTCTTTTCTTATCTGAATACCACGTCAACTCACCTGTTAACGTCGCGCTATCTTATCTGTCTAACCAAGATAGCTTGTTACACGAAAAAATACTCGTTATAACGAGTATTTTGATGTCCAATAGTCATTATAACATAAATTCTGTAACGTATTTGTCACATAAACGAGACTGGGTCGCGATCGATACTCAACTGTAAACCATCTTTGACCTTTTGCGCACGATTCTGTAATTCATCGAGCAAACTGTCTACACTATCACGTTTTTTTAATTTAAGAATAATTTGGAAATAATAACGATTGCGGAGCTTGGCAATCGGCTTGGGCGATGGCCCGAGGATAATCACATCGTCGCCAACACGGCGGCGCAGCCATTTCGCAATTTGAAACATTTGCTTAGCCGTTTCATTCTCCTCACTGTGACTGGCTTGAATTTGCACAGTGTAATAATACGGCGCGTAATTGCCAGTATGCCGTACCGCCATTTCTTGGCGATAAAACCCTTCATAATCATGCTGCTGAGCATACGTGATGGCATAGTGCTGCGGATTAAATGTCTGCACAATCACTTCACCCGCTTTTTGACCACGTCCCGCCCGACCACTGACTTGCGTGAGCAGTTGGAAGGTACGTTCACTGGCATGAAAGTCAGGTAGCCCTAAAGCCGTATCGGCATTCAACACCCCAACCAAGGTCACATCAGGAAAATCTAACCCTTTGGCGATCATCTGAGTCCCCAATAAAATATCGGCTTCGTGTGCCCCGAATTGTTGGAGCATACGATCCATACTCCCTTTCCGACGGGTCGTATCTTGGTCCATGCGCAACACGCGTGCTTCCGGTAAAATGTCAGCAAGTTCTGCAGCGACTTTTTCAGTTCCTGTCCCGTAATAGCGAATACGTTGTGAGCCACAACTTGGACAACGGTGCGGAATGGTTTCTTCATGCCCGCAATAATGGCATTTCAGCGTCTGTGAGTCCATATGCAGCGTCATGGCCAAATTACAATTAGGGTCTCGCGGCACATAGCCACAATCGCGGCACATGACAAAACTTGAAAATCCGCGTTTGTTCAGCATCAGCACTGATTGCTCACCACGCGCCAACCGATCCTTTAATTTTTCAAGCAATGGCGCTGAAAAATTGGTCTCCGGCCCGTCGGCAAGCATGGTCTTCATATCAACAATCGTAACAGGTGGCAAACTGGCCCCACCCGCACGCTGCGTCAGTTGCAAATGTTGATAAACACCGCGCTGGGCACGCGCCCGACTTTCTAATGATGGCGTTGCTGAACCCAAAATCACCGGAATTTGATGATATTTGCCACGCCACAGCGCAACATCACGTGCATGATAGCGTGGGTTATCCGTTTGCTTATACGTTGTTTCGTGTTCCTCATCAACAATAATTAAACCAAGATTAGTCAATGGTGCAAAAACTGCAGACCGTGCCCCGACCACGATTTTCACATCGCCACGTTCAATGCGGCGCCATTCATCATAACGTTCCCCATCAGACAAGCCAGAATGTAGTACGGCCGTCTGCGCGCCAAAACGTGACTTCACACGGCGCACCATTTGTGGGGTTAGCGCAATTTCTGGGACTAAAAATAATACCGTTTGGCCTTTATCAAACACATGCTGGGCCGCTTGGAGATAAACTTCTGTTTTCCCAGAACCGGTAATCCCTTCTAGCAAAAATGGCTGGTATTGCCCAGCATCAGCTGCTGTGGTGATTTGGTCAAAAGCAGTTTGTTGTTCCGCATTGAGTTTTAACGGTTGTGATGGCGCAATTGTCATCGCCGCAAATGGATCCCGCAATTGTTCAACCTGCTGTTTGGTCAACCATTGTGCTTGAACAGCTTGATTGAGCGTTGCGGCACTAACAGCCAATTGTTCTTGCAAGTCTTTTTTCAGCCACGTTTCACCTAAATGCCCCAAAATAAACTGTAATAAGGCTGCTTTTTTCTTTGCCGTACGTGATAATTCAGCGTATGCCGTTTCTAATATGTCGACATCATCACTTAACCGATAAGCCAACTGTGTTTTAACTTTTGCGCGATTACTAACGGTGATTGATTGCTCAATGCGATGCGTCCGCCGTAGTTGGGCAAATTTAGCAATGTCGTCATGAGACCAGTCACTAGCACGAAAAGTGATTTGGTCCAGCCCGCGAAACAAGCGATCCCGAACATCATCATCGACCTCATCAACTAGCGTCAAAACACGATCATAACTAGCTTTTAAGGCGTTTGGTAACATGGTTTGTAACACTGAGATTCTAAAGGCGAAAGTTTCTTGCGCTAAATCACTGGAGAGCGTCAGTAATTCCGTATTGAGCACTGGTGTTAAATCTAGTATCTGCGCAATTGGCCTCAGATTAGCCACCGTCTCTGGTGGCGTCTCTTGAAGCGCCACCACAAATCCCATCACATTACGCGCCCCAAAAGGCACGTCGACCCGCATACCTGGTTGTAGCGTGTCCTGCATGGCTTCTGGGATCAAGTACGTGTAGGGTTGATTCGTTTGCATTGTGGGCACATCCACAATGATTTGTGCATAACGTTGATTTGTCATACTTTAATTGTATCAGACGTGGCAAGTCTCTGGCAGGCGCCTGCCTAATAAAAAAACCAACAATCATGTTGGTTTCTACATCGTAATATGTGATTCAATCCATGACCACACTTGGTCTTTACCGTACTTCGTTTCTGACGAGAAGAATAAGAAATCACTGTCTTCTTCGTCAAACCCTAACGTGCGCTTAATATTAGCTTCGTATTTGTTAAACTTACTTTTTGAAATTTTATCGGCCTTTGTTGCCACAACCAAAATCGGAATATTATAGTAATGCAACCACTCATACATCGCAATATCATCCGCACTTGGATCATGTCGGGCATCAACTAAGCTAATTACACCACGCAATTGCTTACGTGACGTGATATATTCTTCAATCATCTGACCAAAAGCTTCACGTTGTTTCTTGGATACTTTGGCATAGCCATACCCAGGCACGTCGACGAAATACAGTTGGTCTTCGACATTGTAAAAATTAAGCGTTTGCGTTTTACCCGGCTGTGATGAAGTACGGGCAAAATTTTTACGCTGAATTAACGTATTTGTCAAAGATGACTTACCAACATTTGAGCGACCAACTAAAGCAATTTCCGGCTTACCGTCCGTTGGGTATTGGGCGGCTGACACCGCACTCATGACCATTTCAACATTGTGTACATCCATGATTAGTCCACCTTCTTCAAATGCAATTCTGGTTGCGCGCCATCCAAAACTGAGGCCTTGGTAATGACAACTTTTGCCACATCGTCACGACTTGGAATATCAAACATCACATCTTTCATGACATTTTCAATAATTGAACGTAACCCACGTGCACCAGTATGCCGCTTAATAGCTAATTCAGCCATTGCTTCTAACGCATCTGGTTGGAATTCTAGTGCCACATCATCTAAGCCCAAAAGTGCCTGGTATTGCTTAATCAAGGCGTTTTTTGGTTCTGTCAAAATGCGCACCAAATCAGACACTGTCAATTCATCCAAAACTGTCACAATTGGCAAACGGCCAATAAATTCTGGAATCAAACCAAACTTGATTAAGTCTTCTGGTTGCACATATTTGAGAATATTGTCATCATCCAACGCAGCGGCATTTTCATTAGCATGTGAGCCAAAGCCAATCACACGTTCACCCAAACGTTCCTTGATAATCGTATCAATCCCAGCAAACGCCCCACCAACAATAAACAAAATGTTGGTTGTATCGACTTGAATCAACTCTTGTTGCGGATGCTTACGCCCACCTTGAGGTGGCACGCTAGCAATCGTGCCTTCAAGCATCTTTAGCAAAGCCTGTTGCACCCCTTCACCTGACACATCACGCGTGATAGAAACGTTTTCTGACTTTTTGGCAATTTTGTCAATTTCATCCACGTAAATGATACCGCGTTGGGCAGCCTCAATATCAAAGTTAGCAGCCTGGAGCAACTTCAAAATAATATTTTCAACGTCTTCACCGACATAACCGGCTTCCGTCAAAGTTGTGGCATCCGCAATGGCGAATGGGACGTTCAAAATACGTGCCAAACTTTGGGCCAAATACGTCTTACCTGAACCAGTTGGCCCAATCAAAGCAATGTTTGACTTTTGCAATTCAACATCAGTCGTGGGCGCAAAGTGTTCATTAATCCGCTTATAGTGGTTATAAACCGCCACGGCCAATGTTTTCTTTGCATCTTCTTGACCAATGACGTAATCATTTAATTGTGCCACAATTTCATGTGGTGTAGGCAATGACAAAGCGGTAACTGCTTGTTCAACCGTCAATTCTTCATTGATAATATTTTGAGCTAAGGCTACGCATTCATTACAAATATAAATACCGTTTGGCCCAGCGACAATATTGTTGACTTCACTCGCAGATTTGCCACAAAAACTACAATAAATTTCTTCTTCAAAACCTGGTGTCTGCGCCATATTTTTTTCCTTTAAATATAATCGTTCAAAACAATTTTTAACTAATTGTCAATACTATCTATTTTAACAGATTAGTCGTGACAGCATGGCTTAAATCCATCTACTTTTAGCTCACCTTGTCAACGCGACAAAATAAAAAAGCCCTACGGGCTTTTTTAAAGGCTTACTTTGCCTTTGCAGAGTCAGTAATCTTCTTGATTACTTCACGCATTGCAATGTCATGCTTCAACAATGAGTCTGACAATGTGGCACGGATTTGTGCTGGATCCATGTTGTATTGTGCAGCCAAGTTGTTCACTTCTTCAGTGATTTGTTCTTCAGTTGGGTCGATGCCTTCAGCCTTCACAATCGCTTCAAGTACCAAGTTTGTCTTGACACGTGTTGCGGCACCTTCTTCGAATTGCTTGTGCAAGTCATCTTCAGTTTGACCTGAGATTTGGAAGAACATGTCACGTGAAATACCTTGTTGTTGCAATTGACCCAAGTATTGGTCGATTTGACGATGTACGTCTTCTTCGATCATTGCTTCAGGAATTTCATCGCCATCAACTGATGCGTTTTCAACAGCCTTTGTGATGACAGCATCTTCAAAGGCAGCTTGTGCAGCTTCAGCCTTTTGTTCTGACAACTTTTGACGTGTCTTTTCCTTCAATTCAGCCAATGTTTCAACTTCTTCGTCAACATCCTTGGCGAATTCGTCGTCCAATTCAGGCAATTCCTTACGCTTCAATTCGTGAATCTTCACTTCAAACAAAGCGTCCTTACCAGCTAAGTCAGCAGCTTGGTATTCTTCTGGGAATGTCACATGAACAGCCACTTCTTCACCAGCTGTGTGACCAACTAATTGGTCTTCAAAGCCAGGAATGAATTGACCTGAACCCAAAGTCAAGGCGAAGTCGTTGGCTTGACCACCAGCAAAGTGGTCGCCATCAACTGAACCATCAAAGTCAATCACAACTGTGTCGCCGTTTTCAGCCTTAACGTCAGCTTCTTGCAAAACAAGTTCAGCTTGACCTTCTTGCAAACGCTTGATTTCAGCATCCACATCAGCATCTGAAACTTCTGTGTCGGCTGCTTCAACTTCAAGGTTCAAGTAGTCACCCAACTCGATAGCAGGCGCAGTTGTCACTTCAGCCTTCAATTGCCAAGCTTCACCCTTGTTCATTGAAACGGGTTCGATGTTTGGACGACCAACTGGTGTAATACCAGCTTCTTCAATGGCAGCTTCATAAGCAGCTGGCAAGATAATGTCCATTGCTTCTTGATACAAAGCTTCTTCACCAAACTTTGAGAAGAACAATGCCTTTGTTACCTTACCCTTACGGAAACCAGGGACTGAAACTTGGTTCTTGTTGCGTTGGAAAGCTTGTTCCAAACCTTCTTCAACTTGTGCGCGTGAAATTTCAAATTCTAATGTGCCTTGGTTCTTTTGATCCGCAGCTGGTGTCCAGTTAGACATGATACGTCCTCCAAATGTTTTAAATACTTATTAATTTTAGCTTAAAAACCAGTAAATCACAACATTTTTGTCTGATTTCTAGAAACTGCGACATAAACAACGGCCGCAAAAATCATCGTGAGCCAATTTGAGCCAACCGTTTGGACAACAACCGGTACCTGTTGTAACACAAAGTAACACCCCATACTCAAAGCCCACACGATATAAGCACGGAGATTGAAGCCACCCGTATACCAATATGTTTTCCCTTGATTAAAGGCCGTTCGGTCGTAATTTTGCTTTTGAACAATGTAGAAGTCCGCCAACAAAATTGCAATTTCAGGTCCCAAAACCATCCCAATTAAATCTAAGAACCAGATAAATGTCTCAATGAAACCACCGACAATAAATGGAATAAAACTCATCAGTGTTGCCACAATGGTGACTAACCATAGACTTGGGGTGAGTTTTAATTTAGGCACAATATTATTTAACGCCGAACCAGCCGCCATTAAGTTAACAGCGTTAGCTGTCGTTGAGGTCAACATGATGACGATTAAGGCCAAGGCGCCAAGGCCAAGCTTAGCAGCTACCGTTGATGGATCTGAACTATTGGGATCAAACACTTGCGTCCAAACAGCGGCCGCAATAGTCGTCATCGCGCCGACAATGGCAAACCAATACAACCCAATCGTTGCGCCCAAAAATGGCGCCGTTGTTGCCGCCGATTTTTTATCAGCAAAGCGCGTGAAGTCAGCACCCGCTGTCACCCAAGCCAAATTAAAGGCAGCAAAGACATCTAAGGCTTTCCCAAATGGCAAATGGGCAGCTGATGGTGCCGTCCAAGTCATAATTTTTGACAAAGGCACTTCTTGTAACACCACAACAGTTTCCCAAATCACTAGTAAGATGACCAACACCATCCCCACCCGTTCAATCAAACGAACTGAGCGCTGTCCCAGCGAAATCGAAATTAAGTGCAACACGCCCATCACAGCTACCCCAATGAGCATCCCTTTCAGCCCACCTGGCTTAAAGTGTGCGGTACCAAACATGTTGCTCAGCAAATAGCTCACAGAAATGGCAGCAATGTAAGTATTAACAGCTGCCCACCCCATAAACTGAATCACATTAATCAACGATGGCCCAATCGATCCCCGTAAACCAAAGGCTGGCCGCATCAAATTCATCGTTGAAGCGCGCAGCTTGTAGCCCATGTAACCCACTAACGCCAAAAAAAGATAAGCTAGTGGCCCTGAAATCAAAATCACGCCAAGTGCCCCAGCAAAGCCTAACGCTGCTAAAACACCACCCATATACCATGTACCATTATTGGCATTGGCCCCAATCCACGTTGCCAATTGATCCCAAAAACCCATTTGTGACACGTGTTGTTCTGCCTTATTTCCTGCCCGTTGCGCTACCATAATCGCCTCCATTACATTGCATTTTAATCTTTATCATATCAAAATCTGAGCAGACGATGTTGTCTTTTTTGGCATAAAAAAAACCAACAGGGTTGGTTTCTCTTTTACTCTAAATGTTTGATATTGAAGCCAGTTCTTTCTTGAATGGCATCTAAGGCTTGTAAATAACGCGCATAGTAACCATACGGGTCATCACTATCTCCTTTGGCATCTAGTAAGACCACTTTGTCCATAAAGCCATATTCATCAATAACGCGCATCAACGCGTGGTGGAACGCCCAACGTGAGGCTTCATCTGCTGTTGACATATTACGAAAACCATCATCAACGTATGGTGTGACTGGTGGAATGACCAAAATCAAATCAATTTGTTCTTCACTAATCGTATTATCAAATAATGGTTGCAGCTGCGCCCGATCGGCCTCGTCCAACCACATGTCAGCATATACTTTAGTCACCATCGCATCCGTATCAAAAATCGTTAACCCGTTATTGGCCGGCGAATTAATTTCACGCGAATTCGCATCATATTGGCCTTGAATCAGCCGAATATAATCTTTCACAATTAACTCATTATCGCTCACATTTGATCGCTCTTGATATTCGCGGGCGTATTCCTCTGAAAACGGTGAGTTACTCGTCCGCGCCAGACGGCGGACCAAAGTTGATTTACCGGTTGAGGCCGATCCCATGACCGTCACTTTTTTGGTAAAATGTCGACGGAAAACACGGTTAATATAATCCCAGTTGGCAATCGGATCCTTACGAATTTCTGTCGCTGAAATTTTTAAAACAGTGCGATCCATCAAGCTGACTTTAAACTGACCAGTTTGGGGTAAGCGCTTTTCCAGCTCTACCTTATAATCTGGTTCGCCAGTATAAAAAGTAATCTTGGCGTCTTGATTCACAATATTACGCTTCACTGTGGCCACTAAAGTGCGTGTCCACTCATCCCAACCATCAGGCATTTGAGGCATATTGTCTTCATTAATGTAATCAATTTTAATATCTGATTCATCACTAAAAGCTTCGCGTAAATAACGAAATCTTTTTTCAACGGGTAAGCCCATTTGATCACCACGATCACCAGTATAACCCGACGCAATCACCACCACGCCATCATTCAATGCCGCAGCCTTGTAGATTTCTGCTTGATGACCCACGTGCATTGGTGCCAAAGTACCAAAAAAAACGCCGATATTATCGCCTTCAAGATCATCCTTATAAAGATTTCCTGCAAAAGTTCTCATTTTATTTCATGTGTCGCGATGTTGCCAGTTTATAACCCGAGACTGAACCGATCAACGTACACATCCTCACTTTCCTATCTGTCAAAACAGTATCTCATAGCATAACATGCAATACTTGTCATCAATTATAACAAGTTCCCTGCAACACGCCAACTGCACTACGATGTCATCCCTAAGATACTTTGTTTGATGAGGTTAGATATCACGTTGTTGGGCTTTAAACCACGTCTGTGCCGCTTTGAGTTCAGCGTTTGTGAGATTGTGCGAACCGTCAGTTTGAAAAATTGACAGGTTTGCCCCTGCCTGATGTAAATTATCACGCATGGCGGCAAAGTTTTGTGGCGAAATCAACGGGTCTTGGGTGCCATAACTCAAAAACACCGGTATGCCGTCTAAATTTTGTGGTGCGGCAATCGCAGCGACTTGCATGGCATGTAATGCCATCACCTGTTTAAAAGGCGCTTGTGGCTGTGTTAACAAAGCATGAATGGCAATGTTAGCCCCGTTAGAAAATCCAACAGCAGTCATATCGGTAACGTTTAAGCGATACCGTTCAGCCAAACCAGTAATTGCCGCCACAAGCCATTGCGTTTCCTCAGCCAAAGAGGCTAAATCAAATACGCCAACGGCTTGTCGTTTGAAATAGCGATAATAACCATTTTCAACAACTCGGCCACGAATCGCTAAAATCGGATGATCCGGCGCTAAAAATTGGGCCACTTCAATTAAGGTCGTTTCATCCCCACCGGTCCCATGTAATAACACAAGCGGCGAGCGGTGTCGGTCACCCGAAATAAATAAATGCCGCACTTGGTCCAAATCATATGGTGATAGTGGTTGGTTGTTCGTCATATTTTGTTCATGCATAAAGTTATCATCCTTGCGCTTGTCTGTCATCCACTCAGGATTTTGGTGAATTAAAGTTTACCAAATGCGCTTCAATGTCAGCGCGCTGTGATTCCAAAAATGGCGGTAATTCAAGATGAATACCGGCTGTCTCATAGGTTTCATCAATCAGAAAGCCTGGTCCATTTGTGGCTAATTCAAACAAAATGCCTGGCATTGGTCGGAAATATTCAGATTTAAAATAGAAACGATCAACCAGTCCAGAATCATGCATCCCCAGTTGTTGCAGACGATCAATCCAATATTTTAACGCGGCGTCATCATCGACTGTAAACGCCAAATGGTGCACACTCCCATAACCTTGTGTCCCACTTGGGATAATACGCGACAATTGGGTAATCACTTGCGCCCCGTATCCTCCGTTATCAAATTCATACAATGTGTTATTGCCAGAAGTCGCAATTTTTTGCGCTGTCATGCTTTTGGTTAGCACAATGGTCATCGCTTGGTCATCGTTAACAGTTACAAACGCTGGTCCCAAGCCGACAATGGCATGCTCTGGCGCCACAGTTGCCTGTTGCCAAGGTTGATGGGCCTTGGTAACGGCATTTTGTCGTGGATTGGTCTCATCAGCAATCAGCGCATAACGTTGGCCATCAAAATCATAGAAATTAAGATAAGTAGCCCCAAAAAGGGTCACAGTTTGGTCATCGTAGCGAATGCCAAATTGCGTAAACCGCGCCCGCCAATAGTCAAATGATGCCAGGGTTGGTACACGAAAAGTCGTGCGTGAGATTTCATTCGTCCCAAAAGTCGCTTTTGGAAGCCCTGCAAAATCAAAAAACGTCAAAATACTCCCTGCTTCGCCTCGATCATCTGAAAAATATAAGTGATAGGTATGGACATCATCTTGGTTGACGGTTTTTTTAATTAAATGTAACCCCAGTTGGTTGGTAAAGAAATCCCAAATTTTAGGTGCACTGCTGGTAATGGCTGTGACATGATGAATGCCGCGAATTGTTGTTCCCATAGGTATGACCTACTTTCATAATCGTTATAGGCCTAACTATACAGGAAAAAAGACCCATAGCAAGTAATATGCTTACTTTTTGTAAGTTTATAACCACATGTTTTTTAGCCACTAAAAAAGTACGTCAGTGATCACTGACGTACTTCGGTTGTTTAATCTAAATTCGTAATTTCGGCAATGGCTTGCGCATAAATGGCAATTGAACGATACAAATCATCCAATAGCGCAAATTCATTGACTTGATGCATCGTATCTGGTGAATCAGGGAACAAGGCGCCAAACGCCACACCACGTGCCATCAAGCGGCCATAAGTCCCACCACCAATCACTTGGTCATGAGCTGGCAAACCAGTTTGGTCATGATAAACACGCAACAATGTTTCAACAATTGGATCAGTTGGGGCAACATAGTGTGGTACTTGCGCATGACCACCAATAGTTGGTGTCACATCCCAACCATTGAGTTGTGTGGCAAGACCGGCCACAATTTCATCAGGCGTGATGCCCTTTGGATAACGGAAGTTAAAGTTAATGAAGGCTTCTTGTCCAGCCACAAACTTTTGAATCCCAACGTTCATTGACAATGGCCCCATCACATCATCCGTATAATTCACGCCAAACTTTTCACCGATTGTGTCTTGATGAGCTGGTGTCCCTAGATATGTCAAGAATGACTTGGCTGTGCCACCAAAGTCAAAATTCTGCAAGAAGTTGGCCAAGTAAGTGCCGGCATTTTCACCCGTTTCAGGCATTGCCCCGTGCACTTGCTTACCATTCACGACAAACTTAATGTCATCACCATCAGTTTCAGCACTACCAGAAATTTGTGGGTTAGCTACCAAAAAGTCTTGGAAAGCGGCAACCAGGGCTTCAGCTTGTGCTGTGACGACAGTCGCACGCGCAATACCAGGCACCATATTTGTCCGCAGACCAGCTTCAAAGGCGACCAACTTCACTGAGCCACCGTTTGTCGCTTCGTCCTTAATCAAAACTTGGACATTCCCCTTTTCACCGTTGATAATTGGGAATTCGGCATCTGGTGAGAAACCAAAGACTGGGGCTGGTTCCACTTCAAAGTAACGTGTCATGCCTGTCCAGTCATTTTCTTCATCTGTCCCAAAGATCAAACGCACACGGCGCTTCAAAGGTACTTTCAAATCAGACAAAATCTTGAACGCATAATAAGCAGCCATTCCTGGTCCCTTATCATCTGAGGCGCCACGCGCAATGATTTTATCATCAGTGACAAATGGTACAAAGGGATCTGTTTCCCAACCTTCACCGGCCGGCATCACGTCGACGTGCGACAAAATTGCCACATATTCGTCAGCGTCTTTTGGCCCAATTTCGATGTAACCCACCAAGTTATCAATATTTTTTGTTGTGAAACCGTCGCGTTCAGCGATTGCTAACATCTTCAAAAGGGCATCTTTTGGTCCAGGACCAAGTGGTGCTTCTGGTGTTGCCTTTGAATCATCACGCACAGATTCAACCGCCAACAAGTCTTTTAAGTCTGTTATAAAATCATCTTGGCGTAAAGCCGTCTCGTGTTTCCAATCGATTGTCATGAGTTTAAAAACCTTTCAGTATGATATACCTTATTATACTATTGTCAATGATTATAGCAAATTATTGATAGTTTCTGCATAGACGCATCATTGTTTTTTAATAAATAGTTATTGCGCCAATAATTGTCGTCCCTGGTACTGCGTTTGTAAATGGCTGTTAAATCATTTAAAATGAAGGCAGTATGATTAAGTCAACGTGTCGATTTGGTTGGCCTAACACACGATTGGCCGGTTCATTCATGTTTGTTTTAGTTTAACGAACAGCACTGAAAATCCAACAACTCGTCTGATCAGGGAGAAATTATGAAGAAATCAATTTTATACACGACCATCTTTGCGATTATTTTAATGTTTGTATCACTTGTCAGTTGGATTTTAAAAGAAGATACCCTCGCGATTCTCACGGCTAATTTTGGTTTAGTGTTGTTAGCTGTCATGACGTTATGGGAAAATCGCAAAGATTTAACCCGCTAAGACTACCTTCATCTGTTTTTAACTGACAAAATTAAAACAATGAGGATTTGATTGTGAAGTCACTTACGGAAAAAATTTTAACACAAGTCATTACCAAGCGACCACCACACACTTATAAAGGTAGTTTTGGTCGTGTGCTCATCATCGGTGGCACCGTGCAATATGGTGGCGCCGTGATTATGAATGCGTTGGGCGCGGTTAATGCTGGGGCTGGTTTGGTCACGGTTGCCACAGATCCAGCGAATTTCACAGCTATTCATAGCCAACTACCTGAAGCAATGGTCGTTGATTTCAATGCCGACTTAACGGCTTTAATTCAGCAACACGACGTGATCTTAATTGGTTCTGGTTTAGGTGATCGTTTCGATATTTTGCAAGCCACATTTGCCGCCATCTACCCAAAACACATCTTAATCGTTGACGGTTCTGCTTTGACCCTGGTCGCCCAATACCACTTACCTTGGCCAAACTCACAGCTGGTCATCACCCCGCACCAAATGGAATGGCAACGTCTCAGTGGCGTCTCAATACCACAACAAGCCTTTGAAGCTTTTAACGTGCTAGCTTGCGGGAAATTCAATGTGCGGCCTATTCTGGTGCTCAAACAGTTCCATACGCAAATCTATACACCGACAGATATTTACGAGCTCACTATTGGTGGGCCACATCAAGCTGTGGGTGGAATGGGCGATACCCTAGCTGGTATTATTGCTGGCTTTGCGGCCCAATTTTTTGCAGTATCGCTCGCTGATGCCGTCCTAGCTGCCGTGTACACCCACTCTGCCATTGCTGATGAACTCGCAGAAACGCACTATATTACACGCCCCACAGCAATTAGTGACGCACTGCCCCGTTTCATGAAAAAATACGCTAAATAAGCCACAAAGGAACCCATCATGCACTTTATCTCTTGGAATATTGATTCAATTAATGCTGCCATCGAGCACAAATCAGCCCGTGGTGAAATGACTTGGGACGTGCTGCAAAAAATTGCTGCCCAACAACCTGACGTTTTTGCCATTCAGGAAACAAAACTCAAAGCCACCGGCCTCACCAAAAAGCAGGCTACCGTGTTAGCTGACCTTTTCCCTGACTATCAAATTTATGTCAACGCCAGTGACGCACGCTCAGGTTATTCAGGCACCATGATTCTGACACGTTTGACACCACTTGCCGTGACTTATCCAACCATTGGAGCGCCAGGTGAGATGGATCTTGAGGGTCGGATTATCACCTTGGAATTTGAGGACTTTTTTGTCTCAACCGTTTACACCCCAAATTCTGGTTCTGCGTTAGCACGTCTCGCTGATCGTGGTGCTTGGGATGATGCTTATCGCGCCTACATCTCATCACTAGATGCCCAAAAACCTGTGATTTTCAGTGGCGATATGAACGTCGCGCATCAAGAAATTGATTTGAAAAATCCCAAAACGAATCATAAGTCTGCTGGCTTTACCGATCAAGAACGCGAAAAGTTCACTGCGCTCTTGTCTGCTGGTTTCACTGATACCATGCGTGCCCAAAATCCAGATACTCCTGGTATTTATACTTGGTGGGCCCAAATTAGTAAAACCAGTAAAATTAATAATTCTGGTTGGCGAATCGATTACTACCTCGTCAGTGATCGCATTGCAGATAAAGTGACCGAAACAGCCGTGATTGACACAGGCTTACGTCAAGATCACGCACCTATCTCATTAAAAATGGCTTTCTAATCAAAATGACCTCACCGGCTGGGCGAGGTCATTTATTTTTGACAAAAGGTTTGAGACTAGCTGTCCCAAAATGTTGGTCTTGGTAAATTAAAATTTGCGCGGCTGCGACAGCATCATCCAGCGCATTGTGATGATGGTCTAACGTAATCCCAAGATTTTCAGCCACCGTGTTGAGCTTATGGTTACGGAAGTGCGGAAAAAGTTGCCGACTGCTACGCACAGTGTCTAACAACATATAGTGCGGTGCTTCAATCCCGTAATACGCCAATGTTCCCTGCAACACCCCATGGTCAAACGGCGCGTTATGGGCCACAACAAGCTTGTCTTCGGTAAATAGTGGCGCCACCTGCGCCCAAATTTCTGGAAACTTTGGCGCCTGCGCAACATCTTGTTCACGAATACCATGAATAGCGGTGTTGCGTGCACTGAAGTAAGTTTCTGGTTGAATCAAACTATAAAACTCATCCACCACTTCGTTTTGCCGAACAACCGCCAGGGCCATCGATACGGCAGAGTGTTTTTCATGATTCGCTGTTTCAAAATCCATTGCAACAAAATTCATCGTGTCCTCCTATTTAAGCCAAGTCCTTGACCATACGTTGCAATTGCGTGGCCCGCCCATTGGGTAACACGATAGCGACTGGTTCATCAACTGCTTGAAAACCAAACTTTTGATAAATATGTTGGGCGGGGTGATTATCCTGTTGCACATCCAACCAGACCTGATCTAAGCCAACGTGTTCAGCCCAATCGAGTAAGGCTGTTAAAAGACTTTGGCCTAAACCAGCCCCATGAAATTGTTCTAAAATCGCCATGCCAACTTCACCGTTTTCAATTGAACCAATGCCCACCGGTAAATTCAGCGCCCCTTGTTCAGCAATGAGTAACAACGTAATTGCCGGTCCGTCACTGACTTCGGGGATCACATCCCCATCACGGACACTCGTCACCAAAAACGTATCCGTTTCCGTCATCAATTGGTGAATGAGGGCCTGCCATTCAGCTGCACGTTCTAAGCTGGCCTCAGCTAGTTCAAAGGTAATCGGTTGGGTCAAATCAAATGTCATAGTTGTGCCTCAATCTTTTCAGCTGTACCTAAACCGTGAACTTGAATCGTCCGCACATCATCGTCATCACCACGCAAAAAGTTAAGGACAAGCCGATCATTTGGAAGTAAATCAGCCATAAATTGCGGCCACTCAATCAGGGTCACCCCATCCGTGCCGACATAATCTTCAAAACCTTGATCTTGCGCCCCTGTCTCTTCTAAGCGATAAGCATCAAAATGATAAATTGGAAAATCGCGGGCCACATAGGTATTCATAATATTAAAAGTGGGGCTTTTCACGCGTGCGCGTACGCCAAGTTCACGCGCAAATCCTTGCGTAAAGGTGGTCTTACCGGCCCCTAAATCACCTTGCAAGGTAATCACTAAACCAGGATAAGCGAGTTTGGCTAAACGTGCTGCAAACTGTTGGGTTTCGTTTGAATTGTTTGTCAAAATTTCTGTCATGTTTCTATTATATCACGGCTTTTACGAGATATTTTTTCTACGATAAGACCCCTGTTTTTTTGCTATAATGGGTTTAATAATTTTAAAGGAAATCACCATGATTTATCCAGACGATTCACTGACTTTACATACCGATCTGTATCAGATCAACATGATTTATACCTATTGGCAAGCGGGCATTGCGCAACAACCCGTCGTTTTTGAAGCCTATTTTAGAAACCGGCCATTTAACAACGGCTATGTGCTCTTTGCTGGTCTGGCACATGCCGTTAATTATCTTGAAAATCTGACCTTTACCACTAGCGATATTGATTATTTGCGTCATTTGTCACTTTATCCAGAAGACTTCCTAACTTATCTGGCTAATTGGCGCTTAACGGCCACAATTCGGGCACCACATGAAGGTGAAGTCATGTTTGCCCAAGAACCGTTATTGCAAGTTGAAGGGCCCTTGGTCGATGCGCAATTACTCGAAACTGCCCTCCTCAACATGATTAACTTCCAAACGTTGATTGCCACTAAAGCAGCCCGTGTCCGAACAGCAGCTGGGCAAGATCCTCTGATGGAATTTGGCACACGACGCGCCCAAGAACTTGATGCGGCCCTTTGGGGTACCCGCGCAGCATTTATCGGTGGCTTTAATGCCACTTCCAATGTGCGCGCAGGAAAATTATTTGACCTACCAGTCGCTGGTACCCATGCCCATGCGTTAGTACAAGCCTATCAAGATGACTATACGGCCTTTAAAGCGTACGCTAACACCCATCACGATGTCGTCTTCCTCGTTGACACCTTTGACACCCTCAACTCTGGTGTGCCAAATGCCATTAAGGTGGCTAAAGAATTTGGCGACCGGATTAACTTCCAGGGCGTACGCCTTGATTCTGGCGACATGGTAGCCCTATCTCAAGCTATTCGCCAGCAGCTAGATGCGGCTGGTTTCCCATCAGCCAAAATATATGCATCTAATGATTTAGATGAGTACACGATTACTGATTTAAAAGCCCGTGGGGCACAAATTGATGTTTGGGGTGTGGGGACGAAACTGATCACCGCTTATGACCAACCCGCATTAGGTGCAGTTTACAAAATGGTCAATATTGCTGGTCAAAATACGATTAAGCTCTCTGATGATCGCGATAAAATTTCTACGCCTGGTAAAAAGCAAATTTGGCGGACGCGTACTGGTGATGTCTTAAGTTTTGCTGACGAAACACAGGACGGCACCCCACTGCTCCAAGATATTTTTGTTGCTGGCCAGCGTGTTTATACGCTACCAAGTTTGGCTGATAGTCAAGCCTACGCCAATCAACGTTTGGCAGCAATTGACCCACAGTTCAAGCGTTTAGACCAACCAGCAACCTATCCGGTTACCTTATCCCCAGCACTTGCTGCAGCCAAAAACGCAGCGATTAATGCAGTCCAGCACAATCTCCAGGAGAAGTAATATGCGTCCCTTACAAGCCAAAATCATTGCCGATTTACACGTTCAACCAACCATTGATCCCGCACTTGAAGTGCGCCGTTCTGTAGATTTTTTAAAAAATTATTTGTTACAAAATCCACAATATACGAGCTATGTGATTGCCGTCTCTGGTGGCCAAGATTCAACCCTCGCTGGTAAACTCGCGCGTCTGGCAACACAAGAACTGACTGCGGAAACCGATCAAACCTATCAACTCATTGCCATTAGACAACCTTATGGTCAGCAATTAGATGAGCCAGATGCTTTAGCAGCTCTAGCCTTTATCGATGCTGATCGCGTGATCACAACCAATATTAAAGCAGCAACTGATGCCATGACTGTGGCACTTCGTGACAGTGGTTTGGTAGTTGATGACCTGAGTCGTGGGTCAATCAAACCTAAAATGCGGATGATTGCCCAATATGCAGTTGCCCGCGAATATCAGGGCGTGGTAATTGGGACGGATCATGCTGCCGAAGCTTTTGCTGGTTTCTTTACTAAGTACGGTGATGGCGGCACTGACATCAATCCCCTTTGGCGTTTAAATAAGCGACAAGGTCGCGCGATGTTACAAGCATTAGCGGCGCCAGCGGCACTTTATGAAAAAGTACCAACGGCTGATTTGGAAGATGATCGCCCACAATTACCAGATGAAGTCGCACTCGGCGTCTCTTATGACGTTATCGATGACTATCTTGAAGGCCAAACCGTCCCCGCTGCACTCGCTGAAAAAATTGAAGCCTTATATTTGGCCAGTGCCCATAAACGTCACGAACCCGTCACGATTTATGACACGTGGTTCTACTAAACACCACACAACAAGGAGGGTTAAATAATGACAAATGAATCACCCGTTTGGGTTTATTACGAGGACATTGCCACCCAAGCAACACTCATGCCCCCAACGCGTCTAGATGGTGGCGTTGGTGAGCCTTATAGCGTGACGGTCCCTGAAATTACCAATTACACCTACGTTGATGCCTCTGGTGATCTCAACAGTATTTTTGGTAATTTACCACAATCATTGCATCTCTATTTCCGCCCAAGCAATTGGCGGGATGCCCATCGTATCACCATGTATATTGCCGTTCAAGCTGATATGTTGGCCTATGAAGCACCTGACGATCAGGCAGCTGTGAGCGCCAATATTCCGGTCGGCAGTTTTTGGGCGACGCCACTCCGTGTCATCACGGCCAATGGCCAATTCTGGTACCAAATTGGCGATCATGCCTGGCTACGGTACGAAGCGCATCTCATGGTACTTTCGGACACGGCGCCAAATGCCGAAAATATTCATTACATTCAGGCCCATGCCGTAGCTAACGACCAACCCAATGCCATTGTCAATTTCTTGCCAAATCAAGCTACTGAAGTCTTTGCCGAACCTTACGGTTTGCCAATTGGCAGTGTCGCCGATGGTGATTTTGTCGCCATCATTAACGAACAACACCACGACAACGGCATTACCTGGTACGAACTGGCCCATCACGGCTGGATTAACAGTCTATATATTAATAAGCTATAACAAAATCACTACGAGAGACATCAGTCTTTGTGTCACAACGCCCCATAACCGTCCAAAGTTATAGGGGTTTTTTCTTTGCCTATTTTTTCATATGAGTTCATTCTATAACAACTGTGTTTTCCAGAGCATGCGTCGTAAAGCAACATGCCTGGATAATGCTATGGCCGAGAGTATCTTCCATATCGTAAAAGTTGGAACGGTACACAACAATCACTATCCGAGTTATGACGAACTAAAATCCGCCGTAACTGACTATGTTGATTACTACAACAAAAAGCGGATTAAAACAAAACTGGCCGGAAAGACACCGGTGCAATACCGATATCTTTTCGACCAGTTAGCCGCTTAAACTTCGCTCCAACTTATGGGGTTCAGTTCACTTTTTTGTGAGTCCACAAGTTATTTTTTCTAAAACAAAATCATTTCGTCCCACAAAACATGACTTATATTGTTAAACAACGCCAGTCGCTGAAATCTGTGACTGGCGCTTGTTTTTGTTAACAGTGCAACATCTAATTGGTGATTATCAAATACGATACTCATAGCATCATGATCAACTGTTGCACCTTCACCAGTCTTATTGAAAATGGTTAATTCTTGAAATGGCATTGAGGTGTTTTCAATAAACGTCCCGGGCAACTTATATTGCGATTGCTGACGCGTCAATAAATAGTTGGTAGCCGAATGTTCCAGAACATTTTTTAACATTGATAAACTGTCAGAGGCTGTTGTTTCATTATCTAGCTTGGTTTGTGCCATGAATTGGCGACGCAAGTGAGTGTTTGTATAACGTGAGCTTGCAAAGTGATTGATTTCTGCCATACCAAAGTAACGTATCAACGCATTTGCGGCCCAATTATCAGAAATCGTCAACATTAGCGTTTGCAATTGCGCCACCGTGACAGTCTGATTATTGCCCGACAAAACGTCTAAAATTCCTGCTCCAAAATGCGTTAGATTTCGTTTCGTCCACCAAACATCATCCTCAGCCAACCCAAAATCTGGATTGATTAGCGATACTTTGTTAGCTAAAGCTTCTGGCTTTTCAGTCATAATATAATCTGAAATCAGTAACTTTATTAAACTAGCAGATGGAAAAGATAAATTTGGCCGTAACGACAACAAAACACTGCCATCAAGTGACAAAACAATTGCAGTCTGACCTTCAAAATTTGACAGCAATTGCGCAATTTTTTGTATCTTAAATGTCATCAAAACTCCTCTGCGTAATACCCAATCCTGACTGATTTGAAGGTATCAATTTCGTTTGATTAAGGCGCAAGCCATCAGGAATAAGGTCATGGTTAAACATAAAAGGTGCATCTAAGTCAACGTATTTGACAGTTTTATTTGTGTTAGCTAAAGCGACCGCAAATGCAATACCAATTTTTGATTCAATCATACAACCAATCATAGCTTGTCCGTTAAAATCATTAACAGTTTGAAATATCTTTTGAGCCTCAGTAATACTGCCTGCTTTTTCCAATTTAACATTAATTAAGCGGACAGCGGTTTCATGCATATATTGAAACGCTTGGTGATGATTAAAGACACTTTCATCCAGCATGATAGGTATCTTAGACTTGACAACTAGCGCTTTAAGCTGGTGTTCAAGGCCGACTTTCAATGGCTGTTCAATAAAATCAATTGGCAATTCTTTGGTAAGTGCCATTTCAATAAATTGCATTGTTTGTGCAACTGTCCAAGCCTGATTCGCATCAATTCGAAAATGTATTTTTTTATATCGATGATTTAATTGTGCAATTTTATCAATTTCATTCACAATGGTATCGCCGCCAACCTTAATTTTTAAAGCTGAGAAACCTCGGCTGACAATATCATCAGCGTCTTGTAACATCTGATTTTTTTGACTAATACTTAGTGTATAATCGGTCACTACCGGTTGACTCGTACCACCTAAATACTCAGCAATCGGTAAGTCTGCAATACGAGCAAAAATGTCATAGACAGCTTCACTGACTGCCAGACGTGCTGCAGAATTAAACACAATTAGACCATGAACAAATTCATCAACTTCTGCCGGTGTTTGAAAAATTTGATTAACAATGGCTGGTTTTACAATGTCATTGATGACCGCCACAATACTCGTCAAAGTATCACCAGTTACTTTCAGTGATGGCACCGCTTCACCATAACCTGTAAAAATAATGCCGGTCTCCGTTTTAGCTGACACAGCAATCACGATACCTTCAGCATTATCCTGCCGATGCAAATTAGTGACAAATGGCCGTTTTAGCTTAACAGTGTATTTTTTTAATTTAATGTCGCTAACAATAATCATTTTATATTTCCCAATCGGTAGATACTTTCCACTAAAATAGCCATTGCTTTTGGATAATTTTCTAAATCATATTTTTCATTTGCTTGATGCGCCGTTGTTGTTTGCCACGCAAATCGTGTGCCAAAAGCAGCACCACGCTTAATTAATCGACCGTAAGACGCACCAGTTGAATAATGTAGCACCGTCGGTTGACCCATCACTGTTTCATAACTTGCCAACAATGTTTCAATCACAGCATCGTTTTTGGGTGTCAAATGTGGTAATAATTCATCCTTTTTGACTGTCACGCTACTATGCAAGGCTTTGACACTTTGTTGAATAATGGTAAGCATTTGTTTTTCAGTAATACCAATTGGATATCTAATATTGATACTAAAGTAACCATCCCCGCCACTAGAAAATTTCTGTAAGCCATAATTCACGACCAAAGGTCCCATTTCAGCATAATTAAAGGCCAAACCCATTTTTTTACCGAAATAATCTAAATGTGCTGTACAACCTAAAATTTGTAAAAAAGCAGCGGCTTCACCAGTAAAGTCAAATTGCGTCAGAAAATTAGCCAAATAAGTCCCCGCATTTAAACCAACATCAGGTGTTGAGCCATGCGCTTGTTTCCCTATCATTTTAATTTCAAGGCCATTACTTAGCGTTTTGACAGTAGCTTTCAGGCCAATATCAGCATTTTGCTTCAAAAAATAGTCAATTTTTTTGGTTACAATAGGTTCGTCAATTCCAGTTATTGTAGCAACAGCCAAGCCGGGTACGACGTTGCCAGCAACTCCGGCGTCAAATTTTAATAAGATTACATTATCTTGACCCTGCGTAGTATCTGAAAATGCCACCATAAAATTGGCAATACCTGCTTCAGCATTTTCAACAACAAACTCACCATCAGGGGAAAAACCTATGTCAGGCACCCCCTCTGTTTGAAAATAGTAAGGCATATCTGACCAATCATTTTCTTCATCGGTGCCAATGATTAATCGTATTTTATTTTTAACGGCAAGGTTTTGATCAGCAATCAGTTTGATGGCGTAGTAACTTAGCATTGTCGAGGCCTTCATATCATCAACACCACGACCAGTCAGAAAATGTCCCTGTTGTTCTGGTTCAAATGGAAATGAAGTCCATCCATCGCCCACCGGAACAACATCGACATGAACAAGAATACCGACGGTTTCTGACGCTGCTTCTGGACCATATTCAATATACCCAACACGATCCGCAACACATCCAAAGCGCAAACCATCACGTGCAGCAAAACTCAGCATTTGATTCAATGCCTGTTTGACTGCAACACCATACGGATGACTTTTGTCACTTGTTTGAGTGCTTTTCACTGAGGGAATTTTAACTAACGTTTTGAGATCTTTTAGCCATTGATCGTAATAATTTGGCACCATTTTTTGCCAAGAAGATTCGCTCATCTTAAACCTCTACTTTATTTCATCGCTGATCATTATACTGAGTCCGAAACCACAAATGCGATTTTGAATTAGTTGTTAAGTCTTCGATGTACTCTTCCAACGAAAACCCATTTTTTGTCATATAAATGGCATTTTCTTGACCAACAAATCTAAAGTGCCACGGCTCATAATTAATACCCGTCCAGTTTACTTTTGTCTTGGGGTATCGCAAAATGAAACCATAATCAACAGCGTGATTTATCAGCCATTGTTGTGAAATAAGCTGATCAACATCATCATACAAATCCTGTCTGTCATTTAAAAACGCTGTGTCTATTATGTCAACAGCTAAACCAGTATGATGTTCACTTGAACCAGGCATTTGTGAATAAGCTAAAGTCATGTTTTGCGCCTGTTCTAGTGAATAACCAGCATCGCGGTGGCGCTGGACAGATTGATCAAATAGGTTCTTTTGATACGCAATCGAACGATAACCAGAGACTAATGTAAAATGAAATCCATTTTTCTCGGCCTCGGAAAACAACCTAGATAAGCTATTTATAATACTAGTATTAATCGTTTCTTTCCCAATTAAAAACCTTTCAAATTTGAGTTCATTTTGAATAGGATGTTGCTGATTAACAACAATCAAATTTGGATTGTCTAAAACACCACTATTTGGAAAATTCATTCGTTATTGCCTCCCTTATGAGCCTTTCAACTTCATCAAACTTGGCAAAATGATCAGCCCCATCAAAGCCTAAAAGCACCACAATATATCGTTTATGCTGATGTGTGATAACCGCAATCAAATTCTGTTTCGCACGATCAGTAAAGCCGGTTTTCAACCCTACCCAAGTCATATCAGGTGAAGGATTAGCAATTTTTGGATTTCGATTTAACCAAATTTTATTTTCAATTACCATTTGCGCTTTTTGCGCTAATGATAAGATATCAGGAAATTGCAAAATAAGCTTCTTTGTCAATAATAACAACGCATTGGCAGACATTTTTGTGACTCTTTTGTCGCTAACATGCTGACTAATAAAAAATCCAGCAAGATCCTCATCATCTAGACCAGTTGGATTACTAATATCGCCATCAATTTTCATCGCCGCGAATAATAATTGTGTTTGATGACGCCAATTTGACAAGGAACCAAATAAGGTCAGCATCAATTGAAGCGCTGGCTGATTTTCAGATATCAGCAAGGTCATATTGAGTAAATCAATGACCTCATAACCCTGTGGTACAGTCATTGGAATATCTGCCAAATCAGGGTTAGAACCTACTTCAGCAACATTTGCTGTGACTGGTAGAACTGAATGATAATCGAGCTTACCCTGTTGAATCGCTGACATCGTTTGATAAATAATAATTAGTTTTGCTAGAGAGGCCGTTGGCCATTTTAAATTGTCATTTTTACTGGAAATGACTTTATCATCAGTGACTGAAAACACAACATAGGCTTGAGCTGCAGTATTAATTGATTCACTTATCATATTTGACAGCGTTCTTATAAATTGTGCCGGCACCCGTTGTGAAGTATTGAATACCTGACACTTTTGGATTAGATAATTGAACTTGTTGACCCCAAATTACTGGATTAACAGCTGAGTCCTGGAACAAAATCTTCTCACCTAATTGTTCATCTTGATCACGAGCACTTCCCTTTTGGGCATCCGTCGATAACGCCTTTTTGATAGTGGCATCATAACTGGCATTTGACCATTTTCCATCATTATTTGGTGAAGAAGTTGTGAATAAATTCAAGAAGGTTGTCGGTTCAGCGTAATCACCATACCAATTAGCATAGATAATATCGAAGTTTTGGTTAGTTTGATCATTTAATCTTTGCTTGAATGGCACAAATTTTTCTGAAATTGTTAAACCAGGTAATTTCTGCCATGAATCATTCATAAAGTCTCCTACAAGCTTAGTTTGTGGTACATCAGCAGTCATTTCTAACGTCAAATTTAGTTTGGTTAATCCTTCCTCTTTCATACCTTCTGCAAATAACTGCTTAGCTTTTTCACGATCATAGCTGTAATCCTGTTTAGCTGTTGATGCGAAATCCTTTCCGCTAGCCGTTTTTGACAGTCCGGCAGGTGTCATACCTGTTGGCACTTTACCAACACTGTTATAAATTGAACCCAAGATTTCGGAACGATTTGTTGCTAGGTTCAATGCTTGACGAATTTTCTGATTGTTCAACCCTTTAACTTTACCCGTTTGATTGTACTCAAAATATGATGTCGCTGCCAATGGAATAGCCTTGTAATCTTTACGCTTGCTGTTGGCCGTTTGTAGTTCAGTCGTACCCAAAACGGCCAAATCTAAACTACCACGTTTGTATTCCTGAACAGCTATTGCAGGATTTTTGATAACACTATAATCCACACCAGCGTTTTTGACACTTTTGGCGTTGTAATAATTTTTATTCGGAATTAACTTAAACGACGTGTTTGTACCATTCCACCCAACAAATTTGTATGGTCCAGAATAAATTTGTTCACTTGATTTAGTACCAAGTTTCTTGCCTACTTTCGTATTAAATGCCTCACTTTGTGGGTAAAAACTAGGAAATGACATGAGGCTAGCAAATTGAGGCTGTGGCGAATCTAGTGTCACAACGACTGTTGAAGCGTTCTTTGCAACAATTCCCAGTGAATTGACATCTTTATCTGTTCCGGCACTGATCGCATCTGCATTTTTAATACCAGAATAAATATAAGCATACTGTGAAGCTGTTTTAGGATTAACCGTCCGACGCCAAGCATAAACGAAATCCTTAGCAGTCAGCTTGGTCCCATTTGACCATTTCAAATTTTTGCGCAGATGGAATGTCCATGTCAAACCATCTTTTGATGTTGTCCAGCTTTTTGCAAGCCCTGCAACCGGTTTACCACTTGCACTTTTACTTAACAATCCCTCTTGTGTGTTCCCGGCAATTTCAAACGCATAAGTATCGGTCATTTTTGACAAATCCTGCGTTGTTAGATCAGTACTAATATAGGTTTTAATCGTTGCATCGCTTGAACTACCACTGGTCCCCCACATGCCGGCAACTCGCGTTCCTGCCACAATGACCACGATAGCGCCGATAGTGCCAAAAATGATTGTATTCCGTTTTATCATATATATTTCTCATCTCTCTGCTATTCTCTCATCAAAGCGTTATTGAAATAAATCTTTTTAATTAGCGTTTTTTCATTTGAATATAACTTTTTAATTTGATACTCAATATAATAGCATACGGTTTTTTTTAACATTTTTGAAAAACATCTATATTACAACTCTTTTTTTGTGCATAACGCACAAAAAAAGATTACTTATTTTCTGAAACGTAATCGTCAGCGATTAGAAGTGAATATACAATTTATTATTTTTCAAACACAATTGGATCGATAAAATCTGTTGATTTTACCTGTATTTTTTTAACTGTATTCTGACCACAATATATAAGTACCTGTTTTCTACACCTATTTCGGCTTCAGTAGGCATTGAAATAATGTTATAGCCAATAACATCACTGACAAAGTGTTGATGATGCTTTCGACAATCAATATGATACGCAGTTGAATCACTGACACAATTTCAAATTGTACCTGTTAAATAAGTAGTCGAAAAATGAATATGTGAACTGAACCCCATAAGTTGGAGTAAATCCAACCTATGGGGTTTTACTATGTTTTCAAAAGAAATAAAAATTGCCGCTGTGTTCTCAATCCTTAGTAACCGATATTGCCCATGTATTTCATCAATCACAGTATTCATACGATCGATAACACTACCATCAACACCCACATGATCAAAAAAGCAACCAATGATCACGCATTGATTGCTTAAAAATTAACGCTAAATTTAAATATTATCTCCAACCCACTCTGGCAAAATACAATAGATAATGTGCCTTGACCGCAACGCCCTTATACGTTAGTTTAAGAAAAGATGGCACGTGATCGATATCACCACGATTTAGGGTTCAGGTCAAACAACGCTGTCGTTGCTTTTTTACTGTAGTTTATCAGTTGTTTTAATTATTTTTCCGGTTGCCAGATAATTGACCGCATCGTCAAATGTTTGGACCGGAATAACCTTAACCGTTGGCGCATATTTTTTCGCTGTATCACGTGCCAATTGGTAGTTCGTTTTATGTTGTTCTTCATACTTTAGTAATTCTTTGGTTGGTTCGACATATGGGGCAAAAAAGATGGTTGAGCCCGCTTCTTTGGCGGCAATGACCTTTTTATCAATACCACCAATTTCACCAACATAACCGTTCACATTCATCGTACCAGTACCAGAAATGTTACGGCCCTTGGCCAAATGATTGCCGGTCAGTTGATCATAAATCTGCAGGGTGAACATTAACCCACCTGATGGCCCACCAATTTGACCTGGATCAACTTCGACTTTAGGATCTGTCGTAACGGCAACATTGTCGGTTAGCACAATCCCAATGCCTGAACGACCATTCGGATATTCTGGTGAACGGGTACTTGGTAGTTTGATTGTTTTCCCAGTCGTTTGACCAGGTTTGCCATCCCGAAGATAGTCGATTGTCACATTAACACCAGGTTTTTTATCAGCCAAATATTTAATAAACCCATCGGAATTATCATAATGATGACCGTCAACTGCCGTGATGGTATCCCCAACCTGAATACTATGTTTGAAATGCGAATTATCATTCACACTCAACACATAAATTCCCCGATAAGTAGTGGTAATAGGCCGCTGCGCTTTTTTAAAGGCAACTTGTTCGGCATTGGCAATGGCACTTTGCATATAAAAATTCTGCACTTTAGTGAAGACGGCCGAACTTTCACCACCTGTTACTTCTTCTGCAGACGCATAAGATAATTGTGGATTGATTTTAGTTTGTAAATAGCCGAGGACATTGGCTTTAGACAAATAAACCGAGGTAATGTTATAACGTCCTTTTGACGTATCATTTTTGCCACCGATTTTAACAAACTTCGCCAAATCATCAGCTTCACCTGGACTCTCAATATAGCCATTTAGCGGCCAAAATAATACGCCAATGCCAATGAATAGGAAAATTGCCGCAATCGCGGCAATGATTTTACTTTTTTTTCGCATTTAGTTTAACCGTTCTTTCAACGCATCAACGACCACTTTTGGCACAAATTTTGCCATATTGTCCGCCCCCATGCTACCAATTTCTTTGACCATTGAACTCGAAATATTTTGATTCTCTGGTTTTGCTAAAAGCAAAATGGTTTCAACATCAGCTAACGCACTGTTAACACCGGCAATATCCCGTTCATATTCAAAGTCTTTACTATTCCGCAAGCCACGGACAATAAACTTTGCCCCAATTTCAGACATAAATTGGACGGTTAGGCCATGCATAATGGCCACGTCAACGTTGGGCAAATCGGCAACAACAGTTGAAATTAAGTCAACTTTTTCTTCCGGTGTAAACAAAGCCTGCTTACTCGTGTTATGCCCAACCCCAACCACAACGTGGTCAAAAAGTTGACTGGCACGTTGAATAATATCAAGATGCCCGTTTGTTAATGGGTCAAAGCTGCCTGGAAATAATGCAATACTCATCGTGGTTCCCCCTTATCGTTGTCCCTTATTTATCGAATTGATAAATGGTCACAACAGTAATCCCATATTGTTTTTGTCGTACAATGTTAAATTGTGTACTTGCTTCTGGTAAGTTAGCGGCATCATTACTCTCTGCGAGAATAATCGCCCCGTCTGCTAACAAGCCATTTTGTGCCATAAATTGCATATCTGCAGCAATCGTTTCCTTGGCATATGGTGGATCTAAAAAGACCAGATCAAACGTCTGCTGTGCGGCAACGAAATTTTGTAAGGCTTGTTGCGCTGGCATTTTTAAGATGCTAAATGCTGCAGAATCATGGGTTTTATCAACGTTGCTTTGGATGACTTTAATCGCCTGAAATTGGCGATCAACCAATGTGGCATGTGTCATCCCCCGCGACACTGCTTCAATGCCCAAACCACCAGTACCAGCATATAAATCTAGTACATTACCGCCATCTAAAAATGGCATCAACATGCTAAACATGGCTTCTTTGACTTTATCCGTTGTGGGCCGCGTTTTGTCGCCAGCCACCGCTTCTAAGCGTGCCCCACGAAAACGTCCTGCTACTACTCGCATACTATTTATCTACCGGTTGCATCATCACCGCTTGTGATGAATGCCCGTTCTCCTCATCATAGTTTTCAAAGAAAATATCATCATGAACATCGCCCAAGTCCGGATCAATATCGGGTCTTGGTGAGCTAAGGACGTCGCGGACAAATTTATATTGCTTAATTTTGTCAATTTGTGCCGCAATGTCTTCATCGTTGACATACAGCATCACAAAACCCATTCGCCGCGACACATAAGTAATTTTGCCAAATTTTTTAAGCTGTGGCACGTGTCGCTTATTTTTTAAATAAACATACAGCGCACGCCGTGGTTGTATTTCAAATGTCATTTGTAATCCTTTCTAGCTAGTGTATCAGCTGGATGAATGCTTACCGAACGTTGTTGTGTCGCAGCAATATTTAATGTCAAGCCAATCGCGGCACTGAACACAATATACGACGAACCACCACCCGAAATAAACGGAAAGACCACCCCTGTGATCGGCAAAACGCCAATCACACCGCCAAGATTAACCAGCATTTGAATAAAGAGTAGCGTGGCAATGCCAAAGAGTAACAAGCGATAGTATTGACTACGCTGTCGAATGCCTAAAATGACCATACGAGCAACGAGAATTAGCATCAAAATCAAGACGATGGCAGTGGTCACAGCGCCTAATTCTTCCGTCATCACAGCCATAATAAAGTCCGTATTAGATTCCGGCAAATAAGGCTTAATCAATGAATTCCCAAGCCCAACACCAAAGACGCCACCATGGGCAATTGCATAATAACCATACAGTAACTGCCGACTCGCATCAGCAGCACTCGGATCCCAGGGGTTCGCAAAACTGGTGAAACGCGCCAAGGCGTAATGTTGGCCACCACTCAAATTAAAGTAATGGTCAGCAAGACGCACAATCGTTTGTAAAAAACCAAACAACAAGCCGCCAAACGCCGCAACGAACGCAATCACCTTACGTGAGACCCCTGATGCCAAGAAAATGGCCATCAAAATCAGCAAAATGATCAAGCCATTCCCATTATCTGGCATGATAAAGACGAGCAACAAACTAAAAGCTGGTAGCCCCCAAACATCAAAGCGGGCAACAGCTTGTTCGCGTAATGGCACATGCCTATCCCAAGGTTCACGGGCAAAAAATGCGGCAAAATACAAAATCAACGCTAACTTTAAAAATTCGGCTGGCTGCAGTGTCACAATCCCTAAATTAATCCACCCATGCGCACCGTTGACGGCTGGCATGAAGAACTTTGCCACAATTAATGCAGCGATAATTGCCAGCAACAGCTGTCTTAAAAATTTTCGTCGCTGGAGGATTTTTAAATTAAAATGATAAAGTGAAAAAGCACCAAATAAGCCGACAACCACAAAGATCGCCTGCTTAATAAAATTACTTAATGCTGTTGTCGTGCCTTGCGTTGCTGAAAAAACCATGACCACTCCTAACATACTCAGAATGGCATACGGCACCGCAATCCAATAATCTAATTTCTGTAACTTTTTAAACATGCAACTTTAATCACCCATAATCGTTTTGAGCGTCGTCTCGTCAAGTGCCTTGGCAATCGCCACCACAAAAGCTTGGGTGGCTTCAAAGTCAGCAATCGACCAAACTGTTTGGTGGGTATGGATATAGCGTGATGCTACACCTAATGCCACTGACGGTACCCCCGTCAGTTCACTTTGCGCAGCGGCCGCATCCGTGCCACCCTTAGAAACGAAGTATTGATAAGGAATATGATTATCTTCAGCCGTTGACAATAAGAATTCTTTCAAGCGTAATGGCACGACCACAGTTGGATCAAAGACGCGCAACAGCGTCCCTTGATCCAAACGACCTTGGTGGCCAGCCCCACCACTTGTATCATCAGCAGCACTGGAATCCACGGCAAAGAAAATATCTGGTTGCATGAGGTTAACTGCGCCATGCGCCCCACGCAAGCCAACTTCTTCTTGTACATTAGCCCCCATAATCAACGTATTCGGCGTTCTGACGTCTTGTAAGTCTTCTAACGCCCCTAATAACGTGACTAACCCAAAACGGTTATCCCAAGCTTTCGACATCACCCGTTGCTGATTGGCCGTTAAGACGGTGGTCACTTCTGGCACAATAAAATCACCTGGTCGTACCCCGTAAGCCATTGCTTCCTGATCATCCACAAAACCAGCATCAAACAACATATCATCAACGGTTGGTAGCTGTGGTGTTTGTCCACTGCCCCGCAATAAATGGGGACTCACTGAACTCGATACAACCGGATAAACGTGGTCTTTTGTAAATAGACTAAAGCGCTGAGAAGAGATAACTGCTGGGTTCCAACCACCCACCGCTGCGACTTTGAAGGCGCCACTAGGTAAAATAGCCGTGACAATAAACCCGACTTCATCCATATGGGCCGCAAACATCACCCGTGGTGCCGTGTGATCGGCATGTTGTTTCACCCCAAACACACCACCTAACCCATCTTGTTGTACCGTATCAACCAATGGGGTCAAATCTGCTCGAAAAGCTTGTCGAACGCGATGTTCTTGTCCAGAAGTCCCTTGTAATTCCGTATATTTTTTAATGCGTGTCCATGTTGTCGTTTCCAAAGTGTGACTCCTTTATTGTGTGGTCTAACGTGTGGGCTTGTTGGTCAGATATTGCCGTTTCCCATAATTTAATTGCGCATCAACTTGATACAAAATAGGGTCGCCATTGGCAATTTCCAAACCATCAATTGCCTCATCACTGATGTGCTCCAAGTATTTAATCAACGCCCGTAGCGTACTACCATGCGCCACAATCAATTGATGTCGTCCGGCACGCAAAGCCGGTTCCACAACCTGCTGCCAATAAGGTAATAACCGGTCACTCGCCATTGCCAGACTTTCACCACGTGGTTCAATCCCTAACGGATAGCGATTCGTGGGTTTTGTTTCTGCCAGTAAGGGCGGGATTGCCGTATAACTGCGACGCCATAAAGCCACTGCCTCGACGCCGTATTTTTGGCGTGCGGCATCTTTATTTAACCCGCGTAACGCCCCATAATGACGCTCATTTAAGCGCCAAGTTTTATGCATCGGCACCCATGCTTGGTTCATCTCATCTAAAATGATATTGCCTGTGACAATGGCGCGTTGCAAATAAGACGTATGCACATCATCAAATTGTAACTGATATTGGGCTAAAATTTGGCCAACTTGGGCGCCTGTTGTTGCCCTTTAGGGGTTAAGGGGACATCTGTCCACCCTGTAAATTCATTATCACGATTTGCCGTTGATTCGCCATGTCGAACCAACACGAGCTGCGCTACCATGCTGAACTTCCTTAAATTAATGATGCTTCTATTATAGCATTATTTAACCCGTTAATTGGCAACCATCTAACGGCAATCTGGGGGCTAATGTTCGGTTACGCCCCTATCCGCCCGTGCATTATTTGAGACAGCTGCCTCATACCATAAAACACGAACATTAGTGAAACCTCATTCGTTTATAAAACGCTTTCATGCTTTCTATCCGTCAAATAATCGTCTTTTCGTCCATTTTTTCCGTATTTTTAGTTTAAATTCGGATTTTATGTTGTTAAACTTAAGTAGAACGTTTAACGTTACACTATTTTTTTGGGAGGCAATCATGTCTACGATTGCAAAGTATTTTAAGCTCGATGAGCTGAACACATCAGTTCGTACTGAATTCATCGCTGGTCTCACGACATTCGTGTCAATGGCCTACATTCTGTTTGTTAACCCTTCTGTTCTTGGCGCAGCTGGTATGGATAAAGGCGCAGTTTTCACAGCAACAGCCGTTGCTGCCGCTATTGCTACATTATTCATGGGTATTGTCGCCCTTTACCCAATTGCTATCGCTCCTGGTCTTGGGGTGAATGCCTTCTTCTCTTATTCTGTTGTCATTGGTATGGGCGTTAAGTGGCAAACAGCCATGGCTGGTGTCTTAGTAGCCGCCTTAATTTTCTTGGTCTTGACATTCTTTAAGGTCCGCGAAAAGATTATCAACTTGATTCCACAAAACATGAAATTAGCCATTGCCGCAGGTATTGGTTTGTTCATTGCCTTTATTGGCCTTCACGATGCAGGCTTGATTGTGGCTAGCAAGGATACTATGGTATCCCTTGGTCACCTCACATCGCCAACATCATTGTTAGCCATCTTTGGCATTATTGTCACATTTGTCCTTTTGTCAATGCGAATGCCAGCGGCAATTTTCGTCGGGATGGTGTTGACATCAATTGTTGGGATCATCTTTGGTCTCATCAAGTTGCCTTCTTCCTTAGTGTCACCTGTACCATCATTGGCCCCAACTTTTGGTCAAAGTATCACACATCTTGGTGACATCAACTCAATTCAGTTGATCACAGTCGTGATTACTTTCTTGTTGGTCACATTCTTTGATACGGCTGGTACTATGATTGGCTTGGCCACACAAGCTGGTTTCATGAAGAACAATGAAATGCCACGTGCAGGTCGTGCTTTGATGGCTGACGCTGTTGGTATGACTGTTGGTGCTGTTGTTGGAACATCACCAACATCAGCTTATGTTGAATCATCATCTGGTATCGCTGTTGGTGGTCGTTCAGGTTTGACGAGCGTCTTTACTGGCTTGTTCTTCTTGCTTGCTTTGTTCTTCTCACCATTATTGACAGTGGTAACATCACAAGTCACAGCACCAGCCTTGATTGTGGTTGGTGTCTTGATGGCCAAGAGCCTACGCCAAATTGACTGGGATGACCTTGCCGTTGCGGCACCGGCATTCTTGGTTGTGATTGGTATGCCATTGACTTACTCAATCTCAGATGGTATTGCGTTGGGCTTCATCTTGTACCCAATTACAATGCTTGCAACAGGTCGTGGTAAGCAAGTACACGCTTTGATGTATGGTCTAGCTATTCTATTCGTCATCTTCTTAGCGATTGTCGCGCATTAAGCACACAAAAAAACAACTGACAGTTTATGTCAGTTGTTTTTTTTGTGCTTAATTTTTGGTGCTTGTTGGCGTAATTCTCGTGCATTGGCTAATGCAGTTGTAGTAATATCTTCACCAGACAACATCATGGCAATTGCCCCTTCACGACCAGCCTCATCTAAGGCAGTTACTTGCGTCACCGTACGTTCATTTTCAGTTGTTTTCGCAATCAAAAAATGATGGGTTGCCGCTGCGGCAACTTGTGGTAAGTGCGTGATGGCCAAAACTTGTGAATCGGTAGCAATCGTTAACATCTTACGCGCAATGGCTTGCGCCACGCGACCTGAAACCCCTGTATCTGCCTCATCAAATACAATTGACACAATATGCTGTTGCTTGGCAAAAGTTGTTTTTAACGCGAGCATCAAACGTGCCGCTTCACCACCTGACGCAATTTTAGCTAATGGTGCTAGGCCTTCCCCGACGTTTGTTTGGACATAAAATTCAACTTTGTCTGCGCCCGAGGAAATGTAACCAGTAATTGGTTCAAAGCGCACTGCAAATTCGGCGCCTGACATCAACAATTCACTTAATTGTTGGTTGACAGCTTGTTCCAAGTGCCGCGCCACTTCTTGTCGTACCTCACGCAATTTAACCGCTTGCTTACGGACTACTTGACGCAATTCGTTTTGTTTCACTTGCAATTGTTCAATATCAAACTCATCATGATCCAATACTGCTAATTCTTGATCAATCTTGGCTTTAAATTGTAAGACATCAGCGACTGTTGGGCCGTACTTTCGTTCCAACGTGTGAATCAACTGTAACCGGTCTTCGATGCGTAACAATTCCATTTCGTCATAAGTTAACGCGCCGATTTGTTCATCCACATCACGGCCGACTTCTTGCGCCGTATAATAACTGTCGGCAATCGTTGTCGCTAATTCAGCATAAGCAGCATCAAATTCCGCAATTTCCTGTAATTCATGCATGGCTTGTGCCAGCATGTCTACGGCACCACCTTGTTCACCATTCAAAGCCAACTGGGCATTTTGCAAACGATCCGCAATCTTTTTATGGTTTAAAAGCTTTCCCCGCGCATCCAGCAAAAATTCTTCTTCGTTGGGTTGGAGATCAGCTTCAGCTAATTCTTGTTGCTGGAACTGAAGTAAATCCAACCGTTGGGTCATATCTTGCTGCGATGTTTGAATCTTCCGTAATCGTTGGGTAACAGCACGAAATTCCTGAAATACCTGTTGATAAGCCGCCTTGGTAGCTTGTAACTTCTCCCCACCAAAACCATCTAGCAAAATGAGATGTTCATCCACATTCAACAACTGTTGGGTATCATTTTGCCCTTGAATATCGACCAAATACTGCCCGACACGAGCCAACGTTTTTAAATTAACAACAACCCCGTTTAAGCGGATTAAACTGCGACCATTGGCATTCAACTCACGGTAAATAATCAGTTCCCCATCCTCAATTGGTACCCCAATTTCGGCAAGATGTGCCAACAACTTGTCGTTTTCCGGTAAGCGAAAAACAGCTTGTAGCACAGCCTTTGGACTACCATGACGAATCATTTCCGAACTGGCACGACCACCAGTGAGCATCAATAGCGCATCAATAATGATGGATTTACCGGCGCCAGTCTCACCCGTTAACACACTCATGCCGGCTTCAAATTGCAAATCAACTTTTTCAATAATGGCAAAGTTTTCAATAATCAAATTTTCTAGCATTGCGATCACCGTGCCAAGGCACCTATCTTTCTCGTTATTTTTCCAGTAATTTTTGAATGATATTCGTCATTTGGTTGGCCGTCACGCCGTCTTTCAATAATACGAGGACTGAACTATCGTCACTTAGTGTCCCAAAGACTTCTGGGAAATTGACTTGTTCAAACAAATTCGCAACCATTTGACCGCTACCAGGTTGTACTTTTAAAAAGATTTGGCCGCGTTGCGCCCGTTGACTCAAAAATGATTGTTGCAAAACACGGCGTAACCGCTGCAAATGTGGGCGATCATCTTGTTTTGGCAAATGATAATGAAACCCGCCATGGGCGTTTGGCACTTTAATCAAGCCAAGTTCGTTAATGTCACGCGAAATCGTTGCTTGGGTGACAGTCTCCCCAAGTGTTTCAAAATGCGCCACAATATCTTCTTGTCGCCCAACTTGTTGGGTTTGAATCAAAGCCAGAAGCGTTTTTTGTCGCGTCTTCTTATTCATGCTCATTGCTTCCTGTATGGTTTAATTGTGCATAAGTTTGCGTGAGCAACGCATCAATGTCGATTTTGTCGGCAATTTTTGGCTTGTCATCGCGGGTTAAGACGGCCAAAAATTCAATGTTCCCTTGACCACCCTTGATTGGTGAATACGTGAGCTCTGTCACGGAGAACCCATCATTGACCATCATTTGCGTTACTTTTTGCAAAACTTGTTGATGAACCTTGGGATCTTTAATAATCCCGTTTTTGCCGACGTTTTCTCGTCCGGCTTCAAATTGTGGTTTAATCAACGCCACAACATGCCCGCCCATTTGCAAGATGTTGGCTAATGGCGGCAAAATTAAGCCTAACGAAATAAAGGACACATCAATCGTAGCAAATTCCGGTTGCCCAAACTTAAAATCTTGTAATTGTGAATAGCGGAAATTCGTATTTTCCATCACCTTCACACGATCATCTGAACGTAATTTCCAGGCCAACTGATTGGTCCCGACATCTAAAGCATAGACCAATTTAGCGCCATTTTGTAGGGCGACGTCGGTAAAACCACCCGTTGATGACCCAATATCGAGTACCACTTTATCTTGCACAGTGATATCAAAATCATTGAGGGCTTTCTCTAACTTAAGACCGCCACGTGAGACATACTTCAAGCGCTCACCCTTAAAGTGTAGCGCCGTAGTCACGGGAATTTTTTCCCCTGCCTTGTCCAGGCGTTCTTCATTTTCACCCAGGATTTGCCCAGCCATCACCGCACGCTTGGCCTGCTCGCGAGAACTAAATAACCCTTGCTGGACGAGTAACACATCTACGCGCTCTTTATCTACTGCACCCATACTTAATCTCCAATTAAAGTCAAAAAATCATCCAATAGTGTTCGGTCAAACGCTGGCACCAACATTGTTAACTGTGTCAAACGGTCGTTGGCATCTTGCAAGTAACGATCCCGCAGCGTCCGTGCTGCCGACACGCCAATCAAGTGTGGCAAGGCGCCAATGGTTGCCGTATCATCCTGTTCCAAATCATCAAGATCATCTTGAATTTGGAAAGCCAAGCCGAAATCCAAACCAAACTGCGTCATGGCTTGCGTCGCTTCTGGTACTTGTGTTTGATGAAGCGTGGCTAATTGCGCCCCTAATTTAGCCGCGAATTGAATCAAAGCCGCCGTTTTTGGGGTATAAATTTCTTGCAACAACCAGTCTGTTTCTGTCTGTAAGTTTTGGCCATGATTGGCCATATCATGCATTTGGCCAATCACCATGCCAGCGGCACCCGAAAAATGTGCCAAATCCTGGACAATTGTCACAATGGTCTGGTCGGGAATCTTGGTCTCAGCTGGTGCTAAGGCATTAGCCGTTGTGACCACTTCAAAAGCGCCCGTTAACAAGGCATCTCCAACTAAAATCGCTGCGGCTTCCCCAAATTTCGCATGGACACTTGGTTGCCCGCGCCGTAACAAATCATTGTCCATCGCTGGCAAATCATCATGCACGAGTGAATAAGAATGCACCCATTCAACTGCTGTCGCCAACTTAAGGGCTTGCGGTGTAATGGCTTGTTGAAAACTCGTGATGACAGCCAACGTTAATAACGGCCGTAAGCGCTTACCGCCATTCAAAACGGCATAAGCCATCATCTCTGAAAACTGGGCATCCGTTGTGATTTGTTTTAAATCCTGTGCTAATTGTGCATCAATTTTCGGCCCATAAGTCGCTCGTAATTCTGCAAATTTAGTCATTTGTTAATTCCAAATCCTTTAATTCACCGTCATCTGACATAACTTTTGCCAACGTTAATTCGGCATTTTTCAACGTCTCTTGTAATTCTTTAACCAAGCCAACGCCAGTCTGGAAATCAGCTAACGCGCCTTCTAGTGGCCGATCACCTTGTTCTAATTGGCTCACAATCGCTTCCAATTGTTCTAGCTTGTCTTCAAAAGTTACTTTTTCACTCATTTTAACTGGCTCGTTTCTATAATTTTTGCAGTTGCTTGGCCATCAGCTAAACGTACCGTGACCCTATCTTCTGGTTGCAATTCGTCGACATGACGGACGACTTGGTCGGCTTTAGAGAGCACAACATAGCCGCGCGTCAAGATTTTTAGCGGGCTCATCAAGTCTAATTTTGCGGTCAGTAATTGCACTTTTTCCCGCGGTGCTTGTAATAATGTTTGGCGTAATTGACGCTGGCGTTGCGTGAGATTGTCTAATTGATGCTGTGCCGCCACAAGGCGTTGCTGCATTTGTTGGCTGAGTCGTTGTGATAGCTGATCAACACGCTGATTATAGCCAACATACAAACGATCTGGCTGTTGAAAGATTGGTCGTTGGGCCACGCGTGCTAATCGTTGCTGGCGACTCGTTATCAGTGCCTTCATGCGAACTGTCAAACGCAGCTGCAATTCGTTCAAACGCGCAACCAATTGCGCCAGCGTAACGGGGGTGGCTAATTCAGCAGCCGCTGTCGGCGTTGCGGCGCGATGGTCAGCCACCAAATCGGCCAACGTATTGTCGGTTTCGTGACCAACAGAACTAATGATCGGAATTTTAGCGGCGGCAATAGTCCGCGCCAACGTTTCATCATTAAAGGCCCACAAATCTTCAATGGCGCCACCACCACGACCCACAATTAGCGTGTCATAGTCTCCGCTAGCATCAATGCGCTTAATTTGTTTGACCACAGAAGCAGCGGCTTTATCCCCTTGCACAAGAGCAGGAAACAACACCACCTGCGCCATGGGAAAACGCCGTTGCACGGTGCGCGCAATATCTTCAATCACTGCCCCAGTGGGCGATGTCACCACAGCAATTTTTTTTGGAAAAACGGGTAACGGCCGTTTTGGCAATTGAAATAATCCTTCAGCGGCTAATTTTTTCTTCAGCTGCTCATACGCTAAAAATAATTCCCCGATTCCATCAGGGGTCATCTGTTCCAGAATAATTGAATAAGTGCCGCTGGGCTCATAAACTTGAATCCGACCAACAGCATTCACTTTCATCCCCTCTTCTGGGACAAATTTCAACCGATTAGCGTAGGAAAACATGGCCGCTGAAATAACCGCTTGGCCTTCCGGATCCTTAATGGAAAAGTATAAGTGCCGACCACGACGACGACCAAGGTTCGAAATTTCCCCCGTCACATAGACTTTTTCTAAGTATGGATCGGCATCAAACTTCCTTTTTAAATAGGCCGTAAGGGCACGAATTGTTAAATATTTTTCCGATTCTGACATAGTTTAATTATACCATTTTTTGTATATATACAAAAAAGCATAGCACGCTATGCTTAATTGAGAAGTGTGATTGTAAAGGCCTTATCATTGGCTTGTCGTGTCAAAATAGCTTGCAGCTCGTTAGCCGTACGGACTTCAATACGAATTGGCACATTACTTGGTAAGAACTTCAAAGCTGACTGCGCAACATAAGTGGTAAAACTTTCAATTTCTGTCTGACTGTAGAATTGCGTCGTCACCGTCACGTTCATACTTGATAGTGTCCCTGACTTAAAGTTCGCCACCGCCGTTGCCCCAGCGATGTTTGGGAAGAAATTAGCCACGTCATTTTTAAAGTTGGCAAAACCATTATTTTCATCCGTGCCTAACTTAGACGTATCTGTCGCTTCTTTTGGCAAAACAATCGATTGGTTAGAAAAAGTTTGCCAATCTTTTAACGTTGTCCCTTGATCACTAATAGCTTCAGCGTAAAAATTCCCTGGTGCCAACGAATCTGATGGCGCGTTGGCATACATGGCAATCACAATTGGCGTATCTTTTGATACCCCAGCTTGTTCGCGTACTTTGGCCACAATTTTAGGCGCAATCTTTTTACCATAGGCAATCCGGTCAGCATCCGAAATATTTTGCGTATACGTTGCCCCATACTGCTCTTTTTGATACTCGTCTTGGGTATTCATCGCCACCCCAACGACCATCCCAGCCAATTTCAAATTATTGCCTTCTTTTGACATGAAATCTTGTTCGGTTAAGGTTTGGACATAAATTGGATTACGTGAGTCATCTGTTTTGCCATTATCTTCTGGGTTCAAGCCGTCTGGGTTACTGTTACTCTTGCGATCTAAGAGATTGGTTACCGTATCCGCTGATAAGTATTGGCCTTCTTGGAAAATATATTGACTGGGCTTAAACCTTGTTTTCGCTAAATCCAACAACCCTGATTCAAAGTGTTTCACATCTAAATTATTGGGTTCAGAACTGGCCGTAATACCACGGGCCGCACTGACTAAATAACGGCCATTCTTAATCACGGTTTGATATTGTCCTGGTGCACTTTGCGTAATTTGCACGCCTTGAGCTTTCTTAGTCGCTGTTGGGGTGACGCGATTCATATTAAAAAAATAGAGTCCCGCAACGGCGATAACCAGGATGGCGATTGCAATGATCATATAGCCTCGGAATCCAATTCGCTTCATTTTTCACTACCTTCTTTTGCTTGTGCTTCTAAAAATTCTTGTTCTGTCCAGACAAGCACCCCTAGTGCAGTCGCTTTTTCTAACTTACTACCAGCATCAGCACCAGCAATCAACAAATCGGTTTTTGCTGATACAGAACCCGCAACCTGTGCCCCATGGTCTTGTAACCACTTCGTTGCTGCTGGTCGGCTGCTCTGTTCTAGTTTACCAGTTAAGACGATCTTTTTACCATAGAAAAACGAATTTTCATCAACTTCAACGTCTGATAAATACGTCTGATTCACGCCAGCGGCGGTTAATTCAATTAATAGTTGTTGTGATTCCGGATGTGAAAAATATTGTACAATCGATTGCGCAATCGCATCCCCAATCCCATCAATGCTGGCGATTTCCGGCACGGTCGCTTCGGCAATCGCTGATAAGGTCTTAAACTTTTCCGCTACCAAACGCGCCGCTTTTGCCCCAACAAGTCGAATCCCTAGACCAAATAATAACCGTTCTAACGAATTTTCTTTTGATTGCGTAATAGCGGCTAACAAATTAGCAGCTGATTTCTCTTGAAACTTATCTAGAGACAGTAATTGCGTCATATCTAAACGATAAATTGACGCCACATCCTTGATATAGTTGGCCTTTAGTAATTGATCAATCACGCGTGGCCCCATACCGGCGATATTCATCGCATTGCGTGAGGCAAAATGCGTCAACCCTTCTTGGATTTGTGCCGCACAGAAAGGATTAATACAACGTAACGCCACTTCGCCTGAGATGTGGACTAGTTCTGATCCACACGCTGGACAGACAACCGGTATCGGATACGCGGTACTATCGGCCGGTCGCTGAGATAAAATTACTTGGCCGACTTCCGGAATAATATCCCCAGCTTTATGCAACGTGACCGTATCCCCGATGCGAATATCTTTTTGTTGCAAATAATCAGGGTTGTGCAAACTAGCACGTTGCACTGTGGTCCCAGCCAGTTGAACGGGATCCATGACAGCCGTTGGTGTGACGGCGCCCGTCCGACCCACGGTCCATTCAATATCGCGCACCACCGTCAAGGCTTCTTCCGGTGGGAACTTATAGGCAATCGCCCAGCGCGGAATTTTCACCGTATTACCAAGCTCCACTTGATTATCCAACGCATTGACTTTCACCACCACACCGTCAATCCCATAGGCCAACGTGTCACGCTTGGCTGTATAGGTTGCGATAAAATCAGCAATATCAGCCATTTTTTCAATCACTTGATTATGCGTATCGGTCGGCAAACCAAGCTCAGCAAAACGAGCCAACGCCCCACTTTGGGTCGTGACACCAAGTACCTCTGGTTCAGCCGTGTAGTACACAAAGGCTGATAATTCGCGTTGTTTCGTCACCTGTGCGTCAAGTTGTCGCAATGAGCCAGCTGCCGCATTTCTAGGATTAGCAAACGGTTCCAAGCCATCAGCTTCACGTTGTACATTTAAAGCGGCAAAACTTTTTTTAGGCATATAAATTTCGCCACGTACTTCAATGGTTAAGGGTTCCGTTAATTGTTGTGGAATGGCCTTAATCGTTTTGACGTTACGCGTGACATCCTCGCCAATTGTCCCATTCCCACGGGTTGACGCTTGGACAAGCCGGCCATCAACATAAGTCAACGCCACCGCTAACCCATCAATTTTTAATTCAAGGTTATAAGGCGATTGAAAACCGAGACTTTTGGTCGTCCGTTCATCCCAAGCTGCTAACTCTTCTAAGCTAAAAACATCCCCCAAAGATAACATTGGTGCCGGATGTTCCACTTTGGCTAAGCCAGACTTTGTCAGGGCACCACCAACATTTTGGGTTGGAGAATCTTGGGTCACAAACTGTGGAAAGGCTGATTCTAACGCCACTAATCGCGCATAAAGCGCATCATAGACATGATCTTCAACAAGTGGTGCATCTTGTTCATAGTAGGCGACCCCATATTTAGTGAGATCAGCTTGCAACTGGGCAACTTCTTGTTGTGCTGCTGACGTAGACAATTGTTCAATTGGTGTAAATTCTGGTAACATCCTATTTTCCTAATCTCATATTAAAGTCGCACTTACTTGGCTAGTCAACCTTTGTAATCGGTGCAAAAGCTGCCAGTAACTGCTTCACCCCTTCCGATGGGAAGGCCACTTTAAGTTCTTGATCCGAACGATCACCACTAACGGCAACCACTGTCCCGATCCCCCACTTTTTGTGAGAAACTTTATCCCCAGGTGCCCACGTGATTTGATCGCCACCAGTCGTGCCACTGGTTGTTTTCGTCACTGGGGTCGCACGATAAGTTGTCGCTTGTGCACGCTGGTTTTTCCGATCAAACGGTAAATCACGACGCGGTGTTACCCGTGTATTTTGACCATATTCGGTCTCAAGTAAAGCGGGGGAAATTTCATTAATAAAGCGGGAAGCCTCATTAGATTGTGTTCGGCCATATAGTAAGCGTGAAAAAGCATTGGTTAAGAACAGCTTTTTCATGGCGCGGGTAATCCCAACATACGCCAAGCGTCGTTCTTCTTCAAGCTGATCTTCAGCCATCAAAGCGCGTGACAAGGGGAAGATGCCTTCTTCCATCCCCACCAAAAAGACAACGGGGAACTCCAAGCCTTTGGCTGCATGTAACGTCATCAATGTCACAGCGCCGTCACCTTCTTCAAAGTCATCCAAATCACTCATTAAAGCAGTAGTCCCCAGAAAGTCCGTCATCGGATCAATGGCTTCTGGATCATCCGGTTGATACTTAGCATCAAACTCCTTAGTCACTGACAAGAATTCTTCCAAGTTTTCCAAACGTGCTTGGCTATCTGGATCATTTTTTTCCGCTAGCATTTGCCGATAACCTGACCGAGTCATCACAATTTCAGCGAGTTCCGTCACGTTCAAAAACTCAGCTTGCTGGCGTAATTCATGCATCATTTCAGCAAATTCAAGGAATTTTGACGTTGCCTTCGTTGAAATCGCGGGAGCCAATTCAATGCTTTCGATCGCTGTCATATATGAAACATTCAACCGATTGGCGAGTTCACGCAACCGTGTGATCGACGTTGCGCCTAAGCCACGCTTGGGTTCATTAACAATCCGTTCAAACGCTGCATTGTCATTGGGATTGGTTACCAGTTGCATGTAAGCCATAATATCCAGAATTTCTTTACGTTCATAGAACTTATGCCCACCAACCATCGTATAAGGCATATTAGCCTTCACCAAGGCTTCTTCGACGTTTCGCGATTGCGCATTGGTCCGATACAAAACGGCAAAATCACTGTACGCCATTTGCTTTTCGGCACGCATTTTTTGAATATTAGCTAAAATAAAGTTCGCTTCATCATGTTCAGATTGCGCGCGATAATACGTAATTTTGTCGCCCTGCCCATTTTGCGTCCAGAGATTTTTTGGCAGCCGTTCATTATTATTGTTGATCACGGCATTGGCCGCATCCAAAATATTTTGCGTCGAACGGTAGTTTTGTTCCAACAAAATCGTTTGTGCGTTAGGATAATCCTTCTCAAAGTTCAAAATGTTGTTCATGTTGGCGCCACGCCAACCATAAATTGACTGATCGGCATCCCCAACAACGGCGAGATTTTGTGAGCGCTGCGCTAGCATATTGACAATGGTATACTGCGCATCGTTGGTATCTTGATACTCGTCGACATGTAAATAGTCAAATTGATTTTGATAACGTGCTAAGACGTCAGGTGATGACTGGAACAAATCAATTGTCAACATAATCAAATCATCAAAGTCCACGCTTTGCGCACGCTTCAATTCAGCTTGATACGCCTCATAAATTTCTGCCACGGTCTCTTGGAACGCGTTATCAGCTTGTTGCGCATAGTCCTTTGGCCGCAACATGTCATTTTTCGCGTTGGAAATCATCCCAAGCACGGTGCGTGGCTCGTATTGATTCGTATCCAAGTTGAGGTCATTAATGACGCGCTTCATCAATGTGCGCTGTGCACTGGTGTCAATAATCGTAAAATTACGGGACAAGCCAATATTTTCACCATCACGACGTAAAATGCGCACCGCCAAAGCATGGAAAGTTGACACCCAAATGTCGCGCGCCACATCTTCAGACAATAACGCGCCAATTCGTTCGCGCATTTCCTTAGCGGCCTTATTGGTAAAGGTAATGGCCAAAATACGCCATGGCATTACGTTTAAATCTTTTACCAAATGGGCAATCCGGTGCGTTAACACGCGCGTTTTTCCTGATCCGGCACCTGCCATAATCAAAAGTGGGCCTTGCGTTGTTTGGACGGCTTCGGCCTGCTTGTCGTTCATTCCATTGATGAGTTCTTCTACTGACATGTGTGCTCCTAAAGTGTAAATTAACTCCTATTATTATACCAGATTTCCACACGAACAGAAGTTCGTCAACCACAAAAAAAACGAGCCGAAGCTCGTTTTATTTTTGCGGGATATCAAATCGTGATAATTGCCAAGTTTGAATGATTGAAATGAGTTTTTCCGCATAAGCTGGATCCGTAGCATAGCCATCGCGTGTCAAAGCAGTGGCAGCAGCTTGATAATCCTTTGCGGCTAAGACATGTTGATATTGGGCAGCATTCCAACTCGTGCCATGATAAAGCAGTTCCGCGTGCGCTTTCATACTTTGTTGCCAAGAATCATAGGCCGCAAAACGGCCTTGAATGGTTTTCCATTCCCCATTTTCAAACTCTTGGGTCGGCAATACCACACTTTTTTGCCCCGCACGCGCCTTAATCCCAAAAAGGTTATTATATTGTGTCGATAAGACTGACGTATGCCAATTGGACTCAAGAATTGCTTGCGCGATGCTAATGGAAGCAATCACGCCATATTGTTCTTGCATTTGACGCGCATAAGGGGCAAGTTCATTAATCCACGCGATACGTTGTGCTTTAATGTCGTCCTGCTTAGTGGTTGGTTGCGCTGGTTTAAAAATCGTTGTTTGTGACCAAAAACTAGCGACAATTGCCAGTATTAAAATCGTGCTCACCCAGAGCCATAAATCCAGTTTCAATAAACGTTTTCTGCCGCGTTTTTGTCTTTTTTTTGCCATTAGTTAAAAGTATCCAGTGCTAATAATTGTCTGAAGTGTTGGGACGTTTCCCGTAAGTGCTGTGGGGTGCCTGATAACGTAAAGTGCCCATTTGCCAAGAAATAGACTTGATCGACTTGATCAATCCCCGTCAAGTGATGCGTTACCCAAATAATCGTGCGATCATGTAACACTTTGAAAATTTGGTCCAACACGGCGCGTTCAGTTCTTGGATCCAAACTAACAGTTGGTTCGTCCAAAATAACAATTGGTGCATCTTGTAGTAAGATCCGTGCCAAGGCAAACCGCTGTTGCTCCCCACCGGAAAAGCGTTGCCCTGCTTCTTGCATTTGAGTGTCGTATTTGTCAGGCAAACGATCAATCAATGGCTGCAAACCAGCCTTACGAATGGCTTCTTTCACCTGGTCATCTGTCGCCCCAGGATTGCCCATCCGCACATTATTCAAAATTGTCGTATCAAATAAGTAGGCTTGCTGATCTAACACTGCAACAAGCCGCGCCAATTGATGACGCAGCGCTTGTACCGGCTGTCCGCCAATGGTCACCTGGCCAGTTGTCGGCGTTAAATCCCCCGTAATTAATCGCAACAGCGTTGTTTTCCCTGACCCTGAACGCCCTAGCAAAGCGATTTTTTCGCCTGGTTTAATGGTCAGGGTCATCTGATCAATAATGCGTTGCTGATCATATTGAAAGGTTACATCATGCAACGCAATCGTTGGATCAGTCACATGAATCGGGTTTTCTGGTGTTGGTTCTGGTACTGGCAATTCATTTAACCGCTGAAGACTGTCTTCATAAAAAGGCGCCTCACTCACACCTTGGTTAACACCCAAAAAGCTATCGACTAATGGGAAAATCGCTAACGTAAAGGCCGCAATATAGTTCACCGCAATCGTGTGACCCGCAAATTGATGGCCGGCCCAAAAAATAGTACTCATTGCTAACACTAACACCAGCATTTGGATGATAAAATCACGCCACCAACCAAATGACATCCCCCAATGCTTGGCTGCAGATAATGCCGCCATCGTGCGCCCTTGACGCGCCATCAAATCAGCTTGACGGCCTGACAACACCCAATCTTGTAAACCAAGCACAGCATCTGTTGTTTCCGTATAGAGTTGCGCTTGTAATTGCTTTTGGCGTTGAATGCGTTGACGATTCGCCCAAAAACTCAGAATCGGGATGACAACCAAAATAATCGTTAACATCACCAACCACCAAATCATGAAGCGCCAGTCCACCACGCCAAACCCTAAGTTGACAAACAAATATAACATTAATCCGGCGCCAAGTGGGAAAATTGTGCGCAAATACAGATTCTGTAATTGATCTAAGTCACCCGCTAACAACCCTAGAATTTCACCAGTTTGCAATCGGCCGCGAATGCTACTTGCAGTACTGGCCACACTTTCATAAAGACGTTGGCGCGACTTTGACACAAATTTCAACACCCAATTATGCGAAACAAGGCGTTGTGCATAACGAAAGACTGGGCGCACAATACCAAAACCACGCGTCAAAACAATCGGTACATAGATCAGCAAAATGTTATCTGGCCGCTGGGCTGCGCGTGAAATCAAATAACCCGACACAAACATCAGCGCCCCAGCCGCAAACGTGGTTAAGAACGCCAAAAAAATGGACCAAAACAAGCCTTTCTTTTGTGTTTTCAAGAAGGGTACGATCCAATGATCACGCCGTAAAAGTTGTTTTATTTTTGTCATTGTCCACCTCGTAATTCTGAGCGCAAGTGATTCAAGGCACTCTGACTATCAGCCAATAAGACGGCCGGTTCACCTTGTTCGACAATCTGCCCATCACGCATCACCAACACATAATCCATTTGGTCTAACCAGTGTAAGCGGTGCGTTGCAAAAAAGACGAGATGATTCGCCAAGATGGGCGCAATCGTTTGTTTCAACTCATACTCAGTTTCAATGTCAAGATGGGCTGTCGGCTCATCAAACAATAACACATGCCGTTGTTCATCCAGCAACATCCGCGCTAACGCAATGCGCTGCGCCTGACCACCAGACACCTGGCGTCCACTTTCCCCCATCACCGTGTCTAAACCATCGGGTAACGTCGCCACCAAGCTTTGTAGCCCCGCCTGCTCAATTGCTGCCGTAACGGCTGCGTCAGAAGCCTGTGGGGCGTAAAAAGTGATATTATCGCGCAGTGTTTCATGGAAAATATAAGGGTGTTGTGGCATGTAGAAAAATTGTTTTTGCCAATCTTTTTGCGCAAAATGCGGCATCATTTGGCCAGCAATTTCAAAATCACCACTGTTTGGACGCAAAAAGCCACCTAAGAGATTAAGTAACGTTGACTTACCAGCGCCACTTTCCCCAACAATCGCAATTTTTTGATATCCTTGAGCTTGTAGCGTAATGTTTTTCAACACTAGCGTCCCATCGTACCCAAAATTCATATCGCTAACCGACAAAGTTGACGTTGGTGCCCACGTTGATAAGTGCAAGACATCGCGTTGCGTCACCTCTGGCTTGTCTAACATCTCCAAGACATCTGTTAAGGCATTTTTACCATTGAGGGTGGCATGATAATCATCAGAGAAATTGCGTAACGGTAAAAAATATTCCGGTGCGAGGATCAGAATCGTTAAAGCCGGCAATAACGTCATCTTACCATCCAGTAGGTCAAACCCTAGAAAGACGGCCACAACCGCAATCGATAGCGTAGTAAAGAAATCCAATGCAAACGTTGATGTCATCGCAATCCGTAATGTCCGCATGGTTGTTTTCCGGTAGTCTTCTGAAATTTTAAAAATTTCTTGACTATAATCTTCAGCTAATCCCAACTGCTTTAAAGTTGGTAGCCCACGTAACGCATCGACGAAACGGTTATTCAAATTTTTAAAGTTAGCAAATTCCGCATCGGCTTTACTTTGCGCAGCCAAACCTAAGATCACAAAAAAAACAATGATGACTGGAAAAATCAAGAGCAAGAATAAGCCTTGTTCCCATTTGAGGTAAAAAATATAGCTTAAAATCAACCAAGGAATAATGCCTAAATCAAATACTTTCACTAACAAGAGCTGAAAATAGTTCTTAACGTTGTCTAGTCCCGCACCCAACGTGGTCACGGCATTTCCCGTCCCCTGTTCAGCAACTAATGTTGAACCTAAGGCTGTATAGCGTGCCAACAACTGTACCCGATACGTTTCAACGGCTTGATTCGCATAGTTGGCCATCAATTCATTTTTAACCACGATTAAGATTTGCCGCACAATAAACGCTACCGCAAACCAGCCGATCGACGCCAGTGCCGATTGTATCGGTTGGCCTTGCCAAAGACTCACAATCGCCCGTGCCAGGAAAATACCTTGAGCCAAAATTGCTAGGCCTTGAATCCCAGTTAAAATCACGAGCCCCAGCAATGTGGTCATGATCCCTTTTAGTTTGAAAAGTCTTTTATCAATCATATTATCTTTATCTATTCCTACAAGTTATCTCGATTTGAGATTATGTTGATCATCTCATTGCCAATTAAAAATAAAAAACGTCTACAGTCAATTGTAAACGTTTTTCTCAATGTTATTCAACCACTTTGTGGGAAACGATACGCTTGCGGAAGACCCAGAAGCTCCAAATTTGATAAGCAAGGGTTACTGGCAAAGCTGTAATCACCACAATTGTCATCACTTTCAATGTGTAAGGTGTTGATGACGCATTCATAATATCTAACGTGTGCAATGGGTTATTGGCCACCATCACACGTGGGAATAGCCCAACGAAGAGTAAGACAACCACTTCAACTAATGCCAAACCTGACAAAGTAAATGGCCAAGCTTCTGACTTTGTCTTCAACGCTGTGTACCAACTCATCAACGTTGTGACCACAATGAGGGCCAAAATTGCCAACGTCCATACTGGCTTTGTTTGAATAAAGTCAGTGTAGAAGAATAGCAAAACGGCAAACAACGCTTCCCCAGCTAACAAAACTGGGTACAAGAACTTTAATTGCGTTACTGCACGGTCCCGCAATGGGCCAATAATACGTAGGCGTGTATAGTTCAAGCCGTGCACATAACTCATCAAAGCCACTGCGATACCACCAACCAAAGTAAATGGTGTCACGTAATCAAAGAAACCAGCCGTTAAGTTACCACGGGCATCGATTGGTGTCCCTGATACCATGGCAGTAAAGATCATACCTAAGAAGAATGGTACCATCACTGATGTGATCCCAATCAAGCGTTCCCAAAGTTGCGCCCCTTGAATGGTTGGCATTTGTTCACGGAATTCAAAGGAAACCCCACGATAAATCAAAGCCAACAACACAATCAATAGCATTAAGTAGAAGCCTGAGAACAATGAGGCATACCAGTTTGGAAAGGCTGCAAACATCGCCCCACCAGCTGTGATTAACCACACTTCATTGGCATCCCAGTTAGGACCAATTGCTTCATATAGCGCATCACGATCATTTTCATCGCGGGCGTTAAAGATGAATTGCATCCCGATACCGAAGTCGAATCCTTCAAGGAAGAAGAAGCCAGCCCACAAAACGCCAATTAAAACGAACCATAAAATTTCTAGTGTATTCATTAGGCTTCACCTCCTTTGGCCAAGTGACTGTATGGATCACTTGGAGACAAGTGTTCTGTATCTTCCGCATTTGGGCCAGCGTGCAAAACACGACGCGCCAACCAAATCATCACGCCACCGAGTGAGGCAAATGTCAAGAAGTAAATAATATTTGAAATCAATAGCGAAGCCACTGACACATTTGGCGAAACGGCTTCACTAATTGGCATTAGGCCGTAAACAACCCATGGATAGCGACCCAATTCAGTCACTAACCAACCGGCTGTATTGATCAAGAATGGGACAAAAGTAGCAATTCCCATAATCCACAAGAACCAACGTTGAGTCAAAATTAATTGTGACTTGCGACGGTTCATCCAAAGGGCAACAATGGCCAGTAGCAAGAGTGCGCCAGCCCCCATCGCCATGACACGGAATGAGTAGAACAATGTGTTTTCAGGCACATAGTAACTCTTAATCTCAGGATTTGCCTTACCGTACTTCTTTTGGAATTCCTTTTCCAATTCAGTTGTCCCGATTGTCTTACCACCCGTCAATGAGTGGTTACCCAAAATTGACAAAACATAAGGGATTTCAACGTTAGCAATCACTTCGTGTGTCTTGGGATTGGTTACTGAAATCAATGACCAAGGTTGTGCCTTATCCTTACGGTCAGCTGAATTGATGGTCTTATCAACACCTTCCATCGCCGCATACTTCATAGGTTGCATTGATTGCAAATCATAAGCGTGCTTATCACCTGAAATCAAGGCACCACCAATACCGATCAAACCAACGATTAAGGCAATGTTAATTGACTTACGGAAGAAAGGAATCTCACTGTCACCTTTTTTCAACTTCAATAATTTGAAAGCTGACATACCCGCAACCAAGAAACCAGCTGTGACTAATGTCCCAACAACCACGTGCGGGAATTCAACCCACAACTGCTTGTTAGCAAGTAACGCACTAAAGCTCTTTAATTCGGCACGTCCCATGTGATTGTCAATCGCATAACCAACTGGGTTTTGCATAAATGAGTTAGCCGCCAAAATCCAAAGCGATGACATCATTGACCCAATCGTTGTAATCCAAATGAACAAGACGTGGATACTTGGCTTAAAACGATCCCAAGTAAATACCCACAACCCAATGAATGTTGATTCCGCAAAGAAGGCAACCAACGCTTCAATGGCTAACAATGAACCGAAAATATCCCCGACATAACGTGAATATTCAGACCAGTTCATACCAAATTGAAATTCTTGAATCAAGCCGGTAACAACCCCTACCGCAAAACTCAATAAGAAGATCTTACCCCAAAATTGCGCCATTTTCTTGTATGTCTCATCTTTTTTGATGACATACATCGTTTCCATGATCGACACCACGACACCTAGTCCGATTGACATCGGTACAAAGAAGAAGTGGAAAATCGTTGTCATTGCGAATTGAAAACGCGCAAGGTCAAGTATCCCTACTAATGTAACCATGTGTTCCTCCAAAATATAACTCATCTCGCCATCACTAATGCGTACTTAAAGCAGTTATATCGTCTAATATTTGAGCGATCAAGCAGCTTGCTCACTCTTCTACATAATAGTTTATCACTCGATAAGCCATCAAGTTGTTAAACTTTTGTAACAAAAAAAACGCCATCGCGTTTCTTCATGCTTATGCAAAATTTGAATCGTCTTCTAAGAAAGTATTGAGGACTTCTTCAACCATATCCCATTCTTTATCATCTTCGATTTGGATCAAATCTTCTTCAGTTGCATCCCCATTTTCATCTGGGTTGAAGATGTAAGCTTGGATGTCCACCTCTTCATCATCTTCCACGCCTTCTGGTACAAGCAAGATGTAGTCCTTGCCATATTCTTCAGAATGGAAAGTGAATAAGACTTCGTATAATGCTTCGTCGCCGTTTTCGTCGACAAGTGTGATCTTTTGAATATCTTCTTGGTTTGCCATAATAAATGCTTTGCGCGTATCGTGCGCTGACAACGTTATCGGTTGTCAGCGCCGTTTCTCCCACGCACTCCCTTCAATTTTTGTATCTCTATTATAACGTAAAAACAACGTTTCGCCTAGAAACGTTGTTTCGAGTCTTTACTTGGCTAATTTACCATTAGCATCTAAATAGTTTTGCAGAATAAATTCTGCCGCAATTTTGTCAATGACCTGCTTGCGCTTTTTACGTGAAATATCTGCTTCTTCAATCAACATGCGTTCAGCTTGCACCGTTGTTAAGCGTTCATCTTGAAAATCAGTTGGCAAACCAAATGTTTCTTCAACCATTTTGGCATAACGCCGAGCTGCTTCAGCACGTGGGCCTTCGGAATTATTCATGTTTTTAGGCAAGCCTAAGACAACACCTTTAACCTGCTTGGCCTTGATAATTTCACCTAATCGTTCGAGGCCAAATTCTGCCTCATCTTCGTTGATGCGAATGATTTCAACCCCTTGGGCTGTCCAACCCATAGGATCACTCACCGCAACACCAACTGTTCGACTACCGACATCTAATCCTAATATACGCATTATTTGTTCAAATAGGCGTGCACAAGTTCTTCAATGATCTCGTCACGTTCGTGACGCTTGATCAAATTACGTGCATCATTCAAACGCGGAATATAAGCGGGATCGCCAGACATCAAATAACCGACAATTTGGTTAATTGGGTTATACCCTTTTTCTTCCAAAGCTTGGTAAACAATCTCTAGCGTTTCATGAATCGCCTTAGGCTGTTGATTGCCAAAGTCGAAAATTGCTGTTTCATCTCCTACTGTCATCGCACACGCTCCTTTCTTTAGTTGCTCACGCTTCAGTCTAGCGTGACTAATTGTCCTAAATCTATTTTACCCTATAAATATGACAACTATATCACAGAACCATAAGATTCTAAATAAGTGATGTTAGTTTTGTGCCAAAAAGTCAGCAACTGCTGCAAAGGCATCGGGAATACCAGCTGGATTCTTACCACCAGCTTGCGCCATGTCTGGGCGACCACCACCACCACCGCCAACGCGTGGAGCAATAGCTTTAATCAAATCACCTGCTTTAATACCAGCTGCATTGGCTTCTGGTGAAGCCGCAACAATGAGGTTGACTTTCCCATCAATATCAGCTGCTAGCACTAACACTTCTGATGGATAATTTGCTTTCCAATTATCAGCAACTTGACGTAACCCATCCATGCCAGAAACTGGCAATTGCGCCACAATATAAGTGTGCCCGTTGCTTGTTTTAACGTCGTTAAAGACTTCATCAGCAGCTGCGTTCGCCAATTTCGCTTCAACTGATTCTAATGTCCGTTGCGTTGCCTTTAATTCTGCTTGTAGATCGGCAACCTTGGCCGGTGCTTCCGTAATCTTTTGTGCTTTCACTTGGGCAGCAACTGCCTTTAAGGCGTTTTCTTCTGCCTTATATAAGGCTAATGCTTCCAGGCCAGTCACAGCTTCAATTCGGCGTACACCGGCACCAATACCTGATTCTGACACAATCTTGAACAAGCCAAGTTCCGCCGTTGACTGTGCATGGGTACCACCATCAAATTCCTTGTTAAAGTCGCCAATCGATACGACACGCACAACGTCACCATACTTTTCACCAAAGACTGCGACAGCACCCATTTGTTGCGCTGTTTCAATATCTGTTTCCAACCATGAAATCGGTGCATTTTTAGCGATTTCCGCATTCACCATTGCTTCAATCCGATCAAGATCGGCAGCAGATACTGGTCCTTCGTTGGTGAAATCAAAACGCAAATAGTCCGGTTCGACTAATGATCCTGCTTGGTGGACATCGCCACCAAGCACATTCCGCAAGGCTTGATCCAACATGTGGGTCGCCGTATGATTCTTTGATACCGCAATATGGCGTGCCATATCCACCCGCAAATCAACGTTTTCCCCAAGCGTGATGTCAGCCAGCACATTGACAGTATGCACGTGTTGGCCGTTTGGTGCCTTTTGGACATCAATCACTTCCGCCACGACGTCACCTTGCTTGTTCAAAACTGTCCCAAAGTCAGCAACTTGTCCACCCATTTCAGCGTAGAATGGTGTTTTATCAAAGACTAATTGGCGTTGTTCGCCAGCAACTGCTTGATCAAGTAAAGCATCAATGCCGTCGGCATCTTGACCAATAATGGCCACAACTTCCGCTGAATCAACCGCTGTTTCTGACCAACCAACATATTCAGAAGCCACTTTCAAATCAGTCAACACAGCATTTTGAACACCCATTGACTTGTCATTTGAACGTGCTGCACGTGCACGCGCACGTTGCGCTTGTAATGCCTCATTAAAGCCGTCTACGTCAACTGTTAAGCCAGCTTCGGCAGCTTGTTCTTGCGTCAATTCAAGTGGGAAGCCGTACGTATCTGACAACTTAAAGGCATCCGCACCAGAAATTTGTGTTTTCCCGTCGGCCTTAGCCGCCGCAATCACATCATCCAACAACGCCAAACCACCAGTCAACGTTGCATTAAAGCGCTTTTCTTCAGCCGCAACCGTCTTTTGGATACGTGCCGCGTTTTCCAGCACTTCTGGATAATAGCTTTGCATAATTTCCCCAACAATTGGCACAAGTTGCGTCAAAAATTCGCCTTGAATACCTAACTTTTGACCATGCAAAACCGCCCGACGGAGCAAGCGACGAATGACATAACCACGGCCTTCATTTGAAGGCATCGCGCCATCGCTAATCGCAAACGTGATGGCACGGATATGGTCAGCAATCACTTTAAAGCTGGTGTTGCTGTCAGAATCTTTTGTGCCATCATACTTAAAGTTTGGTGACAAAGCTTCTGTTGCCTGAATAATTGGTAAGAATAGATCCGTGTCAAAGTTTGTCCGACCGTTTTGGAACACTGAAACGACACGTTCAAGTCCCATTCCCGTATCAATGTTCTTGTGTGGTAATTCTGGATACTGTGAATTATCCGTCATACCAGGCAAATGGTTAAATTGTGAGAAGACGATGTTCCAAATTTCAAGGTACCGTTCGTTTTCACCACCTGGATATATTTCTGGATCATCATCTGGCAAATCTTGGAAGGCTGGGCCACGATCGAAAAAGATTTCTGAATCAGGTCCTGAAGGCCCTTCACCGATATCCCAGAAGTTGTCTTCAACTTCATAAATATGACCAGCTGGCAAATCCGTCTTTTCTTCCCAGATTTTCTTGGCTTCTTGGTCTTTTGGATAGACAGTCACATACAAACGTTCTTTATCCAAGCCATACCATTCAGGGCTCGTCAACAATTCCCAAGCCCAAGGAATCACTTCTTCTTTGAAATAATCGCCAATTGAAAAGTTCCCCATCATTTCAAATAATGTGTGATGGCGGGCTGTTTTCCCAACATTTTCAATATCATTGGTCCGAATGGCCTTTTGCGCATTCGTAATACGGGGATTTTCTGGTACGACAGTCCCATCAAAATACTTTTTTAATGTGGCCACACCCGAATTGATCCACAACAAAGTCGGATCATCTTGTGGAATCAAATTTTTTGAAGGGACAACTTCATGCCCTTTTGATGCAAAGAAATCCAAAAACATCTGACGGACTTCTGCTGACGTCAATTCTTTCATTGGTAATTCTCCTTGATTTGAAATATAAAAAGACCAGAACAAAGTGCGGACGCTTCACCGTGGTACCACCGCATTTTGTAATGATCTTCAATCTTTACCTTCATAAACTCATAACGCTGAGGCGCGGTAACCTTTCGATTACAATACGATCTGGGAGCGCAAAATTTGTGATGTGTGTTTTGCATTAACCAACACATTTCTGACTGGCATCGCGCAAATTTTGTATATCCAGATTTCTTTAGTTATTATAGCACATTACCACCCAATATGATGATCAGTTTCTGGTAAGTCGAGTTCATCGGCCATGAATGCCTCAAACGTTTGTGTTAATTTGTCAAAAGCAGTTTGCAATTGGTCTCGCGTGATGACAAGCGGTGGCTGAAAGCGCAACACATTGCCACGTAAACTAATCATAATCACGCCTAATTGAAATAAGCGATAGATAATCTTAGTGGTACCAACAACGTCAGCCTGCCCATCAGCAGTCACAATATCAATCCCACCGTTTAATCCATAGAGGCGCACATCGCCAATAAACGGATACTTTTGTGCCGCCTGTTCGAAAAACTCACTGGCCACATCCCCTAATTCTGCGGAACGCGTGACCAAATGTTCTGCGTCTAATACATCAAGTGTTGCCAATGCAGCTGCAGCAGTGACCGGATTACCAGCCGTCGTATAAACATTTGCCGGTGCGGCTAAACTGGCCATAATCTCACGACGACCAACAACGGCACTTAAGGGCAAACCACTAGCCAACGATTTGCCCATACTCAACAAATCCGGCGCAATCCCAAAGTGATCAATCGACCACATCTTTCCGGTGCGACCTAAGCCCTGATTGACTTCATCAACCGCAAAAACAATCCCGTGTTTCCGCGTGAAATCGTACACCAAATCCATATATTCTTGTGGTACTTTGATGATGCCGCCATCGCCTTGAATCGGTTCAATAATCACCATAGCCACTTCATCGGCTGGCAAATAAGTCTCAAAAGGTAACTTAAACGCTTGAAATAAACGCTGCGAGAATTGTGCATCCGTTTCACCGGCTAATCGTTGGGATGGATCAGGATAAGGCACTTTCACAACGTCCGGCAAGAGTGGACCCATTTTCCGCGTCATATTGAGACTAACACCCGAAATGGACATGGCACCGTAAGTCGATCCATGATAGGCACCCGTAAAACTCACAATATAGGATCGGCCCGTATAGGCACGGGCTAATTTAATCATGGCATCATTGGCATCGGAACCCGAATTACCAAAAAGCGCTTGCTTTTCAAACGCGCCTGGCGTGAGTGCCGTCAAGCGTTGCACGAGCTGGGCCGTAGTCGTATTAGCAAAATAAGCTGGTGTGTACTGAATTAATTTTTGTGCCTGTTGCGTAATCGCGGCCACAACTTTGGGATGGGCATGACCAACATTGGTGGCACTCGCACTAGCCAACAAGTCAATGTAGTCTCGACCATCCGCATCCGTCACAATCGCGCCCTGCCCATGATCAATGACCAGGTCAAAATAATTTACCCGCGATACCGCTGCCAAGTGTTGTTGTTCTGCAGCTAAAATTTCTTGATTGTTTGACATGGCCCACCTCTTTTTCTGACAATAAAAGCCCTGGTTATCCAGGGCTTGAAGGTAAAACAACTTATTTTGACAAATTACTATGACGCGCCCCATAGACCGCATAGATAATCAAACCGATCACAAACCAACCAAAGGCATAGAGTTTCGCTTGGCTGTCCAAATTAAAGAAAATGAAACCTGAACCCAAGGCTGCCAAAGCTGGCAAAACTGGGTAAAATGGCATCTTAAAGCCAGGTTCTTGGATATCTTTTCCTTCACGTGGTCGCAAAGCATAGATCCCAAATGACACAATAATAAAGGCAATTAACGTCCCAGCTGAGATCAAGCCAGCAAGTTCTGTAAAGCTAAAGACTGATCCCACTAAGATGGCAATAATTGACAACGCCAACAACGCATTGTTTGGCAGACCCTTACCATTCACATCCCCAAGGAAGCTTGGCAATAAGCCATCACGACCAAAGGCGTACAACAAACGTGAACCGGCCAACATCATCCCAATGATGGCAGTAAACATACCAACCAAAGCCACAACAGACAACAAGTTAGACGTGAAGCCGTGCCCTGATTGGAGCAAAGCCCAAGCTGCAGGTGCCGCGTTGTTTTCATACTTTGAGTAATGGAACATACCGACCAGTACCAAAGCAACCGTTACAAACAATACTGTGGCCACCACCAGTGACCCAATGATCCCACGTGGCATTGTTCGCTTAGGATCCTTAGCTTCCGCCGAGTTGGCCGCAATTGAATCAAATCCAATATAAGCCAAGAAAATTTGTGAGGCACCGGCAACAATCCCTTGCCAACCACCAAACGTTGTACCTGGCTTATGTTCTGGAATAAATGGCGTATAGTTACCTGGATGGATCGCCGTCAAACCAACACCAATGAAAATCAAGATGACTAAGACTTTTCCAACCACTAAGATATTTTCCACGCGTGCAGTGGAATTTGTGCCCCGCCATAGCAACACTGTGACAATTAACACGGCAAACAAGGCCGAAATGTCAATCACGCCCCCGTTACCGGCAGCAAAAGAACCTGCTAATGCCGGTGGCAAAACGAGATTGTGTGACGCTAGGAACAGCTTAAAGTTAGCTGACCAACCAGATGCGACAAACGCCACGGCAATAAAGTACTCCGCAAGTAATGCCCAACCGGCAATCCAGCCAAACACTTCACCAAAGACGACGTTCGCCCATGAATAAGCTGAACCAGCAAATGGTAATGCAGACGCAAATTCAGCATACGCAAAGGCTGCAAGTCCTGACACAATAGCCGCAATCACAAATGAAATGGCAACGGCAGGTCCAGCATGATCTGCCGCAACAATCCCTGGTAATGTGAAAATAGCAGTTGACACAATTGTCCCCACCCCCAACGCTAGCATGTCTTTGACACCCAGTGTTTTGTGCAAATGTGCATCGCTATGTGAAAAACTTGCCGGGCTTGCTTTATGCAGCCAGCCAGTCCTTGGTTTTGAATCCGACATGAATCTTTCCCTCCAAAGGTTACAAAGTTACCAAATAATATTAACATTTTCTAATATTAGTGTCAATAAAAAAACAGAATGATATATTCTGTTTTCAATGATGTGGTCACTAGCGTTGTTAAAACCCTGTTCATTACGCCGGTAATACCACAAATTATGATTTTGTATGTTTCCGTTGATAAGTTGCAATACTATCATATTCCGTTTGCAGTTGCCGTGACAAACGGATGAAAATTGGGGCCAATTCACGATAAGCTTCAAAGTTTTCTGGCATCGGTTGGTACGTATTGGCTGCGCCAACATATTGTTCAATGTCATATAAATCATCAATGTAACCCAACGCTTTTTGCGCCACAATCACGGCTGCCAATGAACCAGATTCAAACGCTTCTGGCACCGTGACTGGTTGTTCAAAAATATCAGCAAACATTTGTCGCCACAATGGTGAACGGGCAAAACCGCCAGTTGCTTGGATGGCTTTTAAATCACCCACAACTTCTTCCAAAGCCAGACTCACCATATAAACGTTAAAAGTAATCCCTTCAAGGACTGAACGCAACATGTGCGCCCGTGTATGCCCATGATTCAAACCAAAGAATGACCCTCGGGCATTAGCATCCCAAATTGGCGCGCGTTCGCCACCCAAATACGGATGGAAAATCAACCCGTCAGAGCCCGCTGGCACGCGGGCAGCAATTTGCGTCATCAAATCATAGGCATCAACACCTAATAACGCTGCCGTTGACTTCTCTGCGTCAAACATATTGTCACGGGCCCAACGGAAGACATCTCCACCATTGTTCACCGGCCCACCAACAACCCAATGATCTTTGTCCAAAGCATACGTAAAGGTACGTCCCTTTGGATCAATCACTGGTTGGTCCGACACCACGCGAATGGCACCAGATGTACCAATGGTAATCGCGGCAACGCCTGGCTTCACCGCATTGACGCCAAGATTGGATAATGGGCCATCTCCAGCCCCGTAAACAAACGGTGTATCAGCTGGAATTCCTATCACCGCAGCATATTCAGGCGCCATGGTTGTTTCATATTCATAAGGTTCAACTGGTGTTGGCAGTTGCGCTTTCGTAATCCCTGTCACAGCCAATGCTTGTTCATCCCAATCTAACTTAAAGATGTTAAACAAGCCAGTCCCAGAAGCTAACGAAATATCCATTTTGTTAGTCCCAAAAAGTCGATGGAACAAATACTCTTTAATCCCCATATAATGGGCTGCTTGGTTAAAGATATCAGCGTGTTCCGCTCTTAACCACAGCAATTTGGACAAGGGTGCCATTGGGTGAATGGGTGTCCCCGTCTGACTATAAATCTCTTGTCCTAAGCCGGTCGCCTTCAACTCTTCCGTGTATTTGACCGCCCGCGTATCTGCCCAAGTTATAACCCGTGTTAACGGTTGCCAATCTTGATCAAAGGCAATTAGCGAATGCATCGCTGATGAGAACGATACAGCAGCAATTTTATCGTCACCTTGTAACTTTGCTGCGCGAACCACTTCACTCAAGGCATCAATCAAGGCCTCAAAAATTTCATCCAAATCTTCTTCAGCCATATCAGGCGCATCGCGATACAGTTTGTAGCCTTTATTAGCACTGGCAACAACTTGATTGCGATCGTCAAACAACACCGCTTTCGTTGATGTTGTCCCCAAATCGACGCCAATCATATATTTCATAGTTTTTCCTCATATATCAATGATAATCGTTCAACAACTTGTGCAGATACAGAAAAAGCCCCCTAGCGGGAGCTATCTGTTCAAAAAAAGATTGAGCAGGTTAAAAGTTAATTACTTTGCTGAATCCATTGCGTGACCACCGAAGCCGTTACGCAAAGCTGAAACAACCTTACCTGTAAATGTGTCATCTTGCAATGAACGGTAACGCATAGCAAGTGACAAGTAGATAACAGGTGCTGGTACTTCAAGAGCCAATGATTCTTCAACAGTCCACTTACCTTCACCAGATGAGTGCATACGACCAGCGATGGCATCCAACTTAGGATCCTTAGCGAATTGTTCTTCAGCCAATTCCATCAACCATGAGCGGATAACTGAACCGTGGTTCCACAACTTAGCAACTGCTTCGTAGTCGTAGTCGAATTGTGAAGCTTCCAAAACGTCGAAACCTTCGGCGATGGCTTGCATCATACCATATTCGATACCATTGTGGACCATCTTCAAGTAGTGACCTGAACCCAAACGACCTGTGTACAAGTAACCATCTTCTTCAGCAAGTGAGTTGAACAATGGTTCGATTGTCTTCCAAGCTTCGGCGTCATCGCCACCGATCATGAAGTTACCACCGTTACGTGCACCGTTCATACCACCAGAAGTTCCGGCATCGAAGAACTTGATACCAGCAGCAGTTGTACGCTTGTTTTGTTCCAAGTTGTCCTTGTAGTTAGAGTTACCACCATCGATGATGATGTCGCCCTTGTCCATCTTTTCAATCAATGTGTCGATTGTTGAGTTTGTTGGGGCACCAGCTGGTACCATTACCCAAACAATCTTTGGTGAAGGCAACTTTGACAACATGTCGTCAATGTCAGTTGCGCCTTCAACAGCTGATGAGTATTCAGTTGCTTCGCGAACAAATTCAGGGTTCAAATCGAACGCAACAACTTCATGGCCGTTATCAACGGCGTTCTTTACCAAGTTCAAGCCCATCTTACCAAGGCCGATCATCGCAAACTTCATGGTTCACATACCTCTTATGTTTTTTGTATTTTTACTACACTCTTATTATATGAAAATATTTTACACATTGCAAGCAAATGATTGTAAAAAGTTTTCGTTTCTTGTATAGTTAATTTATAAAAATGACGTGACTTTGCGCACTGCGCAATATCAATAGGAAGATGCCCCATGGCTCACAATATTATCGCGCAACTGCGCGCACAAAAAAATCAGTACAATGCGACTGAAAACAAATTAATTAATTATATTTTAGCTGACACAAAACATGCACAAGAAGCAACCATTCAAGAACTGTCTAACGGCTCTGGGGTGTCCACGGCAACGATTTCACGCTTTGCGAAAAAAATTGGCTTTGACTCGTTTCGTGAATTTTCTGTCGCAATTGCCAGTGCTGCATCAGCCGTAACACCCGTTGATTTTTTCGGTGAAATTACTGACGACGACGATACCATGGCGATTTCACAAAAAGTTTTTGCCGGTGCTACCAATGCCTTGCATGCCACGTTAAACCATTTAACCGCTGATGATTTGGAGACTGCTAGTGGTTATCTCATTGCAGCACGGCGCGTTGGCTTTTTTGGCATTGGCGGTTCCTCAATTGTCGCTTTTAATGCGTATCACAAGTTCTTAAGAACGCCCCTCGATGTCATTGCACATCCAGATTACGACATCCAACTGATGCAGGCTGTTAAGTTAGACCATGACGATGCGGCCGTGGTGATTTCCCATTCTGGTCGCAACAAAGATACACTACTGGTCGCCCAAAAGTTAAAACAAAATGGCGTGAAAGTCATTGCTATTACGTCTTTTGCTGACTCACCGCTGGCAAAAATTGCGGATTTAGTCCTATTGTCGTTGGCAGAAGAAATCAATTTCCGTAGTGAATCGATGAGTTCGCTCATTGCTCAAATCACTTTGATTGATACCCTCTTTACTCTGGTGGGCTCATATTTTTCACAAAATACTCAAAACGTAGTCGATAACATGCGCAGCGTCATCGAAGAAACGCGTGCCCATTAACTAAAAAACAACCAAACGGTACGACCGTTTGGTTGTTTTTTTAATCTTTTTTCAGCATTGCTTTTGCTTGGTTGGTTAACATATCAATTGCGACAAGGTTTTCGCCACCTTCAGGCACAATAATGTTGGCATATCGTTTTGTTGGTTCCACGAACTGATGATACATTGGTTTCACGGTTGCCAAATATTGCTCAATCACCCCACGGACCGTGCGACCACGCTCTTCAATATCGCGTTCAAGCCGGCGCAAGAAGCGAATATCGTCATCCGTGTCAACAAATATTTTCATATCCAAAAGATCACGTACACGCTCATCGTTAAACAATAAAACACCATCAACGATTACGACATTAGCTGGTTCAACCCGTTCCACTTGTTTAGAACGCGTATGGTTAGCATAATCATAGATTGGCTTATCGATGGGTTCATTGCGTAATAAACGCCGCAAATCAGAAACAAAGAGATCTGTTTCAAAAGAATCTGGGTGGTCATAGTTCGTCAACACCCGTTCTGACATGGGCTTGTCCGACTGATCCTTATAATAAGAATCTTGTTGTAACAAAATCGCGAGCGACCCATCCGCCGTTAAACGTCGCACTAATTCCCGACTAACAGTGGTTTTACCTGAACCAGAACCACCTGTAATACCAATCACTAAAGGTTTATTTGCCATTATTGTTGCCCTCCTTCACTCGCTTCAATCCCAGCCAGTAAGCCATCAAAATCAAGCGTCATCTCACGGTATGCCGGATCATGAATTGGTAGATGTTGTACAAATTCATCAAATACTTGCAGCGTACCTGAGATTTGGCTTGCTGAAAAATCTAAAATATGACCAGCAAATTGCAAATCATCTGACAAGAAATGCACGTGCCAACCGGCGGCCGTTGGGCCGTTAAAAATTTGTGGCGCAAAATAACCAACGACCGTACCTGTCACGTGTTCACGTTCAAATTCCGGTTGATTTTCCGCAACAGCCAACAAACTTGGGTATGGCGGTACTTGTTTAGGCGCAATGCGCACATGGACACGAGAAAATTCCCCATGAAATTTTACTGCCGCAAACACATTTTGTAACTGTTCTGCTTTTAGTTTTGCACTTAACGTTGAAAAATCAACTTGTGAAAACGGCAATTGTTGCGTAGGCGCATCAAAATGCACTGAAGCAAACGGCATCAGCGTATCAGGGTTCGTAATGTGGTTAACTTGCCCGTCACTTTGCGCCTGATAGACTTCGCCATCCAACAAAATGACTTCACCATCTAAACCTGTCAGAGTGCCGATGCCGGTATCGCCATGTTGTCGCAATTCAGCAACTGTGATCGTGCCTTGCATTTGTTTGCCCATGAGCATTGCCAATGTTCCGTGCTGATATAAACGACTCATTTTATTATATTGATGTGTCACGCGACACACTTCCTCCAAATTATACTGTCTTATATTTTAAGCGAATAAAAATCGACTGTAAAGGGTTACGACTTGTTTTTTTCATGATTGGCTACTAAATAAAAAAACTACCTGACGGTAGTTTACTTAACACCTGACACGTGGCCCACCGTTTCAACAAGCAACCGGACATATTGCCGATCGCCTAACGGGCCTTGATGCACCCCATCATCGGCAAACCAGTCGCCGTGTTGCTTAGCAACTGCGTACCAATCAACGACGTGCAAATTTTTATAAGTTTTCTGCGCGGTTTGTAACAATTGATTGTTACTATCCTGCCAAGGTCGTGACTGCACAAAGTTGTTCATCCAATAGACCTGGCGCTTTTTACCGGCAATTGCCATAATTTGATCTAAGTCTTGTTTCTTAATCGTTCCATTTGTGCCCAAACCAATGAGAAGATTATCGGCTAATGGTTGTGAGGCGGCGGCTTGTGCCATGATTTTTGGCGTTTGATAAGCCTGTCGACCCACTGCCGCATCCACCACCATGTGCGGATTAACTTCTTGTAAATAAGGCGCAGCATCCAACATCACCGAATCACCAAAAGCTTGAAATGGCATAGCTTGGAAAGCTAAATACTGGGTTGGCTGCAAGTCGTATTTTTCAACAATTTTTTTCTGTTCTGATGACAAGTTAGTCGACTGACCTTTTTTGGCTGATTCAGCATCACTACTTTTCTTAGCCAGTGCGTTACGTTTTTCAACCGCTGCTTGATTTTGGCGTAGTTTCTTTTCCAAAGCGGTTTCTGGTCGGTCTTGGCCAGCTTGCGGTGACAACAAACCATAACCGATCAACACGATCACAGCACTTGCGGCCGCCAAGACGATAAAGAAGCGATTACGCGATTCAGATAAATGTGCGATTTGTCGGTGAAAGTAATTCGGCCGTCGGAAAGTCGTTTCGACAAACCGATAACTCAACTCACTCAAGGCCAACACAATGATCACTTCTAAAAAGAGATGCCAGAAAGTTGGCCGATAATTTGGCATAAACTTTTCATAAAAGATAAAGACAGGTAACTGATAGAGATAAATACTATAACTCCGTGTGCCCAGATACGACATCACGGGGTTATCTAACCCCTGACCGAGCCACGATGATGGATGTGCCACTACGGCAATGAGAATAGCCATAATGGCAGTCATCAAGTACATCAAACCATAATACGTCGCTGGGCTTTGACCGTTTAACCACAAGAAACCAATCACCGTTATGGCTAATGCAGTGCCACCAACAATGTCTAACCCTTTTTTAACTTCAGGATGCACTGCCGGATTGAGATGTGTTGAGGGCCAAATGAAGGCTAACGCAGCGCCAAGTAAGATGGCAAAGAGCCGCGTATCAGCACCGTAGTAACTCCGGTTAATGTTACTAGGATCATACAGCACCGCCATTAATACCGCGCTGATAACTGACAGTGCCAACAACCCAAGCGCCACATATTGGCGTTTTAGACGTAGTTTTAAAATCCCCCATAAGACAAACGGCCAAATGAGATAAAACTGGCCTTCAATCGACAGTGACCACAGATGGGTAAAGGGTGAAGCACCGCCAAATTGTTGGAAATAAGATTCCCCATGGCCAATGGCCCAAAAATTATAAACATACAATAAATTAGTCAGCACGACATAACGTATATTGTAAATTAGTTGTCGATCAAATAAGAAAATAACCGTCACAGTAATTAGCAATAAGACCAGTAGTGCTGGGTAAAGACGCTTAAGTCGCCGCGCATAAAATTGCCACGGTGCAATTTTGTCCTGATGATCATACTCTTGTATCAACAGATCCGTAATCAAATAACCTGATAGCACAAAAAAAAGCGGTACGCCCAACCAACCCCCAACAATATGAGTTGGTAAAAGATGAAAGGCAATAACACCAATAACGGCAATGGCACGCAGGCCGTCAAATCCTGTGATGTAACGTCTTTTTCTCATTTGGAACGAACCCCTTCAAGCACTGATGGCAAAATAAAAAGCAAACTACTCTCACTAGTTTACTTTTTTAACGTTTAAATGTCAATTGTTACTATTATATTTCTTTAAAATGAGAAATTAGTCAAGGGTTGTCCCGCGACGTTCTAATGTATGCGGTAACTGTACCTGTGTATCGTCAATAATTTCGTTATTCATTAACTTCGTCAACATGCGCATGGCTACCGCCCCAATATCATACTTTGGTTGCCCGATTGACGTTAGTTCTGGACGTGTCACAATAGCAAACTTGGTATCGTTAGACGTGATAATTTCAAAGTCTTCTGGCACGCGTTGGCCGTGTTCTTGCACATAGTTCATAATGCCCAAGGCCACTTCATCATCATAAGCAATGACTGCATTAGCCCCTGCTTGCAAGACTTTTTCAGCGATTTGCATCCCAGCCGCGTAATCTTGATGGGCCGTAAAGAGCAACGCCTCATCAAATTCAATGTCAGCAGCTTCCAGCGCTGCTTGATACCCAACTAACCGGTGTAAGCGATTAATGGCGTGTGACATTGGCCCAGTCACCAACGCCACGCGACGATGACCATGATTAATGACTGTCTCCGTTGCCTCTTGAATCGCCGCCACATAGTTGATATTCACACTTGGTAACTTACCTTCACTATCCACTGAACCCGCTAACACCACTGGGGCATCAGCCGCAGCAATCGTATTCAAAACTTCGCGATCCAACTCGTTACCCATGAAAATAATGCCATCGACTTGTTTACTAGACAAATTGTTCACGGCCATTGTTTCCCGAACTGGATCTTCATCTGTATTGGTCAACAAGACGTCATAGTGATACATGTTCGCCACGTCATCAATACCACGGGCCAATTCGGCATAATACATATCAGTTACGTCTGGCATGACCACGCCAATCGTTGTTGTTTTCTTTGAAGCTAACCCACGAGCAACAGCATTAGGATGATAGCCAAGCTCTTCAATGGCATCAAGTACCTTACGTTTTGTGGAATCGCGGACGTTGCTGTTCCCATTGACAACCCGTGACACAGTGGCTAGTGACACCCCGACACGATTTGCCACATCATAAATTGTTGCTGAACTTTTCTTCTGCATAGTTGACCTTCTTTTACTTTTATCTTTAAGAAACCGTTTACATCTTCATATACCTCTTTTTATTATAGCAAAAATCAATCATATTGCAAACGCTTACAAGGCCATATCGTCAAGTTTTCATCATTGTTTCAGTTTGTTACAAGAAAAGACACTTTTTTGTGAAAGTGTTAAAATGGAAATAATACATTTTAACAAAGGAGCGATAAATGACTAATCAAAAACTCACGACACTAACACAATGGCTCACGGACCAACAATTAGATGGTGCCATCTTAACAAATTTCCATAGCGTGGCCTATCTTTCGGGGTTTGAATCTGACCCAATGGAACGTGTCCTTGCCTTGGTTATTTTCGCCGACCACGATCCGTTTCTATTCGGACCAGCCCTTGAAGTCAATAGCATGAAAGCCAGTGGCTGGCCTTATCCAGCCTACGGCTATGATGACCAAGAAAATCCTTGGGCCAAGTTGGCACAACATATCCGCGCGCAATCTCATGGTACCGCCTTTGCCATTGAAGCGGATAATTTGACTGTGACGCGCTACAACGCCTTACAAGCTGCTCTACCAGGTGTTACGCTGCAAAAGGACATTACGGCTGAAATTAATCGTTTGCGGTTGATTAAAACACCTGATGAAATTCAACACATGTTAGCGGCCGGCCGTGATGCTGATCGGGCTTTTGAGATTGGTTTTGCTGCCCTCGCTGAAGGCGTTACCGAATTAGGCGTTGCTGCCAAATTGGAATACGAACTCAAGCTTTCTGGTGTGCCAGGCATGAGCTTTGACACATTGGTCCAGTTTGGCGCACATGCGGCTGATCCCCATGGGGCGACATCATCACGGCAGTTACATGCTGGCGAAATGGCGCTTTTTGACCTAGGCACTATGACTGAAGGTTATGCCTCTGATGCAACCCGAACCGTTGCCTTTGGCCCAATCAGTGACCAAGCCAAGGTCATCTACGACGTCACCCTTGAAGCCCAATTGGCTGCGCAATCTCAGGCCAAAATTGGGATGACTGCTGGTGAACTGGATGCCATTGCCCGTGATATTATCACAAAGGCCGGTTATGGTAATTATTTTGTCCACCGCCTCGGCCACGGTCTTGGTGCCTCTGTCCATGAATACCCTTCAATCATGGCTGGCAGCGATTTGGTACTACAAGAAGGGATGGTCTTCTCGATTGAGCCAGGTATTTATATCCCTGATGTGGCTGGTGTCCGGATTGAGGATTCTGGCTATATGAGTCCCGATGGGTTCGTCCCTTTCACACACACGCCAAAAACATTACAACAATTCTAAAGCAAAAGACCCTAACACAGCCGTTAGGGTCTTTTTCAGTGTTGTATTACCGGAAAACTTGTAAGATAAGCGGTAACATGGACAACGCATTATTCAAAAAATGGATGGCAATACTATCTTGAATATTACCAGTCTTCTTGTACACATAAGCTAGCACCATCCCCATACTCATATACAAGACATAGCTCAGCAAGTCAGGCAAGTTCGTTGGAATATCACCCATGTGTGGGAAGGCAAATAACAAACCAGACAAAATAATGCTGGCCCACCACCAACTGTGACGGAAAAAATAATTAATCACTAAACCACGAAAGACAATTTCTTCAACGACGGGTGCTAAAAATACCGCATAAATCAACATCCCAACCATGGTAATGTTGACCTGTGATACGAGCGCTTCAATAGCCACTTGATTCTCAGTATCAACACTGCCAGTGACAACCATTCGAATCATATTAATCCCATATTCGAGGCCAACCATGACAAAAAACATGCCCACAATATACCACAGATGACGCCAATCACGGATATTTGGTTGGTGAAAAACTGGTTGGCGCGTCGTCTTTTTTAACAAACGATACGCAAGGTAGCCTAACACGCTATAACTTGCTAACATCAAGCTCACATACAGGAGTTGTTGGCCAACGGATTGCTGCGCGTTGGCGGCCACTAACAAACTCGGCGTTAAGATTAACAAAAAAGCCAGCCCGATAAAATTAAACAGGCGTCGACCTAATGATTTAGGGTTTGGATTTTGGGATAAATCAAGCAAAATTATTCATCATCCTTTTCTTCATGTAATAACTGTTGTCGCCGAGCCAGCCAAAATAACCAAATATAACCTGCGTTGACGAGGACAACTAAAATAATCGTCAGACCTAACGTTAAGGCTAATGACCAATGCTGCCAATCACTCACCAGAAACAGCGTCAAAAACAATATAATTGCTAGTCCGCCAAGCAAGAGCCGTGCAAGCAACAGCGCTAATTTATGATTTTTGGGCATAGTGCTTAATAAAATCGGCAACTGCCGCTTCGTTATTGGTTGTCGTCAACACAACATCAGCTAAGGCTTTAATTTCCGGTTTGGCATTGGCAACCGCCACACCAACACCGGCGGCTTTAATTTGTGCCTCATCATTCAAATTATCACCAATCGCCGCTGTATCGTCACGGGCAATGCCTAAAATATCGGCTAACTCTAAGCCCGTCACCCCTTTATCAACGCCCTTCGGGTTAAATTCAACGTACCGGTTTGAACTAAAAGTGACCAACACCTCATCGCCAACAACGGCGGTCACCGCATCAGCGATGGCCTGTTGGACAGCAGGATCTGGATGTTCAAAAATAACCTTCATGACAGGCCCTTCGTTAGCCATAAAGCTTAAATCAGTTGTCGTGATTTCAGTATAAGGCACTTGCCGCTCTGTCATGTAGCGTTGATCGGTTGCTGAGATATTGTAAATGTACAAGTTATCGCGCGTATAAACGTGCGTGTCGACGGCGTCGTTCACTTGACCCAAATCAAATATTTTTTGGGCTAATGTCAACGACATGCCGTGTTCAACAACAATTTCTTCCTGACCATCTGGGGCAATAGCCACAATAGCCCCACCATTATAGGACACGACGTATTGCGTTGTTTTGTTAAGGCCAAGTTGCGCTAATGTCCCATAAACCGACTTGTATGATCGGCCAGTATTGGGTACAAAATAACCGCCATTTTGGGTAAAATCCTGAATGGCTGCGATATTTTCCGGATGGATTGTCCCATCATCGTTGAGTAAAGTTTCATCAAGATCCGATAGAATAAGTTGTATCATATGTCACTCGCTTTCTCGTTACTGATGTCTTTATTATACCTGAATGTTGCCACTAAGAATGGGGAACTTCCCCAAGCAACCGTAACGTCCCATGACATTGGCCACAGCGGTACTTGTCGACTTGAATGCGTCGCTGTCTGGTTAGCACATGACCATTGCAACACTGATAACGCCACAGATGTTTTGGCTTAGTCGCTGTTGTCGCCGCTAATTTAGGGGCGTAGCGCGCCCCACCGACTGCTGCCAGCAACTGCTTAAAATCACGATCGCGATGCCGATAACCTTTATGTTGCAGATGCAGATGATAATGCACCAATTCATGTTTAATAATCGCGTCAAATTCAGGCAGCGCCGCCATTTTCGGATTAAATTCGAGATGGTGACTATGCGTGAAATAACGCCCACCAGTTGTTTTTAAACGGGCGTTAAAGGTGGCTTGATGTTGAAACGGTCGACCAAATACTTGTTGCGAGAGCAACATTACCCGCTGTTGTAATTCTGCTGGCGTCATCATTTGAGTAATTTGTGTGCTTTCAAGTAATTGCGGGCGACTTGTTCCGCTGATTGATGGTCGACATTGACAGCATAATTCATCGCTTGCATCTCCTCATTAGTGATGTGACCCGCTAATTGATTCACCGCACGCACAATTTCTGGGTGGTTTTTGGCAAAATCTGAGCGCATCAGACCAACCCCTTGATATACTGGGAAAACATGCCGATCATCAGCCAACACCTTCAAATGATATTGTTTAATTTGTGAATCAGTTGTGTAAGCATCAACCACTGATACTTGCTGTTCACGCACAGCTTGATAACGCAGCGCTGGGTCCAAACTCACCTTTGGTACATTCAAACCATACGTCTGCTCAATTGCCGGCATGCCATCAGGGCGATCTAAGAACTCTGCCGTCATCCCTGCCTTGGCATGCGGGAGGTGCTGCAAATCCCCAATCGTTGTTAAATGATATTGCTTGGCCAAATTTTGCGGTACGGCAATCCCATACGTATCGTTGAATTGCATGGGTTGCGTCATCGTAAGCTGTTGTGCTTGGGCGACTTTTTTAGCAGCTAAATAAGTCGTTTGCGCATCAGCACCTACTGGTAAGGTCACTGGTGGTTTAGCCAGCGTTGCGGTGATTGTGCCGGTGAATTCTGGATAAAGGTCGATCTTTTTGCTGGTCAACGCTTCATACAGAAATGTGGTCACCCCAAAATTTGGTTTTAAAATCACCCGCGTCTCTGGTTGAGACTGTTTAATCAACGCCGCATACATGTGAATCAAAATTTCTGGTTCAGATCCCAGTTTACCAGCAATGGTGATTGTCTGGGGGGCTTGTTTTTGCGGTAATAACGGCGCGACACTGCCACCAATAAAAAGCACACTCAAACTAATCAACACGATCCGGCGCCAAGTATGCTGTAATTTGGCGAGCCACTGAACACCAAAACTCCCAATTAACGCTAAGGCCGCTGAGGCAAACGCCCCGATTAAAATAAGATTGGTATTATTGCGATTAATGCCAAGTAAAATGAAATCACCTAAGCCACCAGCACCAATCAGCGCCGCTAAGGTGGCCGTGCCAATAATCAACACAACAGCCGTCCGTAGACCAGCCATAATACTTGGTTGTGCCAGTGGTAATTGAATCCGTCGCAGTATCTGACGTCGGGATAAACCTAATGCACGGCCCCCATCAAGAACACCTTGATCAACCTCCGTTAAACCAAGATAGGTATTTTGGAAAATTGGTAATAACGCATAAATAACCAAGGCAATTAATGCCGCAGGTGTCCCAATACCGACCACAGGAATCAGTAACCCTAAAACTGCCAATGATGGCAAGGTTTGAAAGAGACCTGTTAGTTGTAATAACCATTCTGCGTAGCGCCGATGATTTTCAGCCCAAATCGCCAATGGTATCGCAATCAGTGCCGCAATCACGAGTGCGGCGACTGTTAATTGAATATGTTGCCATAGCGCTGTCACGAATTGATCGTGACGCGTCATGAGTGTTTGCCACATGTTTGTTACCCTTTTATGTACGGTTATGTGTCTTAAACACACAAACCTCAAGGTGCATGATAATGCGCCCTGCCCCCTAATTTAATGTTGTTGCGTTATTGGCACTATTTAACATAGGCTAATAACGTTTGCACAAAATGTTCTAAGTCCGCACGATCTTGTGCCGAGAAACGCTGACGCGTTGGTGAGTCAATGTCTAAGACGCCAAGACGGCGGCCATCAGCCGTTGTCAATGGGATCACAATTTCAGCGTTTGAATTAGGATCGCAGACAATATGATTGGCAAAAGTGTTCACATCATCAACCACCACGGTTTCTTGGACACTAAACGCGTGCCCAACAACCCCAGCTTCCGGTGCAATCAACGCAACCGCTGGCTTGCCCAGAAATGGGCCAACGACTAATTGATTTTGGGCATCATCATAAAGATAAAACCCAACCCAGTTAATGTCAGCGACATTTTGATATAAAATAGCGGCCGCATTGGCATAGTTGGCCATTGGGAAGTCTTGGCTCCCCTCACCTTGAATCCAAGTGTCAAGTAACTGAGAGATGAGTGGTGCTGGTGATTGAACTGCTGACATGTTTTTTCCTCCAAAAATGCTGTTTTAGTTGTGGTCATCATTATTGTATTAAAAAAGCGTCACTACACGAACGCTATGATTCGTATAGGGACGCTGTTTGCGTGGTACCACCCATGTTCGTAGTGTTAACTACCTCAAAAAATCCGCTGACTTTTGATCAGCAAGATTAGGGAAGATAACGGCTCCCACCGATCGCTTAGCTTGCACTGCACGAACGTGTGTCATGAGTTCATCTTCACATTGCCAAAGTGGCTGTTTTCACCAAACACAGCTCGCTGAACACTCCAACAATATTACTCTTCTCAACACATTAAAATGATTAACTTGAAAATCAGTATAGCTTAATGTCGCACGGCTGTCAAATGACTAATTTTGATGTGCGACGATGTAGTCAACTGTTTGTTGTAACGTCACCAAGTTTTCAGCATCTTCATCTGAAATGCTGACATTAAACATATCTTCGACTTCTAATACTAATTCCACGAAATCAATTGAATCAGCATTCACATCCGTCAAAAAGTTTAAATCTGGTGTCACTGCTTCACGCTTAATACTAAAGCGCGTTGCAATTTCATCTGCCATCATGTTGTAGATTGCTTCTTTTTCCATCGCCATTTGTTACTCTCCAATATATCTTCCAATATTCACAGCTAGCCATTAGCCGTTAACTTGTGTACTTAAAGCTTCTTTCCCAGCTTGTAGTTCGTCTTTATGTTCTGCAATAAATGCTTCAATATCTGGCACCAATTGGTGATCCAACATTGTCTTGATTTGCCCCATTGTGTTGGCCACTGCCGGTGCCTTAGCTGAACCGTGCGTCTTAACAACAGGTGCCTTCACACCCAAAATAACTGCGCCACCGGCTTCATTATAATCGAGTTGCTTTTGCACTGTCTTAAAGGCAGGCTTTAAGAGTGCACCACCCAACTTACCACGCAAACCAGCAGCCATAATTGCTGCTTTAAGTTGCTTAAGCATCATCAAAGCAGTGCCTTCTGTTGCTTTCAAGGCAGCGTTACCAGAGAAGCCATCCGCCACGACAACATCAGCAGTGCCGGCCAATAATTCACGCGCTTCAATGTTACCTAAGAAGTTAAAGGCTGTCGTGTCTTTCATCAAAAGATGGGCTGTTTTATGCACCTCATCACCTTTATCTTCTTCCGCACCATTATTCAACAAGCGCACGGTTGGCTCTTTAATACCAAGCACATGTGAGGCATAGAAGCTCCCCAAAATACCATATTGGTAAAGGTGGGCTGGTTTACTCTCGGCGTTTGCGCCTAAATCCATAAAGACAAATTGATCATGTGCCCCACCAAAACTTGGTAAAGCTGTTGCCAAAGCCGGTCGATCGACCCCTTTGATCCGGCCCACCAAGAAAATAGCACTGGACAACAACGCACCAGTATTACCGGCACTAAACAAGGCATCTGCCCGACCGTCTTTAACTGCCAAGGCTGCTTGCACCATTGATGAGTCCTTTTTACGGCGCATGGCTTTGACAGGTTCATCTCCCATCTCAATCACTTCTGTTGTGGGAATCAGTGTCAAGCGGTCCCAGTTTTGCACCAGTGGCTTAATCGCTGATTCAGTGCCAAATAACAGAAACTCTAGTTCAGGATAACGGTCACGTGCCAGCTCAACCCCTTTGACAATTTCAAGTGGAGCGTAATCGCCACCCATGGCATCTATTGCGATTTTTTTAGTCATCTATATCGTTGGTTGCTGGTCCGGTCCGTCTTTGACCGATTTGACCTAACAACCCTAGCCTCCAAATTTCAATCTTTATCTATTTTATCATTTTTCACGACCAACCGCCGAAGATATTCTTACTGTTGCTTGGCTGACTTGTGATGGGTGATAAAGAAAACGACCGACATCACCAACAAAAAGGCTAGTCCAATGAGTAGTGGTATCCGTGTTTCTGGATTAATCACCATGTAAACCAATGTCAGTACAAGCATGGCAATGGCAAAGTAATTGGTGTACGGTGCCCAAGGCATCTTAAACGGATGTCCTGCCAACAAGTCTGGATTGTCACGCTTAAATTTCATTTGGCTGATCAAAATGACAAACCATGGTACCATACCTGGTAACGTACTTGCCGAATAAACGAGCACGAAGACACTTGAGCTACCGCGCCAAAAGAGTGGTAATAATGCATTAAGCACAATTCCAATCAAAATACCACCTGACATCGCCAACACTGGCAACGTTGGCACGCGATGCTTTGAAAGTTTCAAAAACTTTGGCGACAATTCCTTGTTCAACGCCAACGTGTAAAGCATACGACTTGAACTAAAAATACCAGAGTTCAAAGCAGACATAGCAGCTGTTAGCATCACAAAGTTAATGATACCCGCAGCGGCAGTAATGCCGACACGCGAGAACGTCTCCACAAAGGGTGAGCCAACTTGATCCAACTTATCCCATGGATAAATAGTGATGATGACAAAAATAGCCCCAATGTAGAAAATTAAAATACGCGCCACAATGGACTTAATAGCTGACACAATCGCGTGCTTAGGATTTTGCGTTTCCCCAGCCGTAATCCCGATAATTTCAATACCTTGATAAGATGTCATGACAATTGACAAGGCAAACATAAAGCCTTTTATGCCACCAGCAAAGAATGGACCATGCGTCCACAAATTAGAAAAACCAACGGGATGCCACCCATTACCGAATCCTAGCAAGATCACCATAAAGCCTAAAATGATCATTAAAATAATCGTGACCACTTTAATCATTGAAAACCAAGTTTCCATATTGCCATATGCTTTCACCGTAGCCATATTTGCTAAGGTCAACGTTACCAAAACGACAATACCAGTGACCCAAATTGGCACCCCTGGGAACCAGTAGTTCAGATAGACCCCGACGGCAATCGTTTCTGAGACCCCAACAGTCAACCACTGAAAGACATTCGCCCAGACGGTTAAATAACCGGCGAGTGGGTGAATATATTTTGTCGCATAGTTAGCAAATGACCCGACTGTTGGATCAACAAATAACATTTCCCCCAGTGCTCGCATCACCAGGTATAAAACAAATCCGGCCAACGCATAGGCAAAAATAACTGATACACCGGTCCATTTAATCGTCGCCGATGATCCCATAAACAAGCCGACCCCAATCGTCCCGCCCAAGGCAATCATTTGCATTTGATTTGACGATAAATCTCGGTTTAACTCTCTGTTCCGTTTATCTAACATTGCTCTTTCCTCACACTTTTCCCTCGTTGCACGTACGGCATAAAAAAAGCGCCCCTAGAACCTAATCTAGGGGCGCTTTTGCGCGGTACCAACCCAATTTCAAGCCTGTCTGTCGACAAGCCACTTAAAGCAATTGGGGTAACGGCCAATTACACCGACAATCCTTTCAGCTTGCACCTAATCAGATTATGCATCAACGGTAGTTAGTCCACTAGTCCCTTCATCATTTTCACCAACCATGATGTCTCTACTAAGGCGATCTAGTAACCCGTCCGTCTCAACGCTTGTATCAATAATACTATGATTCAATTTTTTTTGCAATGTATTTTAGACAAAAAGAAAAGCAAGTAACAAAGTTACTTGCTTTTCCTGGAATATCCCAAAGGTCACCTGATAGTTAAATCAGTGCTCCCTCTCGGACTCGAACCGAGGACCTTGGGATTAAAAATCCCCTACTCTAACCAACTGAGTTAAAGGAGCATACATGCCGTAGCACATTTATATATATTACAGATGTTGCGCCAAAAATGCAACCCTTTTTCAAAACTTTTTTTATTACATTTTTAATACATTATCAAAACCCGTTATTTTAGGCCGCCAACACGTCAATAGCCACAAAAAAAATGCCGTTAACACGGCATTTTAACATTACTTTTCAATATCACCGTCGCCCAAATCATCAAGATCGTTTGTGCCGGCTAATTCTGTTAAGTTATCATCAATTGATTCATCATCGCCAACGATAATATCTGTGTCGTCATCATCGTCTTCAACTTCAATTTCAGCGTCGTCAACGTCAACATCGACTTCTTCTTCAGCAACTTCACCAAAGTCTTCGTCTTCAGGATCGTCATCGTTATAATCGATCACATCATCATCTGCTGCTGAGTCTGCAAAGACGTTAACCTTCTTTGCAACCTTCTTACGCTTTGGTGTGTCATCGTCATCATCCATTTCGTGGATTGATTCGTCAATGGCATCAACTGGATACCATGCACGCAAGCCCCATTCATTGTTACCAAGTGAGATGAATGAGCCATCTGTATTTAAGTCGGTATAAAATTGTGAGAGACGTGACCGGAACGTCTCCGCATCAACTGCCAAAAAGTCCTGAATTTCTTGAACCAGTGAGCTAAATGGCATAACTGTCTTGTGCTCTGCCAAAATTGCAGTTGCAATTTCAACCAATGCTAATTCTTCTTTTGGGTGATTGCCTAATTGTGTGAGTGCCATAGTGCACGTCCTTTCGAGTTTCTAACTAATTAAGTTTACTAGATTTAGCTTGGAATTGCAACCGTAACGCGTATTCGCCAACAATCTGGTCATTGGCAATGAGTTGATAGTCAATCGCAATTTTACCTTGCGCCTTTTCCGGATCGATTGCTGTCTGTAACTGCGTGGTATAAGTTGCCAAATGCATTTGCCCAGCCGGTGTTTGATAGAAAGCTGGCACCTGTTGTCCCAGCGCAAAAACCAGTTGGGTTTGGTGCCCGTCACCTGTCCGGTGCAATCGGACCTTGTCTGGTTCAAATTTAAACCGGACTTTGGTTTGCTGTTCCGCAATGATTTCCGTATAACGTAAGTAGACATGACCATTTTTAGCCAATAACTCCCCCGCAGTGTCAAAATTAAAAGTCTCGACGTCGTCATCTTGACGAACAGTTGTTGTTAATGATAATTGGACCATTTGTTTTTGTGTTTGTGACATAGTTCCCCCTTAGACTCAGGTCATACGACACACTAGCCTATCATGTGTCAACCGACGGTTGTGTGGCACATCTGATAATCCGCCGACATTTTTCATTCATTTCGTTAATTATCTATTATAATATAAGAAAGGTCAAAAGGGACAAATGATGTTAACAGATAAATTACACAACGAGAAGGTCCTACGTGACCCCATCCACAAATTCATTCACATTCAAGATCGTGTGATCCTTGATCTCATTAATACGACTGAATTTCAACGCTTACGCCGGATTCAACAGCTTGGCATTACCAGCGCTGTTTTTCATGGGGCCGAACATTCACGTTTTGGCCATTCTGTTGGTGCCTATGAAATTGCCCGTCGGATTACCGAGCATTTTGAACAGTATTATGCGTCCACTTCACCAGAAGATGGCCTCTGGGATACCAACGAACGGCTGGTAACGCTATCTGCTGCCCTATTGCACGATATTGGACACGGGGCTTTTTCCCACACTTTCGAACATCTTTTTAACACCGATCATGAAGCGATGACGCAAGCTATTATTACGGGTGACAGTGAAATTCATGCCGTATTGGCAAGTGTCTCCCCTGATTTTCCCAATAAGGTGGCGAGTGTCATCGCTAAAACTTACCATAATCCCCAAGTCGTCCAATTGATTTCCAGTCAGCTTGACGTCGATCGTATGGATTACCTCCTACGCGATGCTTACTATACTGGGACAAAATATGGTGAATTCGATATTGACCGCATTCTACGCACGATGAAACCGACCCCCACAGGGATTGGCTTTGATATTGCTGGCATGCACGCTGTGGAAGATTATGTCGTGAGTCGCTATCAAATGTATCTGCAAGTTTATTTCCATCCTGTATCACGTGGCATGGAAGTTTTGCTGGAGCATTTACTGCGGCGCGCACAAGAACTTTATCGCACCGAATCGAGTCAAAACACCAGCACGTTCGGTCCCTTATTAACACCACTATTTAACGGTGAACAATTATCGACCGCAGACTATTTACGCCTAGATGACCATGTTTTTATGGCTTATATTGCGATGTGGCGCGATCACCCAGATAAGATTTTATCTGATTTATCCCGTCGTTTCCTTGATCGTCGACCGCTAAAGTCAATTGTTATTGACGATAATACCGCACCACTTTTGGAAGAATTGGAACAATTAGTGGCCTTTACTGGTTACAATCCAGTTTATTACACAGCTAGGAATGACGCCTATGACCTCCCTTATGATGACTACAAGCCAAATGTGGCTAAGCCGCGGACACAGATTGAATTTATTTTAGATGACGGCTCACACCGTGAATTATCAGAGTTGTCACCCTTAGTTGCCGCAATCAAAGGTAAAGCGTCATTAGATCAGCGGTTCTTCTTCCCAAAAGACATGTTAAGCATCGAACCAGATGATTTGTTTGCGGATACCTTTAAAAAATTTCGCAGCTATATCCATAATAATGCCTTAACAATCCCTAATCCGGAAAGTTAATCTATCAAACGTGCTCATAACTCAATTTGCACGTTTTTTAGTATCGACCAGCATGACTTGCCCAGTTTAAAACCTTGGAGATTGCACATGCATACACTCCCCGTTGTATCCCTGTTACTGATTACCCTTCCTTTATATAGTATTAAATAATGTTATAAAGGCGTTTGTTAGAAAAGAATTATTTATAAAGCTGTGTCAAAATAGTTGCTCGTCCCTAATTTTTTAATAGCAAAACAAAAAGCCTAACCATAATTTAATTCAGTTAGGCTTTTAATGTAGTTAATTTTTTACCACTATGATTGAGCCACTAGGCAAGTACTGTATTCATCAACTAAAGCGTTGATAGATGCTGTTAACAATTGGATACTGTATGACAACAACACACGAATCCAAACAAAATTAAACGGCCACTCATCGGTAGAATACCGGCAACTGGCCGCTTGATGAACTAAAATATTTTACTTTAACTTTTTGAGCACACCACAACAATGGCGTGGTCTTGTTACTCTGATGCTGCTAACCACGTTGTTAACCAGTCTGATAACGTCGTGGCAGCATGCTGACCTGATAACCAAATCAAGCCAGGAATTTGATGCCGTAAATAAGTCAATTGACGTTTTGCATAACGGCGCGAATCTTGTTGCATTTGCGCAGTGGCTTCAGCAAGCGTCACATCCCCAGTTAAATACGGGAAGAATTCTTTATAACCAATGGCTTTACCAGCTTGAATGGTTTCGCCACCCGCCGCTAAAATCCGGTCGGCCTCATCAAGCAACCCTGCTGCTAACATCTTCTCGGCTCGGGCGTTGATCCGCTCATACAAAACCTCACGTGGCCAATCCAATCCCACCACGAAGGCCTCATAGTTTGGTCGTGCTGGCTGTTCATCGTGTTTGCCGTGTCGTGCAATCTGGATGGCGCGGATAACGCGTTGTTTATTGTTTAAATCAACTCGTTCGGCCAACGATTGATCTAATCCCTGCAACGTCGCGACTAAGTCAGGTAACGCCTCAGCTTGTAACGCTGCGACCTCTGTCGCATCGCTAGCGACATAATCTAGCGTTTGTGCCCCAAGTAATGCTTTTACATAAAAGCCGGTCCCACCAGCAATAATCGGTAATTTACCCCGTGACACAATGTCAGCAATCGCTTGATCTGCTTGCGCCACGAAATCAGCTACCGAAAAGGTATCTGTCATATCAACAATATCAATTAAATGATGCGGCACCAATTCTTGCTCCTCTGGACTCACCTTCGCTGTACCCACATCTAACGTACGATAAATTTGCATGGCATCGGCGGAAATAATTTCACCATTAAACTGTTGCGCCATTTTAATGGCTAAATCACTTTTACCAGAAGCAGTTGGTCCCGCAATTACGACAATTTTAGTCATGCTGCTCTCCTTGTATTTCTTGACGAATGCGCGTCGCCAGGGCGACGTTATTCGTGATCAGACCACGTAACCCCGCTTTAAACACACGGCGCATATCAGCTTCGTTGTCCACAGTCCAAACACGGGTATGCCAGTTTGAGCGCCAAAAAATTTTCGGCTTATGCTTTAAAATGCGCATATCAACATGGACATAGTCAAAGACCCCGCGCCATTTTAACCAATAGACCTTATAGCCACCCCATACAGCTAACGCTGCGACATCAGCTGTTGGCGCTAACCGACGAATGGTCTTTAGGGTCTCCAAGTTAAAACTTTGATAAATAATTGGATAACTTGGCTTAAACTCAGCCACCAACGCTAAAATATCAGCCTCAATACCTGGATAATCCTGATGATCTGTCTTAATTTCAATCAATAACGTTTTAGCAAAATGTTGTGCTTGCAAAAACGTTAAAAATTCCGCAAAAGTTGGCACCGTCACGCCGGGCATTTTGGGGTCTTTATATTGACCAGCATCTAACGCCTTAATCTCAGCCAAAGTTAGGTCTTTGACAAGACCAGTCCCGTTAGTTGTGCGATCAACCGTTTCGTCATGAATCACGACAAGGTGGCCATCTTTGGTCCGATGCAAGTCCATTTCGAGCATATCAATGTCATACGCCAAGGCTGCTTCAAACGCTGGTAACGTATTTTCAGGGGCCACCGCGCGATAACCGCGATGCGCAATAATTTGTGTTTGTTTTGTCATAATTTTTATTATACTAAATTCGTTTACAAATAAGGCAAAATAGTTGATAATAGACTTTAGAAAAACGTAAGAAAAGAGAGGGATTATGAAATCATTTAAGTCAGGCGTTATCGTTGGTATTATTGGATCAGCCCTTGTTGCTGCTGCTTCTGCACTTGGGTATCGCCAAACAGTTATCAAGCCAGCCGAAGAAGCCGAAGCACAACACGAAGAAGTATCAAAGCAAGCTATTCGTCGCAGCATCGCGGCACATCAATCACGCTTTTAAACCCAATCAGCCGTTAGCGGCTGATTTTTTTGTTTAATTAATTGCTAACCATTGATTATGCAAGCAAAAATATAACCGATCATTAGCAAAAAGGATTAGCACATCAGCTAATCCTTTTTTCATGACCAACAGACGTCACGTAGCAAGCTTTGACAGACGTTGTACCAATTTAATCGTGTCCCGCCACCCAATTATTAATCTGATTGACGAGTTCCCGTGGCTGCGCGACACCAATTACTAAGCGGGTGTAACGCTCATCTTTGAGCTGAATCACAACTGATTCACTAGTTTGTTTAATGTTAAAAAACGTCTCTTCGCCTGTTTTACGAAAAGTCCCAGCCCAATAGCCCGGAATAGCTGTCCCGGGCATACGTAGCCCTTTCTTTTCCTTTAGGATGCCCGCATCAATCGAAGCGCCCACCACATGCGCCCTTGGTACACGTACGGCTTCTTTTAACGCAGCAATTTTTGTTATCCCAACTGGTGTCACGACTAACATATCTGCTGTTAATTCAACTGTGTTTTCCATCTGGTAATGCCTCCTTTAAAATACCACTTTGATTCAATAGTTGTTGCCCTAACTGCGCGAGAACTGTTGTCGCCTCTTGTTTGCGATACCATTCTTGGATCAACGTCCGAACGGCTATGCTTGTTTGGGTTAATTCTAATAATGCTACTAAAATCAAACGCCACGTTAATTCTGATTGTGGCTGTTTGGCTAAACCTGCTGTCAGGCACGCAATAAACATCCCCTGTTTACTACCAAATGCGCGATATAAGCTGCCTCGTAAGACACCCGTTGCGGCCACTAAATCATCCAGTGCGGTCCCTACATAGCCAAAGCGCGCAAAAACTTGGCTCATTTGTAACATAACGACATCGTGATCAAAACTTGTTTTTCTTCCCATGCCTTGATTATAGTTTTTGTTGACTGATTAGTCAAAAAAAAGCAACAACCTTTATGGCCGTTGCTTTTTTATAAACGATTTAAGAAAGTCAAAATTGCGTCATTAAACGTCGCTGGATCTTCGATATGGGGGATATGGCCGGCTTCAGGTAGAATGACGTATTGCCCATGCGCCGTCATCTGTGCTAACACTTTGGCATGTTCAGCTGGCCATAATGGTGACTGGCCACCCGCAATAAACAAGTGCGGCACCGCTTCACGCCGCAAAACATCCCGCCAATCTTGCACTGCGCTATTTTCCAATAACGGGGCATTCAATTTGAAATCAAAAGGTTGGAAATGTTGCCCAATTGCGCGTTTGATGTCAGCTGAAAGCTTCAGGTTCGTTAATTTCGTGGTGGGTAATTGCGTCAAAGCTGCTGGTAAATGCTGCCAATCGGACCCTAATAAACCATAAGGCCAATCCGCTGTCTGAATCATTTTGGGGATTTGATCTTCAGTGATCACGGCACGAATATCAGCATCCCCGAATAGGGACAAATACGCCCAAATTGTGCTGGCGCCCATCGAATGCCCTAATAAAATGGGCTGTTTGAGTGCTAAAGCTGAGATAATCGTGGCGAGATCCATCCCGTGACGCGATAGCCGCATGCCGTAAGCCACTTGATCACTCTGCCCATGATTGCGGCGGTCATAAGTAATCACTTGATACCCGGCTGCTACGAATGCCGGAATTTGTGCTGTCCACGTCGCTTGGTTGCCAGAATAGCCAGCAATTAAAATAATGGGCTGGCCAATTCCATGAACGTGATAGGCTAATTGTACGTTGTCGTTTGTTGTAATATGAGCCATAACTCTCCTAGAATTAAAATGACGTTGCCAAGTGTTGGCAACGTCATTTGCTGCTTATGTCAGTATTGCATGCTAAATGTGAACGGGTAACCCATCTGCCAATTCAGCAGTATCCATAATCGCCTCACCCAAGGTTGGATGTGGGTGAATCGTCAATGAAATATCTTGTGTGGTCAGGCCGTTTTCAATTGCCAGTGCTAACTCAGCAATCAAATCTGAAGCACTTGGGCCAACAATTTGCGCCCCTAACACTGCATTGGTGGTCTTATCGCTGATTAAGCGGATGAATCCCGCCGTTTCACCCATTGAAATGGCACGACCATTGGCCGCAAAGGGGAATTTAGATACTTTAACGTCCAGTTGGTTGGCTTGGGCTGATTCGGGTGTCTCGCCAACGGTTGCCATCTCGACTTGCGTATACGCAACGGCTGGTAACCCATAATGCAGGTCGTGTGCTTGCGGATCCCCCGCAATCGCTGCAGCAGCAATCTTACCCTGGAAGCTCGCCTTATGGGCCAGTTGTGGCCCTGCAGTCACATCCCCAATGGCATAAATATGCGGCACGCTCGTCTGCATGTTATCCGCAATTTCAATCAACCCACGATCTGTGAGTTTCACATCCGTGTTGTTTAAGCCCAAGGTGTCCGTGTTTGCCCGACGGCCAACTGCCACGAGTAGATAATCACCAGTAATCGTGTGCTCCTCGCCAGCCACGGTGTACGTGAGACGCACCTCATCATCAGTTTGCGTGGCCGACTTGGCCTGCGCGTCAGTGACGATAACGCCCCCCTTTTGCTTAAAGTCAGCCAAAACTGGTCGTGTCATTTCGGCATCAAACCCATTGAGGGTATGATCTAGTCCCTCAATGATTGTGACTTGTGCACCAAGGTTGGCATAAGCGCCACCTAACTCGGAACCAATGACGCCGCCACCGACAATAATTAAACGCTTAGGCACTTCAGGTAAACTTAAGGCACCCGTTGAATCAATAATGCGGCCACCAAATGGCATACTTGGAATAGCAACTGGACGTGACCCAGTCGCAATAATGGCATTGTTGAATTGTAATAATTCATGACCGTCTTCTTGCACCACGTTTAAGGTTTCATTATCGGTAAAAGTCGCTTCGCCATGGACAATTTCCACCTGATGCTTTTTCAGCAACATCGCCACACCACTGGTTAAGGTATTCACGACTTGATTTTGCTTCCAATCTTGGGTTTGTTGCCAATCTAAGGTTGCCCCACTGGTTGTCAGACCAAATGGTGTGTTTGCTTGGGCTTCTTGGTAGCGATGGCCAACATGGATTAACGCTTTTGATGGAATGCAGCCGACATTCAGACAAACGCCGCCAATGGCGTCGCGCTCAATAATGGTCACCTTTTGCCCCAATTCGGCGGCGCGAATGGCTGCCACATAGCCGCCAGGCCCAGAACCAATCACAACTGTATCAATTTCACGTGCTTGTGCGCCAACAACCATCTTACACCTCCATCAACATATACGCTGGATCAGCCAATAACTGCTTCAAATAATTCAAGGCACTTTGACCTAACATACCATCAATCAACCGGTGATCATAAGTTAAGGACAGCTTCATATTCTGACCGACAACAATTTCCCCAGCCGCATTGACGACTGGCTCCTTAACAATTGAGCCTAAGCCAAGAATCATCACTTCATGGCCATTAATAATGGGTGTGAACCAAGTGCCCCGTGCTGAACCGAGGTTAGAAATCGTCATCGTGCTGCCTTGCATTTGCTTAGGCGAAATCGACCCATCACGCACGGCATCGGCCAAAATGGCAATTTCTTTGGCAATTTGGAAAATCGACTTCCGATCAACTTGCGCCACGACCGGTACAAATAAACCAGACGGTGCATTCACCGCAATCCCCATGTTCACGTCGTCATGGTAAATAATTTCTTGGGTGGTCATATCCAAACTGGCATTAATTTCTGGGAATTTTTTAGCCGTCGCCGCCAACGCTTTCACCACATAAGCCAAGTAAGTCAAATGAATCCCTTGTTCAGACGCCTGTGCTTTAAACTGTTGACGATGTGCCACCAGCTGACTCACCTCAACACTATCAAAATTAGTGACCGCCGGAATCGTTGCGTTCTGGTTGGCCATTGCTTTGGCAATGACCTTCCGGATTGGTGTCATTGGTTGCCGACCTTCATGTAGTGGCGCTGGTGCAACAGGTCGTTCTGATTTGCTATCTGCAGGCTTTGGTGGGGTTGGTGCCGCTGGGGCCACAGCAGCCACCGGTGTGGGCGCTGCTGTGGTATCTGCTTGGAAGTTCATGACATCGGTCAAGGTCACATGACCATGTCGACCAGTTGCAGGTACTTGCGTGAGATCAATGCCTTTTTCAAACGCCAAATGACGAACTGAAGGCATCGCCAAGACATGACCGTTAACCGTTTGGACAGTACTTGCCGTAGGACTAGGTGTAGTCTGTGCTTGTGGTGCCTGCTCAGTCACAGGTGCAACTGGTGCCACGTCAGGTGTTGGTACAGCAGTATCAGCCACTGACGCAGTACCACCACTACCATCGCCATCAAATTCAATCAAGGGATCGCCAACGGATACAGTTGTGCCAGCCTCGACAAACAACTTCGTCACTTTCCCCGCATAGGGTGATAAAATTTCTTGAATTAACTTATCATTTTGCACTTCGGCAACGGGATCATCCATGGCAATCGTGTCACCAACTTTAACCAGCCATAACGTAATATCACCTTCGGCCATCCCTTCACCAATATCTGGCATTTTAAAAATCTCAGTCATAATTCACAACCTCCATCACTTTTGCCACAACATCATCTGCTTTAATCATCCAATCATTTTCGGCTTGACCAAATGGATAAACTGAGTCCGGTGCCGCCACGCGGCCAATCGGTGCCTTCAAGTCCAAAATAAATCGCTCTGAAATTTCACTCATCACGTTGGCGCCGATGCCTGCCATGCGTTGGGCTTCTTGGACAACGACCACTCGACCGGTCTTTTGTACTGTGGCGCCAATACTTGCAATATCAAGTGGCGAAACTGTCCGTAAGTCTAGAACCTCGGCCGAAATATTCTCTTTGGCTAAGGCTTCCGCTGCCTTCAACGCAACTGGTACACCGCCACCATAAGAAATAATCGAGACATCACTACCTTCCCGCGCAACGGCCGCTTGATCAAGCGGTGTTGTGTAGTAACCTTCTGGTACTTCGCCTTTTAATGAACGATAGAGATGCAAATTTTCCAAAAAGACCACAGGATCATTTGATTCAATTGCACTGAGCAATAAGCCTTTAGCATCTGCTGGGTTGGCGGGCATCACAACACGAATACCAGGGATTTGGGCCACAATGCCTTCCAAGTTGTCCGCATGCATCTCCGGTGTCTTTGTGCCACCGCCATAAGGGGCACGAACCACAATTGGCATTTGCTTTGTCCCACCAAAGCGGAAACGATTACGGGCCATTTGGCCAGCGATTGAATCCATCACTTCAAATACAAAGCCAAAGAATTGAATTTCCATCACTGGTCGATAGTTTTGTGTGGTTAAGCCAATGGCTAGTCCACCAATACCTGACTCAGCTAAGGGCGTATTAAAGACCCGATCTTCGCCATATTTGGCTTGCAGCCCATCGGTGGCACGGAACACACCGCCATTTTTACCAACATCTTCACCAAAAATGAGGACGTTCTCGTCTTGACCAAGGGCAAGATCCATTGCCTCGCGGACAGCATCAATATAACTTTTAACAGCCATCTTACTTCCCCTCACTTTCAAACTTTGCGATTTGTTCTGTCATAGCATAACTTGGAACTTCCAGTGTATTTTTAATAAAGTCAGAAATTTTTTGCTTTGGCACATTATCTGCAATTTTAATCTGTTCATCAATTAAGGCATTGACTTCCGCAATATAGGCGGCTTCTTTAGCCTCATCCCAAATGCCTTGGTCGGTCATAAACTTGCGCATCCGAATGAGGGGTTCTTTTGCCCACCACGCATCAATGTCATCTTGTGTGCGATAACGCAATGGATCGTCACCTGCAGTTGAATGCGGCTCTAAGCGATCTGTCAGCGTTTCAATCAATACTGGCCCATTACCGGATACTGCCCACTGACGCGCCTCCTTAGCTGCCAAATACACGGCAATTGGATCATTCCCATCAACCACGACACTTGGCACCCCAGCAGCCCAGCCTTTGGCCGCCAAGTGCGTTGCCGCAGTTTGTAATCCACGTGGTGTTGAAATAGCATAGCCATTATTTTGAATAAAGAAGACGGCATTGGCTTGATAGGCACCAGCAAAATTGACCCCTTCGTAAAAGTCACCTTGTGACGACCCGCCATCACCCGTATAGGCATAGGCGACCGCGTCTTTTTGCCGCTTTTTGAGTCCTAAGCCAATTCCAGCTGCTTCAACGTATTGGGCGCCAATGATAATTTGTGGCATCCAAGCATTGACGGGTTGATCATCTGACGTTGTGAACACATTCCCTAAAACATGGCCGCGTGACCATAGAATCGCTTTCCAAATTGGCCACCCCTTCACGATAATTTGTGGAATATCACGATATCCCGGCATTAACCAATCGCTATCATTAAAGGCATACGATGAAGCCATTTGTGAGGCTTCTTGCCCAGCTGTTGGCGCAAAAAAGCCAAAGCGACCTTGCTTGGCAAGCTTTGTTGACCGAATATCTAATTGCCGGCTCAACAACATCCGTTGCATAATTTGGACTAAATCTTCCGATGATAGATCTGCACGCGCTAAACCAGCTTCATCAACAATCTCACCCGCAGGATTTAAAATCTGTAGTGTTGGAAATGTCTCATCCTGTAGCGCTAATTGGCCACTAAAGTCCAAAATTTTCTCATTTGTTACTGTGATATCAGACATGTGTTTCTACCTCATCTTTCTGAAAAAATACTGCCAAAAGTTCATCGTTCGTGATCGTGCCAAAGTACTGACCGTCTTGGTTCGCTAATAACACGTCAGCTACCGCAGTCTTGGTAAACGGCAAGCCAATAAATTGTGATTTAATCTCACGCCAATCACGCACACCCAAAAAATCACCAGTAAAGTCAATATCAGTTATTTTCCCGTCAACAGCATTGACATGCACGTCAATGCTGCCACCCTGATATTTAGCATGGTTTTGATACATGAAATCCGGACTTTGCCCATAATTCCATGACCACTGGGCAAACTGTTGATCTCGTAAGGCTAAAATCGCTGTCTTCTGTGTGTCTGTTAATTGATATTCACCATCTCGCCCTTCATTAGTGAGGTAATAGCGCAATTGTTTGATAAATGCATCGATGGTTAAATTATCAGGGGCATAATCCTTAATATTACCCACCCGTGCGCGGACTGATTTCGCTGCTTTTGAAATAAATTTTTCGTCAGCCACGTTTAACGACCGTACCATCGCATCCACATCCGTATCCCACAACAATGTACCATGATGCATTAAATAGCCACCCGCATAGCGCTGCGCATTACCAGAAATTTTCTTGCCATCGATTTCCAAATCATTACGGCCAGAAATTGTGACGTCAATGCCAACTGCAGCTAAAGCATCTGCCATTGGTTGCACAAATTGATGAAAATCAACATTGGCACTGCTAACAACCGGTACAAAAAAAGTAAAGCAAATGTTCCCTAAATCATGATAAACTGCGCCACCACCAGAAACCCGTCTGACAACTTGCACATCATTTTCAGTGATATAATCAGCATTCACTTCAGAAAACGTGTTTTGATTTTCACCAACAATAACGGCACGCTGATTTTGCCACAAGGCAAAAACCGGTTCAGTTGGCTTTAAATGCTTCAGTAACCACGCATCCATGGCAATATTTGTGTAGGCATCATGATTAAAGTAATTAATGTATTGCATGGCTTTCTCCTTTTTGTAACCGCTTACATTTTCAATTATACACTTCTTTATTAAAATTTAAAGCCATCGACACCATCATTATTTTTAGCTGCCCATATAAAAAAAGGTTGTGATACATAAGCCGTATCACAACCTTCTTGGCGTTATTATTTAATTTGTTTTCTTCCCAGTATATTGTGAGAAGCCCCCACGCAAAATAAAAATACGATTTTTTTGGTACCCTTGCTTCTTCAAAATTTTGCTCACACGTGTCACTTCACGCAAGCGGTCATCATAAAGAAAAATATCACGATCATGACGCAAGCCAGACTTTCCTTGTGAAAAGTTTATTGCCGGAATATTACGTGCCCCCATAATGTGTGAGCGCTTATAGGCAGCAGGTTCACGTACGTCGATAATTTGTGCATTTTCATTGGCTAATTTATCCGCAAATGCTTCGGGCTTGAGTAATGTCCCACTCGATTTTGCTGACAAAATAACCCATAGCCAGCTGCCAAAAGCAATTAAAATCCACGCAAGAATAACGGTTAGAACTGTTCCTAATATACTCATTTTTTACCTCTTCTAATAAAGTCAATGTTTATATTATATCAAAAAAACGCGTTACCGCGTCCTTTAGAATAAGTTTTTAATTTGCTTGAGCGCATCGCGTTGCATGACTAACTCACCATGTTCCCTTAAGACATCATTTTGTACTGCCGCAACAGTCGCATACTCGAGAATCATCGCCTTTTGGTCCTTCATCATATCATGACTCACATTGTCCTGTTCGTAGTGTAGCGTGAGGTAAAAATCGGACTGATAGCGATATAAGTCTGAAGCACGATCTAACCGGTTGGCTAAATGCGCAATTGGGATAATCGCTTCAAAGTACGGCAATTTAACGGTCAATAGATTGTCCACAGGCTGTTGGTTGGTGTCTGAGGCAGTTGTGGTCGCTTGCTGTTGTGACGGCGATGAGACCGTTTGCCCATCATCCGTTTGCCTTAACGCTGAGCGACGTTCATCAGAAACTTGGTCAATC